>JARGPD010000229.1 GCA_029212845.1 Planctomycetota bacterium
CCAACGCCCCCGACCGCCCCACGCTCCCAAGTGGGCGCGCCGCTGACCCCCTCGTGACGACACGCCTTCCCGTGCGACACGAGGGCCACCTTGAGCAAGGACCGAGCGAAAGCCGACCGCAGGTCCACCACCATCGCCCGCGCGGCGAGAGAGCGCACAGCCCTTGCGGCGCCTGAGCAAAAACCGCCCGCGCGGCGGAAGAGCGCAGAGCCCCAGTGGCCCCTGAACGACACAAGCCCCTCCTCCAGACGCGCCGGAGGAGGGGCTTGTGCTCGTGTCCCGAGACGCGCCCGGGAGCAGCTAGGCGACGATCAGAAGGAGAGCGTCATGCCGAGACGGATGGTGTCGGTCTCGAGGGCGGCGGTGTCCGAGGACACGCTCTCGAAGTTGAGCGACCACTTCACGGTGTGGGGCAGGTGCTGGTAGTAGTTGGCACCGATGGTCATGATCGAGGTGTCGACGGTGTTGTCGAGGTCGTCCATGCGCAGGGCGACTTCGACGTCTTCCTGGAACATGTAGGCGAGGGTGATGCCCATCGGGGCTTCGCCATCGGCGGGGCCGCCACCGGTGAGGCCGGTGCCGTCCACGGACCAGTCGACCATGTCCACCATGGCCCAGAAGTTGGCGACGGCGATGGCCGCCTCGATGCCGAGCTTCTGGTAGTCCTCGACGGCGTCGTTCTCCTGACCGAAGGCCACGGCCACGGAGGCGTGGGTGCCCTCGGCGCCGAAGAAGTCGACGCCACCCTCGTGCTTGCCGAAGGCGCCTTCGCCCATCACGTCGGCGACGACGCGAGCGGTGAAGTGGTGCTCGTCGGTGACGCCGTCGGCGCCGTTCTGGGCGGCGATCGCCCAGGTGCCGATGTCGCCAAGGCCACCGTTGACCATGAAGCCACGGTCACGCACTTCGTTCTGCGCGTTGGCGCTGCGCATCAGGAAGAGCTGGCTGCCCCCACCGACGTTGTAGCCGTACAGGAACGGACGCTTGAACTGACCGACGGTCACATCGACGTCATCGGCAACGGACCAACGGACGTAGGCGTCCTTGAGGGACGCGGTACCGGAGGCGAGGTCCGTGGAGACCTTGACCTTGAAGTCCTCGACCTGAGCCTTGAAGTTCAGGCGGACGTAGCCGAGCTCCCAGCCACCGGTGTCGGTGTCCGAGTTGCTCTCGTAGTAGGTGGTGAAGAAGCCGCTGACGGCCACACCGCTGTCGTTGACGACGTTCGTGGACAGGTTCGAAATCTCCTGATCCAGCGCCAGCCAGCTGTTGTCGGTGTTGGCCACCGCGGTGGAGGAGAGGGCCGTGGCGATCGCCAGGCCGAGAAGATTCTTTTGCATGGGTTGGATGCTTGGGGATGGAAGGGTGATTCGGAGTGCTGAATCGACAGAAGCTACCTTGTATGGAGTTCCGATGGCCCTCGTGCAACCTCTGAGTACAGAGGAAGCCGGAAAAGCGGATTCTCTACCTTATTAATTGCGAAGACCGCTTTCGGGGGCCCCGAAGGGCCCCGTTTCCGACCTTCAGGTCCGCGTGACCTCTACGCAGTGCCCTTCCCAGGGCAGTCCCGGCAGGTCATCGACCGGCCGAGCAGCCCGGCTGCCAGGTCGAACGAGGCCTCGGCTTGCGCCCATCGCCAATGCTCGGCCGCAGCTCGAGCCGGAGCCAGAGCCTCGCATCCAGCCCTAGCGCTCGAACACCCCATAGCAGCCATCTAATCGGCCCTTCATCACCTCGATCCCCTCCCGGGTCTCGTCGACGAGCACGGCCCGCCGGCCCCGGCGAAGGGCCGCTGCCCCGAGCGTCCCCGAGCCCGCGAAGAAGTCCAGGGCCAGCCCCTCCGGGGGACAGTGGGCCTCGACGATGCGCTCGAGGATCGCGAGCGGCTTCTGGCTCGGGTACCCCAGGCGCTCCTTGCCCGTCGGGCTCACGATCGTGTTCCACCACACGTCGGTCGGCAGCTTGCCGCGCTTGGCCTTCTCCTTGGTCACGAGCCCCGGCGCCATGTAGGGGATGCGCTCCACGCCCTCGCGGTCGAAGTGGTAGCGCTTGGGGTCCATCGTGTACCAGAGGATGTTGTCGTGCTTGGCGGCCCAGCGGATCTTGGACCGGCCGCCGAAGTCGTAGGCCCAGATCAGCTCGTTCTGGAAGCAGTCGCGCCCGAACAGCCCATCGAGCATGACCTTGACGTAGTGGACCTCGCGCGGGTCGAGGTGCACGAAGAGGCTGCCCTCGGGCTTCAGCAGGCGCGCGGCCTCGGCCAGGCGCGGTGCGAGGAAGGCCTCGTAGTCCAGGAACTGGTCGGCGTAGGAGCGCTCGGACAGCACCTCGGTCCGGTAGCGCTGGCCGCCGAAGCCCACCCGCACGCTGTCCTCGTCCCGCGACACCTTGGTGCGCCGGGCCCGCTGGCGCTTGCCCGTGTTGAAGGGCGGGTCGATGTAGACCAGGTCGTACCGATCCGCCGACTGCGCCTGCATCCAGGCGAGGCACTCCGCCTCATGGACCTCCAGCCGAGGTTCTGCTCCGCTTCGACCCTCCATCGTCTCCAGTATACTGGGCCACCCCATGGTCCCCTCCCCCCCAGAGCCTTCCCGCGCGCACATGTCCCGGGCGATCGCCCTCGCCGAGGCCTCGGTCGCGGACGGCGGCGGCCCCTTCGGTGCCCTCGTGGTCCAAGCCGGCGCCGTGATCGGAGAGGCCTGCAACCGGGTCGTGCCCGACGCCGACCCCACGGCCCACGCCGAGGTCGGCGCCCTGCGCGCCGCCGCCAAGGCCCTCGGCACGCACCTGCTCGAGGGCTGCGAGGTCTACAGCTCCTGCGAGCCCTGCCCGATGTGCCTCGCGGCCCTGTACTGGGCCCGGGTCGAGCGCGTCTGGTTCGCCGCGACCCGCGCGGACGCCGCCGCCGCGGGCTTCGACGACGACCTGATCTACCGCGAGGTGGCCCTGCCCCTCGACCAGCGCCAGCTCCAGATCGCCTGCTCCGGGCGCGAAGCCGGCCAAGCGCCCTTCAGGGCCTGGCGCGCCGCCGCCGACAAGGTCCCTTACTGACCCCATGGACGCCCCCGCTCCAGAGCCCTCGCCCCCCCCGGCCCCGCCGGCTGCCGCCCCCGCCTTCGTCGACCCCGGCGCCGCCGAAGGTCTGCCCGCGCTCGGGGCCACCGACTTCTGGGAGATCCTCTATGGCCGCCGCTCCGTGCGGCGCTTCAAGCAGGACCTGCCGCCGGCCGAGCTGGTCGAGCGCGTCGTCCACGCCGGCACCTGGGCGCCGTCCTCCTGCAACTACCAGATGTGGGACCTCGTCGTGGTCGACGACCCCGAGCTCAACCGCGCCCTCGGCGAGCTCTCGACCCAGATGGCCAACGCACCGGTCAACATCGTCGTGTCCTACGGCACCGGGTTCAGCGAGGAGGGCATGGCCGGCCTGCAGTCGGCCAGCGCCATGATTCAGAACATGAGCCTGGCGGCCCATGCCCTGGGCCTGGGCACCTTCTGGATCACGGCCATGGGCTCGGCCGAGAAGGTGCGCGAGACCGTCGGCCTGCCGCGCGACCGCTTCGTCGTCGCGGTCCTGGCCCTCGGCTGGCCGGACTATCCCGAGGGCAAGTTCCCGCGCGCGCCCAAGCGTCGCCCGATGGACGAGGTCAGCCACGAGAACCACTACGGCGGGCGCGCGATCCCCTCGAGCGCCGACCCCCAGGCCTGGGAGTCCGACCTGCTCGGCATCTACCAGCGCGCGCGGGTCATGAACGGCCTGCGCCACAACAAGCCGCGGCCATGGGAGGTGCGCGCCCTCGAGGAGAGCCTCGACCTCCTGCTCCCCGACGGCGCCGAGAAGCGCGCCCCGGATGCCGAGGGCCAGGCCCCGCGCTGGCTCGACGTGCTGCCCTGCACGGGCATCCTGGTCGAGCGCGTCTCGAAGCGGCGCCCGGGCTTCCGCTTCGACGTGGCCGAGCGCAGCCGCGCGGTGGCGACCTTCGCCGGTGGCCGCACGCGTCCCAAGGCGGGGCTCTTCGCCTGGCCCGTGCCCGCCGGTGAAGCTGCCGTGGCCCTCGACGAAGCGCCCCTGCCGCCGGTCGAGGCCGGTGCCTACGACGTCGTCTCGTGCCTGTTCCGCCTCGAGGGCCTGCCGCCGCTCGAGCGCGAGCGGGCCCTCGCGACCCTGGCCAGCTACCTCAAGCCCGGCGGTAGGCTGCTGCTCGGCCTCGTCAGCCAGCGCAGCTTCCACGACTGGACCGAGCGCCTGCGCGCCCGGCGCGGCGGTCCCCGCGGTGTCGAGTACGTGCTGAGCCCGGACCCAAGCATCGGGCCCTTCCGGGCGGTCGACGTGGCCGAGGTCGAGTCCGCGGCCCGCGCTGCTGGACTCACGACGACGTCCCGCACCGGGGTGCAGGCCGTGCCGCAGCCCGAGGAGATCGACTTCCGCACGCGCAACTTCGCCCCCCGCAGCCGCAAGCTCGCGACCCTGGTTGGCAAGGGCCTCGCCACCCTCGAGCGGCTCCCGGGCGTCCAAGCCCGCTACGGCCGCTTCCAGTTCCTGCTCCTGACCAAGGCTTAGGGAGCGCGCCAACGGTACCGCATCAAAACGGCGGGTCCGGCCTCCTACGCGTCGGATCG
>JARGPD010000046.1:0-1904 GCA_029212845.1 Planctomycetota bacterium
CCCCCCCCCCCCCCCCCCCCCCCCCCCCCCCCCCCCCCCCCCCCCCCCCCGCCACTGGGTGTACCGCCGGTGGCTGCACTGTCGCTCGGGGGGATGGGTGGGCCTGCGGCGGGCTCTCGCTTGGGTTGTCGGGGGTGTGTCGGGGGTGTGTCTGGCTGGGTTGGGACTGGCTGGATGGTGGATGTGGGGGGAAGTTGGGGCTCCCTTGGGTGGGGTGAGGGGTTAGCATTGGAATGCGAACTCGAACCTCTTCCCCAGCCTCACGCGCCATGCGATCCCTCCTGACCCCCCTTGCGCTGACCGCGCTCTCCCTCACCGCCGCTGCCCAGGCTCCCGAGCTCCACCGTGGTGGTGGCGCCGTGCCCGGCAACGCTACCTGGACCCTCGATGCCACGCCCGCCCATGCGGGGGACCTCTACGGCATCGCCGTTGCCGCTAGCGAGGTCACGAGTGAGGTCTTTCCCGGCGTCTTCCTCGATGTCTCCCTGGCTACGCTGGACCTGACGTTCACGCTGCCGGGCCTGTTCGGGACCCTCGATGCCAATGGCCAGGCGTCTGCCAGCGTGCCGATCCTGTCGCCCGCCTTCGTGGGCCTGACGGTCTCGGCCCAGGCCTTGACCGGTCCTGCGTTCGACAATCCCTCCAACCTGGTGCGCACGACCCTCGCGATGCCGGGCACCTTCGCCGACACGCTCAGCGCGCCGGCCCTGCCGATCCTCGGCGGCATCGCGGTGCCCGACACCGCGAACCCCGGCGACATCCTGCTCGCCGGCGGCAGCGGCCTGGTTCCCCAGCGCTACCGGGCCGAGCTCGAGGAGTTCGAGCTCGCCGGCCTGACCTTCGGCGTGGGGCTCCTGTCCCAGTCGACCGCCCTCGACGACGGGCGCGTGCTCTTCACCGGTGGCCTCGATCTGTCGGGCACCCCCACCGACGCTGGCGCGATCTGGGATCCCGTCACCGGCTTGACCACGGACGTGACCATGGGCACCAAGCGCGCCGGCCACGCGGCGACCAAGCTCAGCGACGGTCGCGTGATGATCACCGGTGGCTTCGAGAACGTGACCATCGACCTGACCCAGGTGCTGACCGATCCGCTCAGCTTGCTGGGCATCTTCACCGGCATGCTGGGCTCGTCCGAGTTCTTCGACCCGACGACGGACACCTTCGCGGCGGGCCCGAACATGCTCGAGGCGCGCGCCCTGCACACCGCCACGGCGATGCCCGGCGGCAAGGTGCTCGTGGCCGGCGGCATGACGCTGATCCCGATCGTCAACCTGCCCACCGTGTCGAACACGTCCTACACCTATGACCCCGGGCTCGGCATCTTCGGCCTGCCCAGCTTCTTCAACGGCCCGCGCCTCTTGCACTCGGCGATCCTGCAGAACGACGGCTCGGTGATCCTGGTCGGCGGCCTCTCGATCGACCTGGCCGAGGTCATCGCGACCGGTGACCTGACCAAGCTGGTGATCGGCACCCGGGACGACGTCGTGCGCTTCAAGGAGGCGATCTTCTTCGGTGGCTGGAGCGACGTCGGCACGCTCAGCGAGAGCCGCGCCGGTGCGGGCCTCGCCCTGCTCCCGGACGGCTCGGTGCTGGTCGCCGGCGGCTTCCACGCGTCGCTGTCGATCGACCTGACCGGCATCGACGTCGGCACGTCGACGACCTGCGACACCTACCTCCAGGGCAGCGGCGTCTCCCCCACCGGCAGCCTGGCCGAGGCCCGCGTGCTGCCGATCCTGGCGCCCCTCTCCGACGGCACCGTGCTGGTCGTCGGCGGCGGCGGCCTCACCGCCGAGGTCTACCAGCCCTAGGCCTACGACCCCCGAACGAGCGCGGCCCCCCCCCCCACCCCCGGGGACCGGCCCCGCTCCCGTCACACCGGCGACCACTGCCCCAAGGGCAGG
>JARGPD010000046.1:1914-30527 GCA_029212845.1 Planctomycetota bacterium
GCCCCCCCCCCGGCGGCCCCCCCCCCCTGGCCCACCCCCCCCCCACGGGGCGCGCCCGCCCACCCCCCCCGGGGGGCCGGCCCGCGCTCCGTTCTACCGGGCTCCTACTGCCCGAAGGTCAGGCGCAGACCCTCGCTGAAGGCCAGGCCCGCGCTCGCGCCGGGGTCGATGACCGCGAGCTGGGCGACCTGGTTCAGGCCGATCCAAGCGCTGTCGCTCGGCACCGAGTACGGGAACACGAAGCCACCGGGCGGCAGGGTCACGGCCAGGATCAGCGGCTCCTTCACGAGCAGCACACCCTCCCAGACCGTGGGCTGGTAGAAGCTCGTCTCGCCGAGCAGCACCAGAGCGGGCGCCGCGCCGGGGGCGGAGTTCCCGAGGGTCACGCCGAAGGTCGTACCGAGCGCAGGAGCGGCGGCCGCGGTCAAGGCCGGCACACCGTTCGTGCCAGGGTGGCCGCTGCCGAAGTTCTCCCAGCCGGCGCCGACGGTCACCGAGATCGTCGCGAGGTTCGACTCGTTGTCCCCATCGTCGACCGCGAAGGTGAACGAGTCGGTGCCCGCGAAGCCTGTGTACGGGAAGTAGGTCGCCTGGGTGCCGCTGAGCGCGACCGAGCCGGAGTGCGGCTGCTTGACGATGCGCGCCCCGGTGATCTGGTCCCCGGGATCGCTCGCGCCGAGCGTGACCGACACCGGGCTGCCAGCCGAGGTGCTGGCGGTGCCGTCGTGCGCCACGGGCGGCGTGTTCGGGTTCGTCGAGCTGGTCGTCGGACCGTTGTGGCAGTCGTAGCAGCCCACCTCGTAGCCCTCGAAGTAGTTCACGATGCCCCACTTCTCGGTGTCGAGGGTGCGCGGCCCGAAGGTGCGGCTGAGCTCGGTGCCTCGGAAGTCGGTGCCGTGGCAGGCGCGGCAGGCGAGGTGCTTGCCGTCGTCGGCCTCGTCGTGGTGGTCCTTGACCCACTTGTCGCCGATCGGGTGCATCCCGTGGGGGCCACCGGTGACCGTGTCAGGGAACGAGCTGTGGCACGCGGTGCAGTCGCCGATGGTGCCCTCGTGGCCCTGGACGGCGAGGCTCTGGACGTTGTCGTTCGGATGTGCCGAGGGAAAGATCGCGTGGGTCGAGCCGTGGCAGGCCGAGCACTGCAGGCCGCCATGTCCGGCGGAGAAGCGGTACAGGTCGATGCCCGGCGCGGGGGTGTCGGGGTTGGTCGCAAAGCGCTGGTTGACCGCGACGCGTTCGGAGCCGTCGGGCTCGAAGACCGTCTCGTAGCGGATCTGACCGTTGTTGAGAAGGGCGTCGCCGGTGTGGCACTCCTGGCAGGAGGGCTCCTCGAACCAGCCAGCGCGGGCGGGGTCACCGACCTCGCTCATGTCGCCGTGGCAGGCCTGGCACTGCATCGACATCGAGCCGTCGGCGGCCACGGCGCTGCCCATGGCGCCGCGCAGGCAGCGCGTCTCGGAGCCGGGGTGGCAGCGGTAGCAGCTGGCACGGTTGAGGTCCGAGTCCAGGGTCATGCCGGTGATCGGATCGAGCACCGAGGCGTGGCCGTCGTGCATGACCTGGGTCAGCGCGGGGATGCCGGAGAGCCCGGTGCCCGGCAGCGCGTTCGAGCCGTGGCAGGCCGAGCACAGGATCGACTTCTTGTCGGTGACGACGGTCGCCTCGAGGCCAGCGGGGTTGAGCCCGAGGGTCGCGAGGGCCGAGGTGAAGACCGGGTTGCCGGTCTGGTACTCGTCGTGCAGGCGCAGGACGTTGAGCCGGTAGTCGCGGTCGAACTGCAGGTCGTTCACCCACCCACCGCTGGGCTGGGCCGAGGTGGCCGAGCCGCTCGCGTGGCAGGCGCGGCAGTCCATCTCGTCAGAGACGGGCAGCACCACGTCGGTGAAGCCGCGCAGGGCGCCGCTGCCGTCGCGCGCCTCGATGCGCATCATCGGGTAGTGGTTCTGGTGGCCCGCGTCGTCGATCGGCGTGATCGGGATGCCTTCGGCGGTGAACCAGTCGGTCCCCGGGTCGAAGTGCATCGGCTGAGGCACGTTGGCGAGGCCCGGCATCGTGTTGCCGGCCAGGCCCTCGTCCACCGGCGGCGTCGCCCCGAAGAGCTCGCCCGCGTGGTCCCAGAAGTCGGTCTTGCCGGTCGAGGTCAGGTTGATCGAGCCGGACGGGTCGGCGACACCTTTGTAGGTCAGCGTCACGCCGGCGTCCGAGGTGACCAGGTCACCGTTCTGGTTGACGACGTGGGCGTTGACCGTGTTGAACGGCGGCAGGATGCTGAACACCGCATAGTCGGAGTCCATGCAGTGCATGCCCAGGTCGTTCCAGGCGACGACGGTCCAGTCGATCGCTAGCGGCGCTGCAGCCGCCCCGGCGCTGGGCGAAATGGCCAGGTACGTGGCGGCTGCGAGGCCGACCGTGAGCCCGATGGGGACGAGGAGACGAGGGAACTTCATGCTCTCGAGAGTTGGGTTGGGTTGGGCCGGCCCCCGGATAAGAAACCAGGCTGACCATACCCAACCGGACGCGGGGATCCCGTGACGAACCTGTCACGCCTCCCCCCACGGCCCAAGCCCCCGAAAACGTCCCTTCGGACGCACCCTACTGGATCAGCTCGCCCGCGAGGTTGAACGGCGAGGTCTGTTGGACGCGCACGCTGACCATGGTGCCGATCAGGTCGGCCGAACCCTCGAAGGAGATCGAGAGGTAGTGCTCGGTGCGCCCGACCACGAGCGCTGGATCGCGATCCGAGACCTTCTCGACGAAGACGCGCACGTCCTTGCCGAGGAAGCGCTCGGTGCGCCGCAGGCCCGCGTCCTGGGCGGCCGCTAGGAGCCGCTGGTTGCGCTGCTTCTTGACGGCCGTCGGCACGTCGTCCTCACCCGCGTCCGCAACCGTGCCCGGCCGCGGGTCGTACTTGAAGATGTAGTTCTGGCTGAAGCCGACGCTTGCGAGCAGCTCGAGGCTGGCCTCGAAGTCCTCGTCGGTCTCGCCGGGGAAGCCGACGATCCAGTCCGAGCCCAGCTCGATGTCCGGCACCGCCGCGCGCAGGATCGCCACGCGCTTGTGGAAGAGCTCGGTGTTGTAGCCACGCTTCATGCGCTTGAGCACGGCGTCCGAGCCGGACTGCACGGGCAGCGGCAGGAAGCGGTCGCACTTGTCGTTGTCGGCGATCGCCTGGGCGAGGGCCGGCGTGACGTAGGACGGGTGCAGGGTGATCAGGCGGATGCGCTCGAGGCCCTCGATCGCCTGCATCGCGTACAGGAGGTCGGCCAGGGCCGGGCGGCCCTTGCGGCCGCTGAAGTGCTGCTCACCCTCGGCCGGCGCGGGCAGGTCCTCGCCGTAGCTGTTGACGGTCTGGCCCAGGAGGCAGATCGCCTTGGCGCCGCCGGCGACCATCCAGCGCGCCTCGTCCACCAGGGCGTCGATCGGGCGGCTCTGCACCCGGCCGCGGGTCGTCGGCACGATGCAGTAGGTGCAGTTGAGGTCACAGCCGCGCATCACCGCGAGGTGACCCACGAGGCCGCCGGTGTAGCGCTCGGCGTGGCGGTCGAGAGCCCAGTCGAAGGTCTCGTCGACGTCCATCACGCGGCCGCCGTCGGCCTTGGCGCGACGCTCGCGCACCTCGGCCACCATCGCCGGCAGGTGCGGGAAGCGGCGCGTGCCGCAGACGATGTCCACGTGGCCCGCGCGGCGGAAGATGTCGTCCTCGCGGCGCTGGGCCATGCAACCCATCACGCCGATCACGAGGTCAGGCTGCTCGGCCTTGCGGCGCTTGAGCTCGCCGAGCCACGACAGGGTGCGCTCCTCGGCATGGTCGCGCACCGAGCAGGTGTTGAACAGGATCACGTCGGCGTCCGTGATCGACTCGGTGATGCGGTAGCCGTCCTCGCGGAAGCGGCCCTCCACCATCAGCGAGTCGTACTTGTTCATCTGGCACCCGAAGGTGACCATGTGGACGGCGCCGAGGGAGTCGGGGGCGCCCGCGTCAGGGGCCACTGGGTCGGTGGCGGAGATGGTTCTGGTGATCGACATGGCTGGGCTCGGAGCCGCATAGGGTACCCGAGACGCGCCCCCCAATGCGGCTCGTTGCGGCTCGTTTCCGGCTCCCTGGTGGGCTAGGATGGCGCGCCTATGGCAACCGGAACATCGGAAGGGTCGGAGGACGGGACACCGGCGGGTCCCGCGGGAGGACTCGAAGCGCGGCTCGGACTCGTGGCCGTGCTGGCCATCAGCCTCGGCGCCATGATGGGTAGCGGTGTCTTCGTGCTGCCCGGCATCGCGGCCGGGATGTCCGGGACCGACGTCTGGCTGGCCTACCTGCTGGCCGGGCTCGGGGTGCTGCCGGCGGCCCTCTCCAAGTCCGAGCTCGCCACGGCGATGCCGGTCTCCGGCGGCTCCTACGTCTACATCGACCGCGCCTTCGGCCCCCTAGCCTCGACGATCTTCGGCCTGGGCCTCTGGCTCAGCCTGCTGCTCAAGTCAGCCTTCGCCCTGGTCGGCTTCGGGGCCTACCTCAAGGTCATGACCGACGCGCCGGTCAAGCCCCTCGCGATGGGCCTCTTGACCATGATCGTGGTGCTCAACGTGGTCGGCGTGAAGAAGGTCGGCCGCGCCCAGTCGGTGGTCGTCGCGATCAGCCTGGGCGGCCTCGTGGTGCTCGGCACCTGGAGCCTCTTCGCCGGCGAAGTGCTCGACCACTCCGCCGTGCCTGCGGCGGGCATCGAGAGCCTGCTCGCCACGGTCGGCCTGGTCTACATCTCCTACGCGGGCGTGACCAAGGTCGCGGCCGTCGCGGAGGAGGTCAAGAACCCCAACCGCAACCTGCCCCTGGGCATGCTGCTGTCCCTGGGCATCGCCGCGGTCCTGTACTCCTCCATCACCTACCTGATGACGTCGCGCATCCCCCTGGGGCAGCTCCAGGGCGACCTGCACCCCGTCTACCTCTTGGCGCGCGAGGTCGCGGGCCCGGCCATGGGCGTCACCTTCGCGGTGCTGGCCATCGCGACGATGGTCTCGATGGCCAACGCAGGCCTGCTGGCGTCCTCGCGCTTCCCCTTCGCGATGGCGCGCGACGGCCTCCTGCCCGAGCCCCTGCGCCGCGTCCACGAGCGCTACCGCACCCCCGTCCAAGCGATCTTCGTCACCAGCCTGGTGATGGCCGTCGCGATCCTGTTCCTCGACGTCAAGAGCCTGGCGAAGCTGGCCAGCTCGATGATGATCGCCGGCTTCCTGGCCGTGAACCTCGCGGTGATCGTGCTGCGCGAGAGCTCGACCCAGTGGTACCGACCGACCTGGCGCTCGCCCCTCTACCCGGTGCCCCAGGTCGCCGGGGTCCTGATCTGCGCGGCGCTCCTCGTGCTGCTCGGCTGGACCGGGATCGGCGCCTTCGGTGGCGTCGCGGTGATCGGCGTGCTGGTCTTCCTGTGGATCGGTCGCGGCGCCGACCGCAAGGGCGTGCTCGGTCGCCTCGGCCCGCGGCGGGACCTGCTCATCGGGGACGAGCCCGGGCCCACGCGTCCGGTCGGGCCGGTCAACGAGCTGCCCACCCGCGCCCAGGTCGTGGTGCCGATCTTCGGCCAAGAGCCCTCGGCCGAGGCCCTCGCCGAGGTCGGCGCTGCCCTCTCGAGCGGCGGCATGACCGAGGTCGTGCGCCTGCACGAGGTCCCCGACCAGACCTCGGTCGAGGCCTTCGTCGTCGAGGATCCCCACGTGCGCTCGCTGCGCCGACGCATCGACGCCCTGGCGAAGGAGCGCGGCCTCACGATGGAGTTCGACGCCTTCGCCGTGCACGACGTGATCCGCGTCGTCCACGAGATCTCGCGACGCGTCCACTGCGAGTGGGTCGTGATGGAGTGGAGCGGGCGCTCGCGCGGGTCCTGGCTGCTGCACAACCCGCTCGGCTGGCTGACCGGCCACCTCGGCTGCAACCTGGCCCTGTTCAAGGACGCCGGCATCCGCTCGTTCCGCCGCATCCTCGTGCTGTGCGAGCCGGGCCCCCACGACGCCCTGATCGCTGGCACAGCCGACCACCTCGCGCGGGTCTTCCAGGCCGAGCTCGTCTTCGCGCGCTTCGTCCACGAGCGCGAGCCCGCGGTGATCAGCCAGGGCGAGTCCGACTACCTCGACGAGCTCGCGACGCTCTGCTCGAAACCACCCGAGACCCTGGTCGTGCGCGGCCGGGACGAGGCCACCTCGATCGCCGCGCTGACGCCCAGCCACGACCTGCTCTTGCTCGGTGCGCCACCCCAAGCGCGTCTGCGCAACTACATCTCCGAGCACTGGATCGATCGCCTCACCCGCCTGGCCTCCTGCTCGGTGCTGCGCCTCAAGGCGACCCGCGACCAGACCCACGCGATGGTCACGCGCCGCTCGAACGCCAGCACCAAGTCCGCTTCGGACGAGGGCAGCCTCTTGGACTTCGTCGAGCCCGGCTGCGTCGAAGCGCACCTGGTCGAGACCGACAAGGAAGCGCTCTTCAGCCACATCGCCAGCACCTTCGCCATGGCCCTCGGCCCGGCCCAGGACGGCAGCCTCGCGAAGACGATCGAGGAGTCGCTCTGGACCCGAGAGCGCACCCAGAACACCGCCGTCGGCCACGGCCTGGCCCTGCCCCACGCGACGGTCGCCGAGATCGACCGCACCTACCTGGCGATCTTCACGGCCGTGGCGCCGGTCGACTACAAGGCCGCCGACGGTGCGCCGGTCGACGTCTTCTTCGCGACCATCGGTCCGCCGTCGGAGCGCGGCACGCACCTGCAGATCCTGGCCGGCATGTCGCGGCTCGTCCTCGCTGCCGGGCTGCTGGACGACCTGCGCACGGGCACCACCGGCGACGAGCTGCTCGAGGCGATGCGCAAGGCCATCGCGAGCCAAGGCTAGGGTGACGCGCGCTCCGCACAGGACCGCCGCCTGCCGGTCGGCTGCCGCAGCCCTCGCGCTCGGCGCGGGATTGGCCGCCTGCGCCACGCTCGAGGCCCCCCCGGAGCCCGCCCTGCCCGCGGCCGTGCGGCCCAACATCGTCCTGATCCTGGCCGACGACATGGGCTGGGGCGACGCCACCTGCTACGCGCCGGACTCCAAGGTGCCGACGCCCCACATCGACCGGCTCGCCGCGGACGGCCTGCGCTTCACCGACGCCCACTCGCCCTCGTCGGTCTGCTCGCCGACGCGCTACGGCATCCTCACCGGCCGCTACGCCTGGCGCGGCGAGCTCACCAGCAGCGTGGTCTGGCAGTGGGGCCGCCCGCTGCTCGAGCCCGAGCGCACGACCCTGCCCGAGCTGCTCGGCGACGCCGGCTACCGCACCGCCGCGATCGGCAAGTGGCACCTCGGCTGGACCTGGCTCGCTGCGGACGGCCAGCCCGCCAACGCCGACGTGCCCTACCTGCCGCGCGGCACCGACGAGCGCCGCGCCGCCGCCGCGCGCGTCGACCTCTCCCGACCGATGCTCGACGGCCCGACCGCCCACGGCTTCGACAGCTACTTCGGCGACGACGTGCCCAACTTCCCTCCGCGGGCGTGGATCGAGGACGACCGCCTGGTCACCGCCGCGACCGAGCCCAAGCCCGCCGGCATGTTCGGCACCGACGGCCCGACAACGCCGGGCTGGGACCTCGCCGGCGTGATGCCCGCCCTCGCAACCCGCGCCGAAGAGCAGCTCGTGGCCCTCGCCGACCAGCCCGAGCCCTTCTTCCTCTACCTGGCCCTGACCGGCCCCCACACGCCGATCGCGCCGTCCCCCGACTTCGCCGGAACGACCGCGGCCGGCGCCTACGGCGACTACCTGGCCCAGATCGACGCCCTCGTCGGCCGCGTGCTTGCGACCCTCGAGGCCACCGGCGCCGCAGACGACACCCTGGTGATCTTCACCAGCGACAACGGCTCGCCGGCCCGCGACGGCAGTGGCATGTCGGGCCCGACCCACTCGGTCACCCAGCGCTTCGGCCACGTCCCGAACGGCCCCTGGCGCGGGCTCAAGGCCGACCTGTGGGAGGCCGGCCACCGGGTCCCCTTGGTCCTGCGCTGGCCCGGCCGCGCGCCGGCGGGCGCCACCAGCGACGCGCTCGTCGGCCTGCACGACCTGTTCGCCACCTTGGCCGAGGCGCTCGGACTCGAGCCCCCCGCCGGCAATGCCGAGGACAGCCAGAGCTTCCTCGCCGCGATCGAGGACCCCCGCGCGCCGGCCCGGGAGGAGCTCGTGCACCACAGCCTCAACGGCAGCTTCGCCCTGCGCCGCGGCAGCTGGAAGCTGATCCCGGGCGAGCTGGGCTCCGGCGGCTTCTCCCGGCCGGTCAAGCGGGCCCCGGGCCCCGGCGAGCCCGGCGGGCAGCTCTACGACCTGGCCGCGGATCCGGGCGAGACGCACAACCTCTGGACCGCCCGTCCCGACCTGGTGGCCGAGCTCTCCGCGCACCTAAGTGCTTTGCAAGCAGCCGAATAGCGCCCAGGAAGTCGCAGATCGAAGGGAACCCCAGCGGCCTCCGGAGGGTCCAACGGGACCGTAGGTCCCCCCCACCCTAACGCTCCCCCCATGCGACTCTCCCCCCTCGTCCTCCCGGCGGCCGCCCTCGTCGGGGCCGCGCTCCTGTTGCAGCCCGCCGGCATCGGCTACTCCCTGATCGGCGGCAGCCTGGGCCTGTCCCAGCGCGACGTTCGCGTCTACAACGTCTTCGCCGACAGCACCGCCAACGACAACACGACCATCGACAGCCAGTTCCCCGGCTACGACGGGGCCGAGCTGGTGATCTGGAAGGCGGCGGTCGAGTGGGGTAGCGAGCCCCACGGCACCGGCGGCGGCGACCCGCTGCAGAGCGAGCTAGGCTCCGGCGGTGCGAACTTCGACCCCACCTGGCAGGGCAACGCGACCCAGGTCGGCGGGCCGGACCACAACATCCACTCGCCCCTCTCGGGCAGCTCGGGCGGCGTGCTGGCCTACTGCGAGACGCCGATCAGCAACGGCTGGCGCATCCGCTATTACGAGGGCTGGCAGTGGGACGACGGCCCGGGCAACCAGAGCAACTGGGACCTGCAGTCGGTCGCCACCCACGAGTACGGCCACGCGATCGGCATGGGCCACTCGAGCGTCGGCGGCACGACCATGTACCCGTCCATCGCCGGCGGCACCGAGAGCCAGCGCAGCCTCAACGCCGACGACATCGCCGGGGTCCAGGCGATCTACGGCGTGAAGTCCGCGACCAAGCCGCGCATCACGAGCACCTCCATGGCCGGCGGCATCCTGACGATCCACGGCGTCAACTTCGCTGCGGTCGACAACGAGGTCTGGTTCACCCAGGCCGCAGCTGGCGGCAACGGCACGCCGGTCAAGGCCCTTGGCATCGACTCCACCGGCGGCGGCACGAAGCTCGAGCTCGGCGCCTGGCCGAACTTCATCCCCTCCAGCGCGGGTCCCGGCGACGTGCTGGTCAGCAACGGCGGCTCGAGCCACGGCAGCCTCTCCAACGCCTGGCCGATCGACCTGACCACACCTGGCGGCAGCTGCTCCGGCGGCGTCCCCGAGGTCACCAGCACCTTCCCCCCGCTGATCGCGGCCCTGACCCCTGGGCTGACCGAGGTCACCCTGCTCGGCTGCAACATGAACGGCGTCAACAGCGTCGTCGTCGACGGCGTCACCCTGACCAGCTTCCCGCCGGCCTACTCGATCGTCTCCGACACCGAGCTGCGCTTCACGATGCCGCCGGTCTCGAGCCTCGGCCAGGTCCACGTCCAGCTGACCAACTCCGCCGGCACCAGCAACCCGATCCCGATCCAGGTGCAGGCACCGGATCCGGCTCTGATCGCCTTCCGCACGGACTTCCTGTTCAGCGGCGTCGGCATCGACCTGCACTTCGGCGGCCAGCCCGGCGACCTGTTCTTCCTGGTGGGCGCGGGCGCCACGGGACCGAGCCCCCTGCCCGGCCTGTTCACCGCCGACATCGGCAACAACTTCTCGAGCCTCTTCCTGCTCGGCACGCGCACGGTCCCGGCCAAGGCCTGGGACATCTTGCACCTGCCCTTCCCGGCCATGCCGACCGGCACCGTGTTCCACTTCCAGGGGCTCGTGCTCGAGGCGCAGAACCCGGTCCTGCCCCTGACCAGCACCAACGTCGAGTCCAAGACGGTCCTGTTCTAGGCCGGCCCCAGGGCTCGAACGCAAGTCCGCCCCGGGCCCCCTCGCCAGGTCGAGGGAGCCCGGGGCGGCTACGCAGCCGGAGCGAGCAGCACCAGCTGCCCGCTCAGGCCTGGTGCAGGTAGATGTCGCGCTTGGGGTACGGGATCTCGATGCCCTCGACGTTCAAGCGCTTGTAGATGGTCGAGTTCAGGGCGTCGACCGTGCGGCCGCGCCGGGACGGGTCCGAGGCCCAGACCATCAGCTCGAAGTTGAGGCCCGAGTCGGCCATGGCGCGGAAGCGGACGTTGGGCTCGGGGAACTCGAGGACCAAGGGCTCGGCCGCAGCGATCTCGAGCAGGATCTCCCGCAGCTGGTCGATGTCGCTGCCGTAGGCGACCTGCACGGGGATCTTGACGCGCATGCGCTGGCTGCCGCCGCTGGACTGGTTGGTGATGCGCCCGCCGCCGATGACGGCGTTGGGGATCGTGATCAGCACGTCGTCGCGGGTGAGCAGGCGCGTCGAGCGCAGGCCGATGTGCTCGACGCGCCCGCGGTCGCCGGTGTCGAGCACGATGTAGTCGCCGACGCCGAAGGGCCCGTCGGCGATCAGGAAGACCCCCGAGAAGAGGTTCGAGAGGGTGTCCTGGGCGGCGAAGCCCACGGCGATGCCGACCACCCCGGCCGAGGCCAGCCAGCCGGTCATGCTGGCTCCCCACAGGCCGATCAAGAGCCAGGTGCCGATCGCCACGACGATCACCGCGGCCAGGTTGCTGAACAGCGGGAAGGTGCGCGCCTCGATCAGCTTGAAGCGCGCGCCCTCGCGGCTCGCGGCGTGCAGCACCACCCGCGAGGCGCGCAGGCTGAACAGCACCCAGGTCAGGATCACGAGGGTCATCACGACGCGCCCGGTGAGCCGCTGGACGTTCGCGTCGGCGTCGAGGAAGACCGTCGCCACCAGGGCTCCGTAGAGCACCACGGTCGCCATCACGGGTCGGTGCAAAAGGGCGATCAGCTTGTCGTCGACGAGGGTCGTCGTGCGTCGCGAGACCAGCCGCAGGGCGCCCGTGCAGGTCAGGTCCAGGAGCTTGGCCAGGACCATCGACGCCGCGACCACGATCACCGCCTGGACCCAAGGAGTCGCCGAGATGGGCTCGAGCAGCGCGCGCGCCCACTCGACGGCGGAGTCCAACACCGGCTGCGCCTGGGTGATGGTCTCGGTCGTGTCCGCGGTCTGACCGTCGGTCAGCACGCCCGCCTTGGCGGCCAAGCCCGGCCCTTGAAGGTTCGTCATGGCCGCGATCCTGGCGGATCCAGGGGTGGAAACCAAGCCCCTTGCGGTGCCCCGACCGAGACCCCGGACCCGGACCGCGCCGCCTAGTCCTTACGCCAGGTGCAGGACGCGCGCTGGCCGGAGGTCTCCTCGACGGCGACCTTCATCATGCCAAGCGCGACTTCGGGGAAGCGCGCCTCGAAGCGCTCGCGCAGGACGTCGACCAGGTAGGTGGCCAGGTTCTCGACGCTGGTGTTGTTGACGGGCAGCACGATCACGTCCTCGGCGGGGGCCTGGTAGCGTCGCTCGAGGTAGCGCACCTCGTACTGGTCGGGCCGGATCAGCTCGGCCTCGAGGACCGGATGCAGGCCTGGGAGCAGCCAGTGCTCGTCGAGCTCGTCGACCACCTGCTTGATCAGCGGCTTGATCATCTTGAAGTCGACGACCAGGCCGTGGTCGCAGAGGCCCGACTCCAGGCTGACGAACACCCGGTAATTGTGCCCGTGGAGCCGCTCCGCGGTGCCGTCAGGGAAGATCAGGAAGTGGGCCGCGGAGAACTTAAATGCCTCCTTGGCGAGATCGATTGCCCAGGTTCTCATGGAGCCAGCCTACTCCCCCCACCCGGAACCTTCCATGAGCCTCGGCCTCTTCCTCGTCCTTGCGACGAGCCCCGTACTCGGGGACCGCCCCTTGGTCACCTTGCCCAGCCCGCTGGTTCCCAGCGGGCACGAGCAGCTCACAGGTCCCGACGGCCTGACCTACCCGACGCCGATCTTCAGCCTGGATCCAGAAGGGCTCGACGAGCTGAGCCACCACGAGGCCGTGCGCCTAGCCGGCTGGCCGCTGCCAGGCGGCGGGTCCGTGGACCTGACCCTCGAGCGCCTGCCCGTCGCGGCGTCGTCCACCGGCGGGCAGCTGTTCGTCGACGGCCTGCCCAGCGGTCGCTTGATCGGCCAGGACACCAGCCTCTGGTCGGGGCGCATCGAAGGCCAGCCTGGCAGCGACGTCTTCCTGGCCCTCGGCGCGGCCGGCTCCCGGGGCTGGGTGCGCACGGGCGGCGAGCGCCCGCACCTGTCGCACCTGCTCGCCGAGCCGCACCCCGTGCTCGGCTGGGACGCGGCCCTCGCGCGCGTGGTGGACGAGGCCGCGCTCGGCTTCGCACCGGCCACCGCCTGCGAGACGGCCGCGCTACCCGATGGCGGACTGCTGCCCGGTCGCGTGCCCGGGCCGAACCACCGCGCCAACATCGCCACGCCCGAGCTGGGCGATGCCCCCCCCAAGCTCGGCCTGATGGTGCCCGTGATGCGCGAGCTGACCGTCGCGGTCGAGACCGACTACCAGTTCTTCTCGCTGTTCGGGAACCTCGGCGCGGCCGAGGCCTACGCCGTCTCGCTCATGGGCGCCGTCAGCGCGCGCTACCGCGAGCAGTTCGACACGGTCCTGACCCTGCCGTACCTCAGCATCTACACGACCCCAACCGACCCCTGGATCAGCCAGGACCTCGGGCTGTCCTCGGTCGACCTGCTCTATGAGTTCCAGTCCGCCTGGTACGCCGGCATGCCGGTCGACGCGAGCCTCGGGCACTTCCTCTCGGGCGCCGGATTGGGCGGCGGAGTGGCCTGGCTCGACACCCTCTGCGTGCCCGAGTACCGCTTTGGCGTCAGCGGCAACCTCGGCGCCAACCTGCCCCTGCCCGTCACCCAGGGTCCGCTCAACTGGGACTTCGTCGTCGTCGCCCACGAGATCGGCCACAACCTCTCGACCCTGCACACCCACGACTACTGCCCGCCGATCGACGAGTGCGCGCCTAGCGGCTACTTCGGCGCCTGCCAGACCAAGGAGGTCTGCATCACCAACGGCACGGTGATGAGCTACTGCCACCTGTGCTCCGGTGGCCTCGCGAACGTCACGACCTACTTCCACCCGACGGTGGTCCAGACCATCAAGGCTCGCGTGGCCGACTCCTGCCTGCCGCCCTTCGAGGGGCTCTTCCTCAAGGGGCTCGGCGGCGCCATCGCGGGCTCCAAGGGCGAGCCGAAGATCACGCCGACCTTCGCTGCCCTGACCGACGACCTCGGCCTAGACTTCGCCAAGGCGCCCAGCCCGTCGAGCGCCGTGCTGGTCTTCGGCACCAGCCAGGCCAACCTGCCGCTGCTCGGCGGCATCCTGGTCCCGACGCCCCAGGCCCTGGTCCCCTTCCCGACCAGCGCCTCGACCGGCAGCCTGCCGCCCCTCTCCTTCGCCGGCATCGCGATCCCCGCCGGCGTCAAGTTCTACGTCCAGGCCTGGTTCGCCGACGTGGTCACCCCCTTCGGCTTCTCCGCCAGCGCCGGCGTCGAGCTCGAGCTCGTGATCCCCGACCCGCCCAAGGCCCTGACCTGGTTCCCGCACCCGACCAACGGTCGCGAGTACGCCCTCGCGCCGTCCGCATCCTGGTTCAAGGGCGAGGCCACCGCCCAGCAGCACGGCGGCCACCTCGCATCCCTGACCAGCCCCGCGGTCGAGGCCTGGCTCAAGACGACCTTCGTCGACAGCGGCCTGCTCAGCGGCAGCGCCTACATCGGCTTCAACGACCAGGCGAGCGAGGGCAGCTTCTCCTGGATTTCCGGTGACCCCGCCAGCTACACCAACTGGGCCAGCGGCGAGCCGAACGACTTCAACGGCTACGAGGACTACGCCGCGTGGAACGGCGGTCCCTGGAACGACATCGACGGCTACGTCGCCAGGCCGGCCCTGATCCAGCGCTAGCCCGGTTCCGCTCCGGGGCTCCTGCAACGCTTCTGGTCAGAAGGACTAAAGGTTGACCCCCTCGACGTCCGATGACCACGCCGTCCGAGCTCTCCTTGAGGGGGCCCAAGGACGCCAGGAACCCAAGGAGAGAGAGTGAAGAGCGATCCCACAAGGAGCGCGGTCCCGACCGCGCCTTCCAAGCAACGACGCCGCCGGTTCGTCCTCGGCGGTGCCTTGGCCCTGGCACTCGCTGCCAGCGCCGTGCCCGCGGTCGACGCCCAGGCGGGCCTCAGCCGCGATGCCGAGCGCATGCGCTCGCTGCAGCACATCGACGCCGCCCTGCGCGCCTACCACCAGGAGAAGGGCCAGCTGCCGAGTCACGTGCCCGACAGCTTTGCCGGCGGCTGGGAGACCAGCACCGACGGCCAGTTCCTCGAAGAGCTGGTGGTCACGGGCTACCTCGACCATCCCGTCCTCGACCCGCTCAACGACGGCGACCACCACCTGCGCTACGCCTGCTATCCCGCAGGCACCGAGGGCGCCGAGCAGCCCTTCTACGTGCTGGCCGTGACCGCCCTCGAGAGCGACCAGGTCCCCTTCGCCGTCGAGGCTCGCCAAGGCGACCGCGACTGGGCAGAGGAGTACCCACTGGCGCTGCTCGGCCCCTGAATCCCGCCGCGATCCCGACCCAAGAGGTGCGGCCCCGCCAGCTCGGGACCGGAGCGGCGAGTGCCCGAGGCCTCTGGATTCACTAAACTGCGCCCATGGACTTCACCCCCAAGACCGTGCACGTCTCCACCCTCGGTCCCGCTGGCATGGACTTCGACATCCTTGCCGACGACACGATCATCGGCCCTTCGATCGCGAACGGCGCCTGGGAGGACCACGAGACGACGCTCTTCAACGCGCACCTGAAGCCCGGCGCGCGGGTGCTGGACCTCGGCGCCAACGTCGGCTGGTTCGCGGTCCAGGCGATCCTGGCCGGCTGCGAGGTGCACGCCTTCGAGCCCGTGCCCGGCATCGCCGCCCTGACCGAGCGCAACATGGCGCGCGCCATGGAGATCGGCCCCGGCAAGGGCGTCCTGCACCGCGCCGCCGCCGGCGACGCGCCCGGCACGGCGACGATCGTGCTCGGCGACGGCAACCACGGCGACAACCGCGTGGTCGACGGCGACGCACCGGACGACATGGCGAACAACGAGTCGATCGAGATCGCGATCGAGCGCGTCGACGACCACGTCAGCGGCTCGATCGACTTCCTCAAGGTCGACACCCAGGGCTCCGAGTGGCTCGCCCTCCAGGGCGCCCAGCAGCTGCTCGCGAACAGCCCGTCCCTCGGCTTGTTGATCGAGTTCTGGCCCTACGCCCTGCGCGGCTGCGAGCCCGGCCAGCTGCTCGACCTGCTGCTCGGGATGGACTTCACCCTCGGCAAGGCGACCGAGGCCCCCTACCCGATGACCAAGGAGCGCCTGCTCTCCCAGGCCCTCGGCCGCGATCCCGTCAAGGGTGGCCTCGACCTGTACGGCGCCCGCGGGCGCAGCTTCCATGTGCTCGGCCTCAAGCGCCGCCTGCATGGCATGTGGCGCAGCATCAAGGAAGCCTGATGGCCGTCTTCCAGGGCCTCGTCGACTTCCACACCCACTTCTTCAGCGGCAACCTCCTGGAGCGGGTGGCCGCACCGACCCCTGGTGCCCTCGGTGCCGAGCTCGGGGCCACGTCGGACCTCCCGGTCGCCGCCGAGGCCGACGTCAGCCTGCACCGCCAGCGCTGGTTCGAGCAGATGGCCGAGCACGGGGTCGAGCACCTGTGTGCCTACGCCGACCTCGAGGGCGAGATCGCCCCGCTGGCCCAGGCCGCTGCCGCCTCCGACGACCGCCTGGTACCCTTCGCGGCGATCGACCCGACCGCCGCCGGTGCCCCCGAGCGCGCCGAGGAGCTCTTCGGCCGCGACGGCGTGCGCGGCCTGATCCTCACCCCCGCCCTGCACGGCTACCTCGTCGACTGCGACGAGGCGCGCCCGGTGCTCGAGCTCGCCGCCAGCCTGGCCGCCCCCGTCGTCGTGCACTGCGGCCTGCTGCCGCCCAAATTGCGCGACCGCCCCGGCGCGCCACCCTTCGACCCGCGCCAGCCCCCTGTCGCTGGTCCCGGCCGCCGACCGCTTCGCGCGCATCCCCTTCGTCATCCCGCGCTTCGGCGGCGGCTTCCTGCGCGAGGCCCTGATGGCGGGCGAGGCCTGCGAGAACGTGCACGTCGACTCCTCCTCGGACCACTCCTGGCGCCGGACCCAGGCGGTGCAGCTGCGCCTCGAGGACGTCTTCGAGCGCGCCCTCGGCGTCTTCGGTGTCGACCGCATCCTGTTCGGCACGGGCTCGTCGATCGTGCCCCGCGGCTGGCGCCACGACCTGTTCACCCTGCAGCGCGAGGCCTTCGGCGCCCTCGGCCTCAGCGGCGACGACCAGGCGCGCATCTTCCGCGACAACGCGCGCCGGCTGCTCGCGCTCTAGGCCGACGCTACTCGCCCATCGGCTTGGCGCCGAAGCCCCAGCGCCGCAGCACGAGCGCGCGCCCCTCGGCCAGCTCCGGCGGCAGGGCGAAGACCGCGTAGCCCTTGGCCGGCGTGAGCCCGCGCGCGTCCTGGCCCGGCCGCGTCAGCCAGGCCTCCTTCCAGGTCGGCTCGAAGCGGTCGAAGAACTCGAGGTCCACGAGCCGGTCGTGCCCGGGGGTCGAGCGCACGCTAGCGGGCTCGGTGGCTTCGAGCACCTCACGGTTGGTCAGGCCATAGGCGTCAAAGATCCACAGGTCCGAGTGGTAGCCCACCGCGCCGATCGGCCCCAGCACGAGCGACTCAGCGGCGGTCGTGTGGAGGTCGCAGGCCTTGCCGATCAGGCTCCACTCCTCGGCGCGGTCGCGCATGCCCTTCCAGAAGGCGAACTCGCTCTCGTAGGCCGGGCTCGACCAGCGGAACCAGAGCGCCTCGCGCACCGCGAGGGGCGCGAGGTGCCGGTCGAAAATCGGCAGGAGCGAGGCCGCGAACGCCGCCACCCAGCCCACCCGCGCGGCCGTGCCGTGGCGCTCGACGAGGGCGCCGAAGACCAGCGCCAGGAAGGGGATCGCGGGGAAGAAGAAGCGCCCCATGGCCATGAAGTCGCCGCCGACGAGCACCGCGTAGGCGAAGGTCGCGCCGGCCATCAAGGTCGCGATCGAGATCGCATCGAGCCCGTGGCCGGTCGGGTGCGTCGGGCCGGATGCGCCGCTCGCGCGCTCGGCCAGGGCCCGGCGCAGCTGCCGGGCCCCATGGGCGAGTCCGGCGACGAAGGTCGCCGCCACCACCGGCAGGATCACCAGGTAGTGCGCCAGGTACTTGCCGCCGCGCTCGAGCGACAGGGCGCTCATGCCGACCTTGGCGCGCGCGGTGTTCGGCAGGTAGTCGCCGAAGGTGGCCAGGCGCCAGGCGACGAAGCAGCCGCCGACCACGACCAGCACCAGGCCGGCCTGCACGAGGGTCCGGGTGAAGGCGCCGCGTCCCAGCCAGCGCGAGGCCAGGAACAGGCCGAGGAGGCACGCGATCCAGTAGGGGCCGTCGGCGCGCATCAGGCACGCGAGGGCGCCGAAGGTGCCGGCCTCGAGCCCGCGGGCCTCCGCGTCGCCGCCGGGGAAGAGCGCTCGGAAGCACAGGAAGATCAAGAGCGCCGAGAGGCTCGACGACAGACCGCCGGTGCTCCAGATCGCGACGGTCGGGTTGCAGGCATAGAACAGCGCAACCGCGACCAGGCCGAGGGTGCCGAGCCCGAGCGCGTCGCGACCAAAGCGCACGAGCAGGGCCAGGAGCAGCAGGCTGCCGGCAACGGTCACCACCGGGGCCAGCACGTCGGTGGCGAGGCCCAGGAACTCAGGCGCGGCCAGCAGGATCGTCCAGAGGAACTCGGAGAAGCCCTCGACCGGCGCGGGGTCGCCGACGTTGAAGGTCAGGCCGTGGCCCGCGGCCAGGTTCTTCGAGTAGCGCAGCAGGATGTAGGCGTCGTCGCAGAAGAAGCGGAAGCGCCAGGCGAGGGCCAGGAGCGCGGCGGCGCCGAGCCACAGAGGCAGGCGCGAGGGAGCCCCGGCGGGCGCCTCGCTCACAGCTGCTCCAGGAAGTGGACCAGGGTCGGCAGCAGGCGCAGCTCGGCGCCCGACGGGTTGGCGCCGACGGCCTCGGAGCGCGAGGGGAGCAGCCCGAAGGGACGCCCGTACTCGGCCCGCGTCGAGCGCAGCACGGCCAGGAAGGACGCCCGCAGGAAGGCCTGGTCGAGGTGCTCGCCGCTGCCCTCCCAGCCGGCCAGCTCATGGGCCAAGGCCAGGCCCGAGAGCAGGTTGCCGGGCACGCCGGGCACGTCGCCGACCTCGAGCCCGAAGCGCGGCTCCCACAGGCTGTGGCTGACGTCGACCCAGCGGCCGTCAGCGTCGAGCTCGCCCTTGAGGTGCGCGAGCACGGCCATCTGGATCAGCTCGGCGACCTCCGCGCGGCGCGCGGCGTCGAGCTCGGCCACACCGACGAAGCCCTCCCAGCCGCGCACCTGGTCGGCCGCCACGAAGGCACCGTGGGCCAGGGTGTGGCGCCAGCGCGGGCCGTAGTAGTCGAGCCCGGTGGCCGCCAGGCGCAGCAGCATCGGCTCGTCCGGGAAGGCGCGCGCCATGGTCACCGAGCGGTTGCCGAAGTGCCCGTAGAAGTCGTCGAGGCCCGGGTCGATCGAGTCCCAGGTGCCGCCCCACATGTGCAAGAACTCGTACTCGGAGAGGGCGCCTAGGGCCGCGTCGAGGTAGCGCATGTCGCCGGTCTGGGCGGCGAGGCGCGCCAGCTCGGCGGGCATGTCCAGCTTGCGGATCGAGGGCAGGGCCGTGTCGCCGATGCCGGTCGAGGGGCGGTAGCGGCCGGCGACCTCGCCGGTCGGGATCGAGCCGCCGCGCATGGCCGCGTCGCCCATGGCGATCGCCGCGGCGAGGGCCGCCGCGCGCTGGTCGAGCGGCCCGTGGTTGGCGAGCTCGGTCAAGAAGCGCAGGTAGCGCGAGGCCTCGATCGGGCGCTCGTCGAGGGGCTCGTCGGAGGCCGGGTCATAGAGCCGCGGCAGGTGCGTCTCCGGGTGGATCGAGAGCTCGAGGAACTCGGGCACCTGGGCCTCGAGCAGGGCGCGCCAGGCCGCGTGGGCCTCGGGCGCGAGGCGCGCGGCCACGTCGTTGTCGTAGAGCTCGAGCAGGCCCTCCTGGAGAACGCCGATCGACGCGGGGGTGCCGCCGAGGCTCTCGCCGGTGACCACGTCGAAGACCTGCACGGGGAAGCTCGTCTCGCGCGGGCCGAGTCGGTCGAGTCCGCGCTGGGTCCACAGCTCGAGGATCCAGGTCGTGGTCTCGAGCAGCTCGAGCGCGAAGGCATCGGGCTCGGGGTTCGGCAGGTCGACGAACAGCTCGACGTCGTCGTAGCCGGCCGGAGAGGTCGCGGGGGTGCGCTCGGCCGGTGCCAGGCTGGGCCCCTCGAGCACGACCTGGAAGCGCGCGCCGAGCTCGCGGCCCAGCTCGGCCGCGGCGTCGGCGCCGGTCACCCGGAAGGTCTGCCAACCTTCGCCGGGTGGCAGGGGGAAGCGCGCGGTGCCGCCGGCATCCACGAGCGCCACGGTGGCCCCTCCACGCGCGCGTCCGCGTAGCACGAAGCCGTCACCGAGCTCGCGGCTGGGCGGCCAGTACCAGGCCGTCTGGGAGACGGCCTCGCCCGCGCGCAGATGGAGCGCGCCGGCCTGGAGCAGGTAGCCCGCGCCTTGCCCGGGCAGCGAGCGCCACCAGGGCAGGGTCGTGCCGAGGTCCTTGGCCGGGGACCAGGTCGGTGCCTCGAAGTCGCCGTTCGAGAGCACGTTCCAGGCGGTCAGGCCGGAGCCCTCGGGAGAAGGCGCGGAGTCCGGGAGCGGTCCTTTGGGCTGGGCCTTGGCGGCCGCCTGGCCGGCCTTCGGCCCGAGCGGCCCGTTGGAATCGGGGGACGTGGCCGGCTGCGTGGGCGCGGGACGAATCGCGCTGCTCGGCCCTGCCGCGACCGCCACCGGCTCGGCAGCGTGCTCGCAGGCAGGGGCCACGGCCGAGGCGACCAGAAGACAAGCGAGGACGCGCGGGAGGATGTGGGATCGCGGGAACATGCCCGCGCATTCTTGCACAAGCCCCTGCACAATGGGCGCCATGAGCGCCTTGATCCTGACCCTGCTCGCGAGCGCCACCGCGCAACTCGACCCCGTCGCCGCTCCAGACGAGCCGGTGCCGATCCCGCTGGCCCCTGGCCGCCTCGAGCTCGGCGTCGAGGGCGGCCCGCGCGGCATCACGATCGCGGACCTCGACGGCGACGGGAAGGGCGAGCTCCTCGTCGCGACCCAGCAGCCCGGCAGCCTGTTCGTGTTCTCCGGCCTCGGCCCCACCCTCGCGCCGATCACGCCGCCGCGCCAGTACGGCCTCGAGGACTACAGCATCGGCCCGGTGGCCGGTGCCGACGGGCGCCTGCACTTCGGCCTGCGCACCCTGGGCTCACTGCTGACCGTGCAGCTGCCCGAGCCCGGCAGCGAGGCAGAGGCCGGGCACGCGCCTGCGGACGAGGGGTCCCTGGAGCCTGGGGCCGACTCGGCGGGATCCACCGGTACGGACAGCGAGGCTGACGCCCAGACGAACGGTCAGGCGACCACGCCCACGGCCGGCGCTGCCAACGGCGAAGACGCCGGCGACGCCACCACGCGCGCGAGCGGCGGCGCGATCTTCGAGCGCCACGACCTCGGCGGCACCCCGCGCGCCCTCGACGTCGCGACCGTCAGCTGGTTCGGGGAGCGCGCCGAGCGCGTGGCCGTCGTGACCGACACGCCCGAGCTCCTGGTCTTCCGCGATGGCGCCCTCGAGACGCGCTGCGACCTGGCCGACCGCCTGCCCACCGCCGTGGCCCTGGTCGACCGCGGGGTGGCCGTGGCCTCCCAGGGCGCGCCGTCGGTGATCTTCTACGCCGCGCGCCCAGGTGGGCTCAGCCAGAACGCGCGCATCGACCTCGACGAGATCCCGCGTGACATGATCGCGGTCGATCTTGACGGCGACCACGACGACGAGCTGGTCTGGGTCATGGGCGTCGAGTCGGCCGTGACCCTCGGCTTCGGCGCCGGCGGGGGCCTCGATCCGTGGCTCGACGCGGGCGCGACTCCGCCGCCGCCGCTGCACTGGCTGAGCGGCACCCTGCCCCTGGACCTGACCCACGCGGACATCGACCACGACGGGCGCGAGGAGCTGATCTCGATCTTCAACGCCGACCTGATCGCGATCGTGCTGGACGAGTTCACCACCACGGGCCCGATGGCGATCAACCCGCTGTACGCCGGGGCGGGTCCCTGGCAGAGCGCCGTCGGCGACCTGAACGGCGACGGCCACATCGACCTCGCGGTCACCAACCCTGAGGCCGGCGCCGTGTCGGTCTTCTTCGGGCGTGACGTCTCGGGCGAGGAGACGCGCCCCGCCGCCCTCGGCCCCCCGGGCTCGATCGAGGGTCCCTTCGGAGGCTTCACCAGCGCGCCGAACTGGGAGTCCGTGCCGGCGCCCCACTCGATGAGCGCCGGCGACTTCGACGGCGACGGCCACGACGACGTGGTGCTGCTCTCGGGGCTCGGCGACCGCGCCGGGATGCTCTTCGGCGACGCCGAGGGCGGCTTCGGCGCGCCCCTTCACCTGCCCCTGCCACCCGAGGCCGACGAGGTCGTCGCCGCGGACTTCGCCAGCCCCCTCGGGCACGAGGTCGTGATGCTGCACCAGGAGGCGGGCGGCACGCACCTCGCCGCCCTGGTCCGCAAGCCGGGCACCGAGCGCGAGTTCCTGGGCCTGACCACCAGCGGCAGCGCGCCGCTCGCGGTCGAGGCGGCGGGCCTCTTGGCCGCGGACCTGAACCACGACGGGCTCGACGAGCTGGTCCTGGCCGACGCCGCGGGCAAGGCGCTGGTCGTCGTGCGGCCGAGCCTCGACATCCTCGACGACAGCGGCGTCGAGCCGGTCTTCGCACTGCACGCCGAGGTCGTGCTGCGCCTCGACGTCCAGGGCCGCCCCGGCCCGATGGCCGCTGTCCACGCCCGCACCGCCGATGGATCCGAGCGCCTGATCGGCCTCGCCATCGGCCTCGCCACGCCCGAGGGCGGCGCCCTCTCCCTGGCCCTGTTCGACGACGCCGGCAACCCGCGCCTGGTCGGCACCCTCGGCCTGCCGCGCCCGCCCAAGGACCTCGTCGCCGCCGACCTGAACGCGGACGGCCAGCCCGACCTCATCGCCCTGTGCCAGGGCGCCAACGACAACGCCGCCGGCACCCTGCATGCCTTCCTCTCGCCCAAGGACGGCGACGGCGGCTGGCAGACCCTGCCCGCCCAACAGGTCGGCCCCAAGGCCTTCTCGGTCGCCGCCCTCGACCTCAACGGCGACGGCGCCGCCGAGGTCTTCGCCTCGAGCCAGTACGGCTACCGCGTCGACGCCTTCGTCGGCGACCCGAACACCGGCATCCCCGCGCGCACCTGGCGCCTAGGAGCCCACCGCGGCTGCATGGACCTCGAGTTCCTCGACGTCGACGGCGACGGCCGCGACGAGCTCGCCGTCTCCAACAACCACAGCTCCGACGTCAGCCTGCTGCGCTTCCCGCGCGACTGAGGCGACCCGGCGATGCACCAGCTCGCCTCCGGTCCCGACGAACGAGAGCGCCCCTCGCCCGTTCCCCGGCCCGGGGACGTACGAGGGGCAGAGCACGGGCCAACCCGCACTCCGAAGAGGCCCGTGCGGGCAGGCCCGCAAGGGTGGAACTCTCGATCACATGATGCGCTGCACGGTCACGCGGGCGACCGGGTTGCGCCAGTCGTACTCGTCGGCGGCGACGCCGCCCTTGCCGTGGATGCCGTTCGAGATGTGGATGAAGCCCTCGGCCAGGGCCGGGTCATGCACGCCACCCATGCCGCAGGGCGGACCGGGGATGAAGGCGCAGTCCTCGGTGTTGGCCTCGGACCCGGCGTCCCAGGCGGGGACCATGTGCTGGTCGTAGCGCAGCGGCAGCAGGGTCGAGTCCGCGCCGTAGAAGGTGTCGTTGGTGCTGACCATCATCCCGGCGACCGAGAGGAAGGGGTGCGCGACGTCCGAGGTGATCAGGATCGTCTCGCTCATGCCCGGGTGGATCATGCCGGCGCCCGCCTGGACGTCGATGACGTTGGCGTCGAGGGCCAGGCTGGCGAGCAGGAGGCTCGTGTCGCCGTCCTCGGCGAGGGCGGCCAGCTCGGCCGACGCGACGCCTCCGGGGGAGAAGACCGAGCCGCTCTTGTTGTGGGTCGCCACGAGGGCGGGTGCGAAGATCTGGCCGCGGGTGATGTTGGTGATGGTGACCTCGAAGACGCCGTTGATCGCCGCGGTCGGCGCGCTGTCGGCGGTGGTCGAGGTGAGGGCGACGGCGGTGGCCGCGAGGCCGAGGGCGCAGAGGGAGGTGAAGAGCTTCATGGGGAGTTCCGTGTTGGGTTGGTGTCCAGTTGGTCTGGTGAGCAAGGGCCAAAGGGGGTGCGCCGTTGGCTCACGGGAGAATCTAGGCAGCGGTTCTCACGGATCGGTCACAGCCGGATCACTTCGCGGATCGGTGGCCCCGGCGGCGGTAAGGCCTTCGTCAGCAGGCTCGCGGGAGGGTGCCGGCGCGTCCACCCGAGCCTTGGCCGATTCAGGCCCGAGATCAGGCCTGCGCCGCGCCTCAGGCGCCCTGGGCCGCCGGCAGCACGACCTCGAGGATCGTGCCCTTGGGCCCCGTCGCCGCCACGCGGGCCTTGGCGCCGTGCAGCACGGCGATGCGGGCGACGATCGCGAGGCCGAGCCCCGTGCCGCCTTGGCCCGCCTTGGAGCCGGTGCCCACCGAGCCCGGACCTGGCCGGCTGCCGCGGTAGAAGCGCTCGAAGATGCGCTCGCCGTCCTCGGCCGCGATGCCGGGGCCGTCGTCGACGACGCGCAGGATGACCTTCCGACCGTTGCGCGTCAGCTTGAGCACGACCTGACTGCGACAGAAGCGCATCGCGTTGGAGACCAGGTTGTCGATCAGGCGCTCGATCAGCGCCACGTCCCCCACCACGTCCAGGTCGCCCTGGCTCGCATCGGGATCGATCGCCAGGGTCACGCGCACCTTGTCGGCGCGCGACTGGAACTTCGCCAAGGCGTCCCCGGCCAGGCCTGCGAGGTCGAAGGGCTCGAGCTCGGGCGCCACGTCGCGGGCCTCGAGCCTGGCGAGCTCGAAGAGCTGCTCGACCAGGCCGTTGAGCCGCTCGGCTTGGCTGGCGGCACGCTCGAGGTAGGCCTTGCGCTCGTCCTCGTCGAGGCCCGAAGCCTTGAGCAAGAGGGTCTCGAGGTAGCCCTGCACCGCGGCTGTCGGCGTGCGCAGGTCGTGGCTGATGTTGGCGACGAACGCGCGCCGGTCCTCGTCGGTCGAGCGCAAGAGCTCGACCTGCTCGGCGATGCGGCTGGCCATCTCGTTGAAGTCGACGGTCAGGGCACCGATCTCGTCGCGGCTGGTCACCGGCAGGGGCCGCGTGCTGCCACGCTCGTGGAACTCCTGCATGCCCAGGCGCAGCTCCTCCAGGGGCCGCGTGAGCTGGCGCAGGGCCAAGAGCCCGACGATAGCGGCGATCAGGAACGAGGCCAGGATCGAGGCCGTGCCCCAGCGGATCGCGTAGCTCTGCTGCAGCACGTGGGTGATGCCGTCGAAGTCCTCGCCCCCCAGGATGATGTACAGGTAGCCCCGCAGCAGACCCGTGTCCTCCTCGCGGATCGCGTGGGCCGAGATCGGCTTCTTGCGATCGGTGCTGCGCGGGTCGTCGCCCCACTTCAGCTCGGTCCCACCGCTGGCGAGGTAGGCCTCGACCGGCGCGAGGTCGACGCGCCGGCGCAGGATCTTCTCCTCGGGCGCGTCGTAGGCCAGCACGTCGCCGGTCGGCCCGACCAGGTAGACCTCCAGCGTCGGGTTGACGACCATCACGTCCATGAACACGCCCTTGAGCGCGTCCTTGTTGACCTGGTCGCCGACGAAGGGGTCGATCGTCCCGGCGATGTGCGCGGCGATCTCGCGGTTGAGCCGGTGGTTGACCTCGGCCGAGTACTGGCCCGCGCCGGTCGCGGCCACGATGAGCACACCAACGCCCGCCAAGAGGAACAGCCCGGCCAAGAGCAGCGCCAGCTTGGCGCGCAGGCTCAGGCCCGTGACGTGGGGCTGGCTCACGCCTTGGACTCTTCGCGGAAGCGGTAGCCGACGCCCCAGACGGTCTCGATGCAGTCGCCTTGGCCGACGGTCGAGAGCTTCTTGCGCAGGCGGTTGATGTGCGAGTTGACCGTGTGCTCGTAGCCCTCGTAGCCCAGGCCCCAGACGCCCTCGACCAGGTCGTCGCGGCGGTGCACGCGACCTGGGGTCTCGGCCAAAAAGCGCAGCAGCTCGAACTCCTTGACGGTCAGCTCGAGGGGCGCGCCTGCGACCGACACCCGGTGCCGCGCCGTGTCGATGACCAGGTCCCCACGCTCGAGCTTGGTCTCGCCGGACCCGTGCTCCCCATCCCGATCCTTCATCAGCGAGTCGCGCATGCGGAAGATCGCGCGCACCCGGGCGACCAGCTCACGCGGGCTGGCCGGCTTGGTCATGTAGTCGTCGGCGCCCAGCTCGAGGCCCAGCACGCGGTCGAGCTCGGTGCCCTTGGCGGTCAGGATCAGCACCGGGGTGTAGTCCTCAGCAGAGCGGATGCGACGGCAGACCTCGAGGCCATCGAGACCGGGCAGCATCAGGTCGAGCACCACCAGGTCGAAGGGCTCGGCGGGCGTGTGGCGCTCGAGCGCTTCGGCGCCGTCGTGGCACACGTCGACCACGAAGCCGGCATCCTCGAGGTGCAGGCGCGCGAGCTCAGCGAGGTCGGGCTCGTCCTCGACCACCAGGATGCGTCGCTCGCGCATGCGCGCTCAGTCGGCCCAGAGGCCGAGCACGGCGCCGGCGGGGTCGCGCACCACGGCCATGCTGCCGTTGCCCATCGAGCGCGGCCCGTGCAGGACCTCGCCGCCGCGGGCGGTGGCCGCGGCCACCGAGGCATCGAGGTCCGCCACGCGCACGTAGAGCAGCCACTGGGGCGGGATGCCGCGGTTGCCGCCGCGGGCGTGGCAGACACCGCCGACCGCGTCGACCTCGCCGTCGGGATCGACCGACTGCATGACGTAGTCGCTGTAGACCTCGCCGGCGCCAGGGCCATCCTCGGGGGCGGGCATCTCCATGTCCATGGTCTTCCAGCCGACGACCTCGGCGTAGAAATCACGCACACCGCTGGCGTCGTCGACGGTCAGGTCGCGCCAGACGACCTCGCCGATCACCTGCTTGGGACGTTCACTCATGACTGGTTGGCCGTTGCTGTGTCGATGCGCGGCTCTTGGCCCCGCAGGATGGAGGAGTCGCCGAACAGCTCGCGCTGGTCGACCGGGCGCAGGCCCGACTCGAGGGCTTCGATGTCGAGCTGTCCCGACTTGCCGTAGACCTCGATCGCGTTCGACCAGGTGGTCTTGGTGATCCAGTCGTCGTCGACGCCGCGCGCTTCCAGCAAGGCCGCCGTCTTGGGGACCGAGAGCGGATCGCTGATGCCCCAGTCGGCGGAGGAGTCAACGATGACGCGCTCGGGACCGTTGGCCGCGATCACGTCCGCCATCCGCTCGGCGTCCATCTTGGTGTGCGGATAGATCGTGAAGGCGGCCCACGCGCCGCGGTCGAGCACGTCGCGGAAGGTCTCCTCGTTGTTGTGGTCGATCACCAGCTTGTCCATCGGGATGCCGACCTCGGCCGCCACGTCGATGGACCGGATGATGCCCCGGCGCTTGTCCCGATGCGGCGAGTGCACCATCACGACCATGTCGTGCTGCTTCGCGAACTCGAGCTGCTCGATGTAGCACTTCTCCTCGGCCGGGGTGATCTCGTCGTAGCCGATCTCGCCGATGGCGACGACGCCTTCCTTCAGCGCGTAGCGCGGCAGGATGTCGAGCACCTCGCGGCAGAGGCCCTCGTCGTTGGCCTCCTTCGAGTTCATGCCGATCGTGCAGTAGTGCTGGATCCCGAATTGGCTGGCGCGGAAGCGCTCGAACCCGGTGATCGACGCGAAGTAGTCGAGGAACGAGCCGAGGGTCGTGCGGGGCTGACCCAGCCAGAAGGCCGGCTCGATGATGCCGCGGATGCCCGCCTTGGCCATCGCCTCGTAGCAGTCGGTCGTCCGACTGGTCATGTGGATGTGCGGGTCGAAGAAGCGTCGCGTCGTCATCGGATCTGGATCAAGTCAGGGCCGGGGCGCGGAGCGCGCCCCAGGCAAGCTGGTTGGCCTCGCCAGCGAGGGCGCGGCGCGCCTCCGCTGCGAGGGGTTCGGGTGCGGTGGCGAGCAGCTCCTTGAGCCGCTCTGAGGAGCCCGCGCGGCCGAGGGCGAGCACGGCGGCGCGCGCGCTGAGGCCAGCCTCGGAGTCGGGGTCGAAGGCGATCGAGTCCATGGCCAGGTGCGGGGCCAGCTCGACCTCGAGCGCGTTGAGCCCACGCTCGCCGGCGAAGGTGCCCAGGCACAGCCAGAGCTCGGCCGGCACGTGGCGGTGGGCGCTGCGGCGCTCGTCGCACAGGTCGAGCGCCATGCGCGCCAGCTCGGGTGAAAGGCGGCGGTCGAGCCCCCACAGTCGCCACAGGGGTGCGCCGACGAAGAGCGCCTTGATCACGGCCTGGTTGAAGGCGACCGCGTCGAAGTGCAAGGCCGGGTAGGACGTGTCCAGCACGTCGGCCTCGAAGACCGTCACCATGTTGGTGCGGCAGCCCTCGGCGGCGCGCCAGAGGTAGGCCTCCGGGTTGGGCAGGTGCCCGAGGCTGCGGTAGAGGGCGCACAGCTCGCCCTCGTCGGCAAAGCGGAAGGCGGACTCGATCGCGACCGCGGCGCTGGGCTCGGTCAGGTCGGAGCGCGAGAGGACCAGCGCCACCCGCGCGGCCTCGAGGCAGGTCCAGCGCTCGGGGTTCCAGCCGGGCAGCAGGGTCACCGCCTGCTCGAGCTCCGCTTCGGTCAGGGTCCATGCCCGGCGGGCGCTGTGGCCCAGCTGGCGGGAGGTCACCGACAGCAGCTGGCCGAAGCGCGCATCGTCCACGCCGCTGGCGATCTCGTCCGCGGCGCTCTTCAGCCAAGCGAAGGCCTCCGCGGGGAGGCGACCTTCCAGGAAGGTCTCGATCAGGATCTTGCTGCTCATGGGAGGTGCAGGGTAACGCGTTCCCGCGTGTCGGGGTTCAGTGGACCCGGACCTTCGCGCCGAGGAGGGCGAGTTGCGCCGGTCCGGGCGCGCCCTGGGCCCAGGGCTGCGGCGGAAAGCCGCCGGCCGAGGCCCGCCGCAGTCCGGGCCATGCCGCAACGCCGCTGCCAGCGGGGCGAGTCGCTGCCAGCGGAGCAAGTCGCTGCCGACGGGGCAAGTCGCTGCCGACGGGGCAAGTCGCTGCCGACG
>JARGPD010000047.1:0-12126 GCA_029212845.1 Planctomycetota bacterium
CCTTCGCGTGGGGCGGCCGGGCGCGCCGTTTTGATGCGGTACCGTTGGCGCGTCTGACACCGCAGCTGTTGCAGCTGTTGCAGTTGTCGCAGGCACCGCAGGCACCGCATGCACCGCAGCTACCTTGTGACCCGCAGGCACCGTGGGTGCGTGGGTTAGAAGTAGCCGAGGCGTTCGAGCTCGGCGCGGATCTCGGGGGTCAGCTCGGCCTCGGCGCCGTCGCCGGTCAGGGGCAGGGCGGCGCGGGCGTCCTCGAGGGCTTGGACGAGCTCGACCGCGCGCCGGATGCGCGCGTCCTTGCTGGCGGGGTAGTTGCCCACCTCCTCGACCGCGCGCTCGAGCGGGTCCTTGTCGAGGTTGGCGATCGTGGCGCGCTTCTCGATCGGAAAGAGGGTCACCTTCCAGCGCCGGCCGTGGTCGTCGCGGAAGCGCAGGGCGCGGTGGTCGATGCTGCGGTAGGGCACGTCGAGGTGCAGGGCCTGGTCGTAGCCGGGGTGCGTGGGGTCGTCCCACAGGGGGCGCAGGCTCTTGCCGAACTGCGTCGCGTCCGAGGCGTAGCTCGGCAGGGGCAGGTCGAGCACGTCGGCGACGGTGGCATAGACGTCCTGAATGCGAGCCTGGCCCGTGGCGCGCACGCCCTCGGGGACTCGGCCCGGGAGGCGTAGGATCATCGGCACGCGCACGACCTCCTCGAACAGCGTGCGCTGGTGGCCCCAGCGACCGTGGTCGAAGAACTCCTCACCGTGGTCCGCGAGCAGGATCACCAGGGTGTCGTCGGCGAGGTCGAGGGCCTCGAGCCGCTCGAGCAGCTTGCCCACCTGGGAGTCGGTGTAGGCCAGCTCGCTGTGGTAGAGCGCCAAGAGGTCAGCCGCCCCGCGCGAGTCCCAGTCGCGCTTGTTCTTGTCGAGCTCCCACTTGCCGTGCACGCCGTCGACCTCGGGGTCGAAGTCGGGCCGCACGAAGCGCTCGACGAACTCGGGCGGCGCCATGTAGTCGTAGTGTGGGTCCCACCAGTGGACGAAGCAGAGGAAGGGCTGGTCGGTGCCCGCCATCTCGGCCAGGAAGTCGCTGGCGCCCTCGACCAGCGCCGGGCTGGTCACGTCCTCGTGGCTGTCCTTGTGGGTCGCGATCATCGAGCCCGGGTCCGGGTTCGTGAACACCCCGAGCGAGGGGTCGTTGCTGCTCTTGTTCTCGTAGCGGTCGAAGCCTTGGCTGAAGCCGAAGACCGGGTGCAGGTTGGGCCCGCTGAAGTAGCCAGCGGTCGTGTAGCCGCGCGCCTTGAGCAGCTCGGCCAGGGTCTCGATGCCGGGGTCGAGGCGCTTGTGGTTGTCGGTCACCCCATGCACCGCATCGGGCAGGCCGGTCAGCAGCGCCATGTGCGAGGGCAGGGTCCACGAGGTCGTGCTGACCGCGTCCTCGAAGACCACGCCGCCGCGGCCGAGGGCGTCGATGTAGGGGCTGATGACCTCGTCGGGGGCCCAGGGGCTCGTGCCCCCGAACAGGGACAGCTCGTCCGGGCGCACGCTGTCCAGGGACAGGATCAGCACGTTCGGCCTGCGCGCGGGCTCGGCGGTGGGGCCGGAGCAGGCGGGGGCCAGGAGCAAGAGGAGGGCGAGTCGGGGGGACATGGAGGTCAGCGTGGGGTGCCTGACGAGTCCTTCGGCAGGCGGCGGGGGGAACTTGACGAGACGGATGGAGCTGTCGGAACGTTGGTGAGAAGTCCGAGAGGTCTTAGCAAACTAGGGGCCGTGGATGTCGGATGGAGAAAGGCCCCGCTGGCCGCGAGCGCCCTCATGGTGCTGGGAGTGCTGCTCCTGGGGGTCGACCTCGGGTGGAGCGCCGACGGTCCGGAGCGCTCGTTCGTGGGCAGCTTGTTCGGGCTGCAGCTGCTGACCTGGGCGCCGGACGAGGCCCGCGCCCTGTGCGCCTCCTTCGCGCCGGGCGTCGCCGGGCCGTCGGGCCTGGCCACGGCCCTCGGCTGGCTGCACCTGGTCGCGGCGTTCCTTGCGGGCGCCTGGTTCCTCCCGCGGTGGCTGCAGCGGCTGGCGGGTGGCGGACCCGGCGGGCTCGCCACGCGCGTGGGCCTCGGCATGGCCCTGGTCCTCGCGACCAGCCCGTGGATGCCGCACTTCGTCGCCACGCGCACGGCTGATGGCGCCGAGGCTTACCTGGACCTCGGCGACCTGGCCTTCGGGCTCGGCGCCAGCCTGCTGGTCGCCGGCCTCTTGCTGCTGCGCGGTCCGCGGCCGGCCCAGGGCGCGCCGGCAGGGGGCGACGCCGAGTCCCCCGGCGCCTTCCCCCCCGGCCCGCTGCTCGTGGCCGCGGTCGCCCTCGCGGCCCTGGCCCCGCTGCTGCTCTCGCGCGCCTACCTCGGCGGCGAGCCCCTGACCAACGACGGCGTCGCCTACCGCTGGCAGGCCGAGCTCTTCGCCGAGGGCCAGCTCGCCCGCGACCTCGGCCCGGTGGCCGACTTCTTCCCCGCGCGCCAGCTCCTGCCCCAGCGCCACGCCGGCGGCGCGACCTCCAAGTACCCGCCCGGGCACTCGGCCTTCCTCGCCCCCGGCACCGCGATCGGCGCGCCGCGGCTCCTGCCGCAGCTCCTGGCCGGGCTCTCGGTGCTGCTCGTCTGGCGCTTGGGTCTGCGCCTCACGCGCCGCCGCGACCTGGCCCTCGCCGCGGCCTGGGCCTTCGCCCTCTCGCCGATGCTGCTCGGCGTCTCGAGCCTGTGGCTGTCCCACGCCACGAGCCTGCCGACGGGCCTTGTCTTCGCCGTCGCCTGGCTCGCCGCCTGGGCCCGGGCGCGCGGGGACGAGCCCGGCTCCGGGATCCCACCGGCCCTGCTCGCGGGCGTCGCCCTCTCGGCCTGCCTCGCCGCGCGCCCGCTGACCGCCGCCGCCCTGGCCGCGGCCCTCGCGACCTACACCCTCGTCGACCTCACGCGCGACCCGCGCGGCCGCCTCGGGACGCAGCTCTTCGCCATGGCAGCGGCGGTCCTGGGCCTGCTGCCCGGCCTGCTGGCGTTCCTGGCGGTCAACGCCGCGATCACCGGCAGCCCCTGGAAGCCGGCCTACGAGCTGTACGCCGACCTGCTCTCGCCCAACGACCGCTGGGGTCTCTCCAACCTCGCGACGGCGCTGCCCTTCACCGCCTACAACCTCGCGCGCCTCGCGCCGTGGCTGCTGGGCGGCCCGCTGGCTTACTTCGTGCTCGTCCTCGGCTGGCGGCAGCTGCGCGCCGACCCCGACGAGCTGGCGAGCGAGCGCCGATCGCAGCCGTTCGCCCAGCACCTCGTCTGGGGCGTGCCCTTCGCGCTGCTGGTCCTCTACTCCCTGCATCGCTTCCAAGGCATCCCCTGGTTCGGCCCGCTCTACCTGGTCGAGGCCCTGCCCTTCCTGGCCGTGGCTGCCGGCGCCGGCGTCTTGGCCCTCGCGCGCGGCCTCGGCCTCGCAGCCAGCTCCCGCGGCCTGCTCTGCCTGCCCCTGCTGCTCGGCAGCCTCGCGCTACTGCACCCGCACCTCGAGCGCGCCGCCGAGCGCTCGGCGATCCGGCGCGCGCCCGCAGTGGCGGCTGCCGCCGAGCTGCAGCGCCTAGCCGCCGAGCGACCCGGCGAGCCCGCGCGCCTCCTGGTCTTCGTGCCCGTCGAGAGCCCGGGCCAGGCCAAGCGCTTCCCCCTGCCGCCGCCGTCCGTCCGCGTGGCGCCCGCCTCGGCCAACCTGCGACCCGCACGCTGGCCGGTCTTCGCCCGGGACCTCGGGCCTCGCAACCAGGCCCTGTGGCAGCTCTTCGACCACCCGCGCGCCATGCGCTGGAGCCACGCGCGCCAGGAGCTCGAGCCCTTGCAGCTCGAGCCCGACGGCGAGTGACCCCAGGCGATCTGCGCGGCTACTTCTTGCTGCGCGGGAAGACCAGCACCGGCACGTGGGCGTGGCGCAGGATCGCCTCGGCGACGCTGCCGAGGATCAGGCGACGGAAGCCCGAGCGACCGTGGCTCGAGAGGGCGATCAAGTCGAAGCCGTGCTCGTCGGCGTAGTCGGCGACCGCCTCGGCCACGTTGGGCGCGGCGATCACCTCGGTCGCGACGGTCAGGCCATCGGGCATGTGAGCGGCCTGCTCGGCGATGCGCTCTTCGGCATCCTCGAGCTGCGCGGGGATCGATGGGGCGTGCATCGGCGGGGCGAGGGGCGCGCCGTGGGCCACGACCGGGACGTCCTCGATGACGTGCAGCAGGGTGATGTGCGCCGCCTGACTGGCCGCGAAGGTCGCCATCGGGAGGAAGGCCCGCAGGGATTCTTCGGAGAGGTCGGAGGTCAGGAGGATCTTCTTGGGTTCCATCGTGCGTCTAGGTGGGTGGGGGCTGGTGGGTGGGGCGTCGCGCCCTAGTTCCTTATAGGCCAAGCGAGCCTCCGCAGGAAGGGTCGCTGCGGCAGCTTCTCGACCTCGAACCGGGCGCAGCGAGGTGGCCGACTCGCGCGGTGGACCCGAGGCCGGCTAGCCGCGGCGGGGGACCTCGAGCGCTGCGTGCTGGCGCCCCTCGTCGTCGAAGTTGTCCGCAGCGAGCCAAGCCCGGTGGGCGGCGCGCACAGCCGGCCACTCCTCGGCCGTGATCGAGAACCAGCGCGTGTCGCGGCTGCGACCCTTGTAGACCGTGTGGTTGCGAAAGAGCCCCTCGGGGACGAAGCCCAGCCGCAGGGCTGCGCGACAGGAGGCGGCGTTGAGCGCGTCGCACTTCCACTCGTAGCGCCGGTAGCCGAGCTCGAAGGCGGCGGCCATCATCAGGTGCATGGCCTCGGTGGCCGTGCGCGTGCGCTGGAGCGCGGGGGTGTAGTGCAGGTGGCCGACCTCGATCGAGCCGATCGCCGGCACGATGCGTAGGAAGGCGGCCAAGCCGAGGGTCGTGCCGCTGGGCACCCCGCAGGCGGCGCCTTCGGCGACGATCGCGAAGAACAGCGGGTCGCGCTCGCGGCAGGTGCCACCGAGCCAGGTGCGGTACTCGGCCAGGGTGTCGAAGGGGCCGTAGGGCAGGTAGGTCCACGACGCGCCGGTGCGGTCGCGGCCGTCGAAGAGGGCGATGGCGTGGCGGTCGAGCTCGGCCCCCGTGGCTTCGAGCAGGGGCACGAGCCGGCAGGTCTCGCCGAGCAGCTCGACGGGCGCCGGGGCGGCCGGGGGCGTCCAGTCCGGAAGTGGGCGGCCGATCGGCAGACCGAGCTCGTTCGTGCGGCCGTCGCCGGGGTCCCTACTTGGCTGCATGGCGCCGACCTAGCGCTTGGCCTCGGCCAGCTTGCGCGCCTTGGTCGCGCTCCAGGAGCAGATCGGGCAGGTCTCCAGGTCGTGGCCGCGGGCGGGGCAGTGCTCGCGCCCGAAGAAGATGATCGCCAGGTGCAGCCAGTTCCAGTCCTCGCGCGCGAACAGGGCCTTGAGGTCGCGCTCGGTCTGCTCGACGTTCTTGGCCTTCGACAGCCCCCAGCGCGCGGCCAGGCGGTGGATGTGGGTGTCGACCGGGAAGGCCGGCACGCCGAAGGACTGGGCCATGACCACGCTGGCGGTCTTGTGGCCGACGCCGGGTAGGTCCTCGAGCGCGTCGAAGTCCGGCGGCACCTGGCCGTCGTACTCGTCGACCAGCTGCTCGGAGAGGGCGCGGATGTTCTTGGCCTTCGTGGGGGAGAGGCCGCACTGGCGGATCAGCTGGCGGATCTCCTCGGTCGGAACCTGGGCCATGTCGTGGGCGTTGTTCGCGCGCGCGAAGAGCCCGGGCGTGACCTCGTTGACCTTCTTGTCGGTGCACTGGGCCGAGAGCAGCACGGCGATCAGCAGCGTGTACGGATCCGTGTGGTCCAGGGGGATCGGCGGGTCGGGGTAGAGCTCATGCAGCTGGGCCCGGATGCGGGCGGCTTTCTCGGCGCGTTTCATGGGGTCGAGGGTAGCGTCCAGGGCCGCCGCTGGTGCTGCCGGATCCCGTAGACTAGGTGCGCCCCTTGCCCAACCCGGAGCACGCCGTGACGATCCTAGCCCCCCTGCTTTCGACCCTGTTGTCCGCCAGCCTGGCGGGGCCCGGTGCCCTCGCCGGCGACACCACGGGACCCGCCTTCGAGCCCGCCCCGGTGGTCATCGGCGAGCACCGCTTCGAGCGCCGTACCCTGGCCAACGGCCTCGAGGCGATCGCCGTCCAGAGGCCCGGCAGCCTGGCCTCGGTCTTCCTGGTCGTCGGCGCCGGCAACGCGATGGAGGGCCCCTCGACCAGCGGCCTCGCGCACCTCGTCGAGCACACGCTGTTCACGGGCACCGCGCGCACGGGCACCAACGAGCACGAGCGCACCGTCGTCGCCTGGGGGGGCGAGTCGAACGCCTTCACCCGCGAGGACTACACCCTCTACTACGACCACGACTTCCCGGCCGAGCACGTCGAGACCGTGCTCGCGATGGAGGCCGATCGCCTGCGCGGCCTGACCTTCGACCAGGACGCCTTCCTGCACGAGCGCTGGCGGCTGGAGCACGAGGAGGCCGGCGCCTTCACCCAGGCCCAGGCGCGCGCCGAGCTGCTCGACGCGGCGCTCTTCCAGGCGGGCCCCTACGGCGCGGGCGTGCGCAGCTCCGCAGGCCACACCATGGCGCCGGACCTGCCGCTCGAGCTCGTGCGCTCGTTCTACGACCTGTGGTACCACCCGAACCACAGCGCCGTGGTCGTCGCCGCACCCGGCGACCCGACCGCCGCGCTCGACGCGATCGAGGCCAGCTTCGCGCACCTGCCCGTCGGCCCCGCCGGCGCGCCCCTCGCGACCGAGCCGGACGCGCGCCGCGGCGGCAGCTTCGTCTTCGACTCGACCCTGCCCGGCGACAAGCGCTACCACGCCTGGGTCGGCCCCGCGCGGGTCGAGCGCGACGGCGTGCTCGACAGCAGCTGGGGCGATCGCATCGCGCTCGTGCTGGTGGCCCACGTGCTCGGCGAGCGGCACCGCGACGACGACGGCACGCCGCTCGAGGTGTCCATGGGCGGCCGCGCCCAGCGCGACCTGTTCACCCTCGGCGCTGGCGGTAGCGACGCCGAGCAGCGCCTGCTGGCCCTGCGGGCCGAGCTCGACGAGCGCCCGCTGACCGCGGCCGAGCTCGCCGATGCGGTCGCCGAGCTCGGCGACGACTTCGAGTCGATCCCCGTGGCGGCGCGGCCCTACTTCTCGCTGGCGGGCACCGTCGGCATCCACGCCGTGCTCGGGGACGCCACCTGGCCCGCCCGCTGGCCAGAGCGCCTGGCCTCGATCACGCCGGCCGACACCCTCGCGGTGGTCGCGCGCTGGCTGGACCCCGAGCGCCTGGTCGCGGTGACCTTCCGCGGCAGCGGCGAGCTCGAGTCGGGCGACGGCCTGGTGCTGCCAGGCGACCCGGGCGAGCTGGCCGCCTTCGCCCAGGACGCCTCCGAGGCCGGTGACTACGCCTCGGCCATCGCCGCCTACGAGCGCCTGCTCGAGCTCGGCCCCGACCGCATGAACGCGGTCATCTATGGCTTCTACCTCGGCACGCTCAAGCGCGAGTCCGGCGACCTGACCGGCGCCCTCGCGGACCTCGAGGCGGCCCTCGAGGTGGTCGACTACCCGGCCGTTCGCGAGCTGGCCGACGAGATCCGCGCCGAGCTGGAGGGCGGGGACTCCTTCGCGCCTGCGGAAGAGCCCGCCGACGACCCAGGGGCTGCGGCCCCCCCCCACGGCTCCACCAACTCGAGCGCCAAGGTGACCTCCTCCGGCGAGCTGGCGCCGGACTTCGCCGCCGAGGCCGCCGCCGTGCTGGCCGACCTCGAGACCTGGCGCGGGCTGACCTTCACCAACGACCTCCTGGTCGAGTTCGTCGCCGCCGAGGATGCGGTGGCCGAGAAGCTCAACGGCTGGTACGAGCCCGACACCAAGCGCCTGGTCGTCGTCGAGAACGACAACCAGGCCATGGGGCGCGGCACGATGCTGCACGAGATGTTCCATGCCCTGCAGGACCAGCGCTTCGACCTCGAGCGGCTGCACACCGAGGCCTGGCAGCTGCGCGATGCCGGCGAGGCGGACCGCGCCCTGCGCGCGATCATCGAGGGCGAGGCCATGCTGGCGGTGGCCGAGCTGATGGACTACGACTTCGAGCAGCACACCGGGCTTTCGACCGAGGGCGAGCTGGACGAGGCGCGCTTCGAGAAGATCTTCCACTACGGCGCGGGCCTGCGCTTCGTGCGCGCCCTGCGCGATGCCGGCGGCTGGGCCCAGGTCGACGCGGCCTTCCGCACGCCGCCGCGCACGACGGCCGAGATCCTGCACCCCGACCGCTACCTCGCGGGCATGCTGACGGAAGACCTGCGGGGGCTGCCGACGCCCGAGTGCGTCTGCAGCGAGGAGCACCAGGACTCGCGCGTGCTCGGGGAGTATGGGCTGTCGCTGTTCCTCGCCCGCGACGTGGCGACACGCTCCGAGAGCGCGCGCCTAGCTGCACGGCTCGCCGGCGACCTGTGCCACCGCATCCACGACGCGGACTCGGGCGCCGACCGCTTCGCCTGGTACCTCTCGTTCCACGACGGCGTCGCCGCGGCGGCCTTCACCGAGCTCGCCACCGGCGTGCTCGGGCTCGAGGCCTGGTCCCTCGACCAGAGCGGACGCCGCATCGGCATCCTCCTGGACAGCGACCCGCTGCCCCGAGCCAGCGACGACTAGGCCGCGTCTGCCTTGGCCTAGCGCTCGGCCCGGAGGCTGGTCTGCATGTCCAGGACGACGGTGTTGAAGCCTTCCTCGAGCAGATGGAAGGTGCGCAGGGACTTGGTGCCCTTGCGGCGGTCCACTTGGATCGTCGTCCTGGCCTGGATCACCGAGCCGCCCGCATCGAGCATCTCGTGGTTCAGGGTCCACGTGCTCGTGCGGGAGTCGTAAGAACCTTGGAGCGGACGCGACGCCTTGTCCCCCGACGAGACCAGCGAGCCGGTCACGCCCCCTGAATTGGCGTCGAGTCCGATCACGAAGAACCTCTCGAAGGGCTTGCCGAAGACCTGCCCTGTCGCGTGCTCGGCCAGCCAGAAGTCCCCAATCATCTTCGAGCTGATCTTGCCACCCGAGGACTCGGGCGGCATCCCCGGTGCGATGTAGACCTTGGACGAGCCAGCCCACTCCCCTTCGAGGGCTTGCATGGCCTCATACTCAGGCGCGGCGGCTCCGCCTGTGTTGGCGACCGCGACCGCACCGGCCATCAGCACCACGGCGCTCAAACCGAGCACAGTCCTTCTTCCCCTTCCACTTCGCATGCTTCCCTCGCTTCGTAGCTTCCCAGCTCCCTAGATATCCTTTCGTTCCCTGGCCGCTTCGTCGGAGCCCTGTCGCCCCGGGCTGGAGCCCAAGTCGGATTTTCGACAAGGCGCCGGCCGAGGCCCTGTCAGAATGCCGCCATGTCGCGCCTGCTGCCCCTCCTGCTGCTGCTCCTGTGCGCCTGTGGTGGGGGAGCCGAGGCGCCCGAGCCCCTGCGCGTGTACGCGGCCGCGAGCCTGCGCGAGGTCTTCACGGAGCTCGGAGCCGAGTTCGAGGCGCGCCACGGCGTGCCCGTGCGGCTCTCGACCGGGGGCTCCAACCTGGTCGCGAACCAGGTCCTCGCCGGGGCCCTGGCCGACGTGCTGGTCTCGGCCTCGGGGCTCGAGCTCGTGCCGCTGGTCGAGGCCCAGCGCGTCCCCGCGGGTGGTGCGCGCGAGCTGTTCGGCAACGCCCTCGTCGTGGTCGTGCCCCGGGACGCGCCCGCGGTCGAGACGCCTGTGGAGGAGCTGCTGCTGGGCGCTCGGCGCCTCTCGCTCGCGCACCCCGAGGCCGTGCCCGCCGGCCGCTACGCGCGCGCCTGGCTGCAGGAGCTGGGCCTGTGGGACGAGCTCGAGGCGCGCACCCTGGCGGGCATGGACGTGCGCGCTGCCCTGGCGGCGGTGGCGAGCGGCGGCGCGGACGTGGGCATCGTCTACCGGACCGACGCGCGGGCGTCGGAGGGGGTGCGCGTGGTGCACACGGTCCCGGCCGCGGGGGTGCGCTACGTAGGGGCGGTGCTCGGCGACAGCGAGCGGCCCGAGCTCGCGCGGCTGTTCCTCGAGCTCTGCTCGGGTGCGGACGGGCGCGCGGTCCTCGCGGCCCACGGCTTCACGCCCCTGGGGGACTGACCCCAAGTTCGGCGCACCGGGCACCGAGGCGAGCGCAGTGCGCCGCTATCCTGGCTCGCCGTGGATCAGCTCCTCACGCCCCTGTTGACCAGCCTCTCGGTCGCCCTCGCCGCCACGGCGCTGGTGGCGGTGCCCGGCCTCGCGCTGGGCTGGCTGCTGGCCCGCCGGCGCTTCCCCGGCCACGCCCTGGTCGACGGGCTCGTGCAGCTGCCCTTGGTGATCCCGGCCGTCGCCGTCGGCTACTGCTTGCTCTGGCTCCTGGGCGAGACCGGGCTGGCCCTGGCCCCGGCCGCCCTGTTCACACGCAAGGCCGCGGTGCTCGCGGCTGCAGTCATGGCCCTGCCGCTCGTCGCGCGCATGGCGCGGCTGGCCTTCGAGGGCGTCGACCCGCGGCTCGAGCGCATGGCGCGCTCGCTCGGCCTCTCGCCGGCGGCCACGCTCTTGCGCGTGACCCTGCCCCTGGCGCGGCGCGGCCTTGCTGGCGCCCTGGTGCTGGGCTTCGCACGCGCCCTCGGCGAGTTCGGCGCCACGGTCGTCGTGGCCGGCCTCGTCCCCGGCGAGACCGAGACCCTAGCCCTCGCGATCTTCGAGGACATCCAGCTGGGCGACGAGCGCGCCGCCCTGCGCCTGGTGTTGGTCGCGGCGCTGCTCTCCTTCGCGGCCGTCGCCCTCGCGGGCCGCCTCGCCAGCGGTGGTCCGCTCGACCGAGGAGCGCGCCGATGAGCCGCTTCGAGCTGGACCTGGCCTTCGCACGCGGGGACCTGGAGCTGACCTGGCAGCTGGCGAGCGACTGCGCCTGGCTGGGGCTGTTCGGCGCATCCGGGCGCGGCAAGACGACGGCTCTGGAGCTGCTGCTCGGCTGGCTGCGGCCCGATCGAGGGAGCGCGCGCTTGGACGGCGCCCCGGTCGGTGTGGGACACATCGGCTACGCTCCCCAGGACCTCTTGCTCCTGCCGCACTGGACCGTCGCCCAGAACCTGGACGCGGCCCGCGAGGCTGCCCCCGAGCCCTTGCCCGAAGCACTCGAAGCGGCGCTGCTCCTGGCGCTCGAGCTCGAGCCCCTACTCGCCCGGCAGGCCAGCGCCCTGTCGGGCGGTGAGGGCCGCCGGGTCACCCTCGCACGGGCGGTCCTGGCCGCGGCGCGCACCGGGCTCCTGGTCCTGGACGAGCCCCTCGCGTCCCTCGACCGCGGCCGCCGGCAGCTGGTCCTGGGCTTCCTCCTGGACCTTGCCGACTGGCGCCGGACGTCCGGCGGCGGGCCAGCTGTGGTCGTCTCCCACAGCGCGATCGACCTGATGGTGCTGTGCGACGAGGTGCAGGTGCTCGAGACGGTGGTGACGGCGGATGGGACCCGGCGGAGCCGCTTCCTGCCGCCCGGCGTGCCGGCCGAGGTGCTGGCCGAAGAAGGCGGCTACGAGAACCTCTTGGTCGGCAAGGTCGAGCGCGTCTTCGGCGACGCGGCCAGCTTCGCCCTGCCGGGTGGCGCCGAGATCACGATCCCCGGGCGCGACCTCGAGGCCGGCGACCGGGTCGTGCTGGGCCTGCGCGGCGACGACGTCCTGGTGGCGACCGAGGACCCCGGCGCGGTCTCCGCCCGCAACGTGCTCGAGGGCCGCGTCGCGACCGCGACAGCGCGGGGTGCCTACGTGGCCCTCGGCATCGACCTCGCGGGCGTGTCCCGTGGGTCGGGCGACGGGACCGCGCGCCTCGTGATCGAGACCCACGTCACCGAAGGCGCCCTGCGCGACCTGGACCTGGAGCTCGGCCGGCGCGTGCTGCTCTTGTTCAAGACGCGCTCGATCGCGATCCTGGCCCGGCGCTAGCTGGCTGCCTCCCCGCGTCCGCGCGGAGGGTCCACCGGCTGGGTGCGGCCCCTGTTTGAGCCTCCATGGGAGCGGCCCCCGGAGACCCTTGGGGGTGGACGGGGGGCGGGCGGCGGGGGGCCGTGGGGGCGGGGGGGGGGGCGGGTGGGGGGCGGGAGGGGG
>JARGPD010000047.1:12136-30268 GCA_029212845.1 Planctomycetota bacterium
CGGCGGGGTGCGGCCCTTTTTGGCGCCCCCCTGGGCGCGGCCCCCGGAGACCCTTGTGGATCTCCGGGGGCCGCTCGTCTGGGCCAAGTCTGCGCCGTTGGGCGCGATCGTCCGCTACTGCAGGGACTTCTTGGCGTCGATCGAGCGCACGGTGCCGCCGATGGTCTCGGCGTCGAGGGAGCTCAAGAGCCCCGCGGCGCTGATCGAGTAGGCCTGGATCGTGCCGGCCGAGTTCGAGCCGACGTAGACCGTCGAGCCGTCGGCCGAGATCTCGAGGGTCTGGGCCAGGTCCGGGACCGCCGCGCTGCTGACCGGACCCGAGAGGGTGCCGTCGCTGACCAGGTTGCCCGGGTCGGTGTTGATCGCGTAGACGTCGATCGAGGAGGTGCCCGAGGCCGAGTTGGCCACGACCAGGAACTTGCCGTTGGGCGTGCACATGACCGCGCCGGGATCGGGGCTCGCGCCAACGCTCGCCGGCGACATCAGGAGCAGCGCGCCGGTGCCCGGCGTCACGAGGTACTGGCCGACCTTGTCACCGACGTCGGGACCGGAGACCCCGAAGGCGGAGACGTAGGCGTAGCGTCCCGAGGGGTGGATGGCGACCGAGCGGGGGCCCGTGCCGGCCGACACGGTCGGCGCGCTCATCTGGGTGACCGCGCCGGTCGCAAGGTCGATGTTGAACTGGGAGACCGTGCTGCCCGCGAAGTTCGTCACGTAGGCGAACTCCCCGGTGGGCGAGACCTCGATGTCGAGGGGCGTCGCGCCCGTCGCGGCCGTGGCACCCTGGGCGCCGAGCAGGCCAGTAGCGCCGATCGGGTAGGGGCTGACCGACATGGCGTTGGCCAGCATGTAGAGGAACTTGCCGTTCGGGTCGATGTCGAGGAAGTTCGCGTCGTTGGAAGTCGCACCCGAGCCCGCCAGGTTCGCGCCATCGAGGGAGAGGTCGCCCTGGATCGGAATGGACATGACGGTGTTGGTCGCGTCACCGGGGTTGGTGGCGTACAGGGTGTCGAGCTTGGGGTTCATGACGACCGCCTCGGTGTCGCTGGTGGTCGCCACCAGGAGCGGGGTGATCGGGTCGAGGGCGCCGGTCGCGTCCACGGTCAGCTGGGCCACGCTGCCGGACTTGACGGCGGCGTAGAGGCTATCGGTGGACCAGACGGGCGTGTCCAGGCTCGGCAGGATCGTGCCCACCAGGAAGTCGCCTTGGGCGCGCATCCGCGGGAGGCTGGGGTGCAGGCTGAGGGCGCCCGAGGCGTCGGCGTCGTAGGAATGGATCTCGTCGAGGCCCGCATCCATCACGAACAGCTGGTCGGCTGCGGGCGTCGCGGCCATGCCGCGGTAGTTGGCGCCAGCGCCGGAGATCACGCCGCTGCCGACGAGGGTCAGGGCACCGCCTGCGCCGATCGCGGACTGGGTGATCTCGCCGTCGTTGTCGGTCGTGTAGAGGAAGGCGTTGGTGCCGTCCGAGGTGACCTCGATGGACAGGGGGAAGGTGGTCAGACCGGCGATGGTGCTGAACGGCGAGCCGACGACCTCGGTCAAGAGGCCGTCGCTGCCGACGGCGTAGCCGGAGATGGTCGAGTCGTTCTGGTTGAGCACATAGAGCAGGTCGCCCTCGGGCGTCGCGGTCATGTCCGCGGGCGTCGGGCCCGCGGTCTCGCGGTCGATCTCGACCAGGGCGCCGGCGGCGTCGACCGAGAAGGCGACGACCGCGTCGGTCTCGCCCGGGGCCAGCACGTAGAGGAAGTCGTCTCCGCCGCGGCGCAGGCTGACCAGGTTCTGGGCCTGGAGCAGGTTGCCGGTGAAGGGGCCCGCGCCGAGCTCGGTCAGGTCGCCCGCGGCGTCGATCGAGAAGCGCGAGATCCCGGCCGCGAGGCGGTCGGCCACGAACAGGAACTCACCGCCGGGTGAGGTGACCACCGAAGCCGGGTTGAGCCCGACTCCGCCGATCATCGTCTCGGGGCTGGTGACGAGCTCGGTCAGCTCGGCTGAGATCGGGTCGACGTCGAAGGCGTTGATCATGCCGTTCGCGAAGTTGACGACGTACAGGTACTCGAGATCGGGCGTCAGGGTCAGGGCGCGCGGTGAGTTCAGGCCGCCGAGGTAACCCCGTGCGCCGAGGAAGCCCTCGGTCGGGTGGATGTGGTGCGTGGTGAGCAGGCCCTCGTCCTCGCTGAGCGAGTAGAGGGCGCGCGCGGCCGGGGCGTTGACCGTGAAGGTCAGGTCGAAGGTGTCCGACCCAACGCCGGTCTCGGTGGCGCTGACCGTCGCGAGGGTCGCGGCTTGGATGCCGGTGGGCACGCCCGAGATCACGCCGGTGGCGGCGTCGAGGGCGAGGCCCGCGGGCAGGGCGCCGGCGGAGACCGTGTAGGTGTCGACGGTGCCGGTGACGGTCGGCGTGATGGCCGCCATCGGGATGCCGCGACCAAGGGTCACAGCAGCCGTGCCGTAGTCGAGGTCGGTGGGGCCCGTGACGACAACTCCGCCGCCACCGCCACCACCGCCGCAAGCGGCGAGGCTGATGAGCGCGGGGATCGAGAGTGCGAGGGGGAGGTAGGTCTTGTTCAGCAGCATGGGGATGGCCTTCGGGGAGAGCTTGGAGCTCCGAGGTGGACGAGTCCGACCGGGATCTAGTTCACGTTGATTGTCGTGCAGGTCCGCCCTGAATCCAAGGGATCCTGGTGGGTGGGAACTAGGTACCCCTCCATCCTTCGGACGATCCTGCCGGGAACCGTACCCCTGAAGTCGTTCCTGTAGACTGGCCCGATGAGCCTGGCCCCCCTCGTCGTCTTCCTCATGCTGGCGGTCCTCGCGGCCGTGGCGGTGTTCCACGCGGCCCGGGTGCGCACGGGGGACGACTTTGCATTAGCGGGACGCGGCCTCGGACCGGGTGTCCTGGTGGGCACTCTGGTCGCCACCTGGATCGGCACCGGCTCGATCTTCGGTAACGCAGAGTTCACCTTCGAAACCGGGGTCGCCGCCTTCCTGCTGCCCCTGCCCGGGCTGGCTGGGATGCTGCTCCTCGCCCGGATCGCGCCGCGCCTGAGGCGCTTCGGCGTGACGACCGTTCCCGAGGTGCTCGGACGGAGCTTCGGGCTCGGCGCCCGGCGGCTCGGCGCGGTGGCCCTCGTCGGCGCGTACCTGATCATCGTCTCGTACCAGTACCGCGCGGGCGCCGCGGTGGCCGAGCGCTTGTTCGCCGGACCCGACGGACCGCGCGCCCTCGAGGTCGTCGTGTTCGGCGCCGAGCTCTCGCTCTGGCCGGCCCTGTTCGCCTTCTTCGTGATCCTCTACACGGCTCTCGCCGGCCTCTTCAGCGTGGCCTGGACGGACCTCGTCGCGGGGCTCGTGATCCTGGTCGGCGTGCTCGCGAGCGTGGCCTACCTCGGCCTAGGTTGGGACCCGGACCTGGCCGCGCTGCCCGAGGCCCTGCTGCGACCGGGGGGCGGCCTGACTGCCTTCGGCTGGGTCAACGTGCTGCTGCCGAGCTTCCTCTTGATCCTCGGCGACGCCAACCTGATGCAGCGCTTCCTGGCCGCCGAGTCGCCCGCCGCCGCGCGCCGCTCGGCCCTGGGAGCCTTCGCCGGGCTGCTCGTGATCGAGTCCGCGGTGATCGCCCTGGCCCTGCTCGGCCGCGCCTACCTCGGCGGTGACCTGGCCAATCCCGCCCACGTGATCATCGACACGGCCTTCACCCTGGTGCCGCCGGTCCTCGGCCTCGGGCTGGTGGCGGCGATCGTGGCGGTGGTGCTCTCGACGGCCGACTCGTACCTCTTGGCCTCGTCGACCTCGGCGGCTACGGACCTCCTGCCCGGTCGGCCTAGCGCCGGCCGCCACCGCAGCCTGGTGCTGCTCCTGGGCTTGGTCGCCCTAGGCCTGGCCTACACCAGCGACTCGTTCTTCCGGATCGCGCTCTACGCCTACACCCTTTACGGCGTGACGATCACTCCGGCGCTCCTGGCCGCGCTGCTCTTGCCGCGCACGCCGCGCCAGGCGGTGGTGGGCGGCATGCTGGCAGGGCTGGGCACGGCCCTCGCGTGGAAGCTGGTGGTGCCCGGCCTGCGCGCCAGCCGGCTCGAGGCCGGTGGGGACGGGGCCCTCCCCGCATGGCTCGACCTCGACCCGGTCCTGCCCGCCCTGGCGGCCAACGTCCTGGTGGCGGTGCTGCTGGCGCTCGCATTCCGAAGCCGCCGAAAGGAGCCCCCTGGAGGCCTCCAGGCCTGAATTCGGGGCGGGCCGATCGCCCGCGAATCGCCTGGTCCGGCCAGGGCCCTAGGAGTGAGGTAGGTTTGACACGTGTCCACCTGCCCCCCTCCGCAATGACCGAACTGACCTCCTCTCCTGGCCTGCAGCTGCGGGCCGCCCTGCCCGCCGGATGTGAAGCCCTCCTGGCCCCGCCCGTCCTGGAGCTGGTGGCCGAGCTCGAGCGCCGCTTCGGGCCCCGGCGCCGCGAGCTGCTAGCTGCGCGCGAGGCGCGCCAAGTCCGGCTCGACGCCGGCGAGCGCCCGGACTTCCTGCCCGAGACGGCCAAGATCCGCGCCGGCGACTGGAGCGTCGCGCCCCTGCCGGCGGACCTGATGGACCGACGCGTCGAGATCACAGGTCCCGTCGACCGCAAGATGATCATCAACGCGCTGAACTCCGGCGCCAAGGTCTTCATGGCCGACCTCGAGGACTCCAACGCGCCCACCTGGAACAACGTCGTCGACGGCCAGCGCAACCTCCACGACGCGGTGCGCCGCACGATCCGCTTCGAGGATCCCGCGCGCGGCAAGTCCTACGCCCTGAACGACGAGACCGCCGTGCTGATGGTGCGCCCGCGCGGCTGGCACCTCGACGAGAAGCACGTGACCCTCGGCGGCCAGCCGATCTCGGCCTCGCTGTTCGACTTCGCGGTCTTCATGGCGAACAACGCGGCCGAGCTGCTCGCCCGCGGCAGCGGTCCCTACTTCTACCTGCCCAAGCTCGAGAGCCACCTCGAGGCGCGCCTCTGGAACGACGTGATCACCCATGTCGAGCGCGCCCTCGGCCTCGAGGTCGGTGTCGTCAAGGTGACCGTGCTGATCGAGACGATCACCGCCGCCTTCGAGATGGACGAGATCCTGTTCGAGCTGCGCGCCCACATGGCCGGCCTCAACTGCGGCCGCTGGGACTACATCTTCTCCTTCATCAAGCGCTTCCGCGCCGACCCCGCCTTCGTCCTGCCGGACCGCGGCAGCGTCGGCATGGACCGCCGCTTCCTGGCCAGCTACAGCCAGCTCCTGATCCAGACCTGCCACCGCCGCGGCGCCTTCGCGATGGGGGGCATGGCCGCCCAGATCCCGATCAAGGGCGATGCTGCGCGCAACGATGCGGCCCTCGCCAAGGTGCGCGCCGACAAGCGCCGCGAGGCCGAGGACGGCCACGATGGCACCTGGGTCGCCCACCCGGGCCTGGTCGCCGTCGCGCTGGAGGAGTTCGAGCGCGTGCTCGGCGCGCGCGGTGTCGTCAACCAGCTGGACGTGGCCCGCGACGACGTGGCGATCACCGCCGCCGACCTCTTGGCCGTGCCCGAAGGCGAGATCACCGAGGCCGGCCTGCGCCAGAACCTAGGCGTCGGCGTGCGCTACCTGGCCGCCTGGCTGGGCGGCGCCGGCTGCGTGCCGATCAACGACCTCATGGAGGACGCCGCCACGGCCGAGATCTCTCGCACCCAAGTCTGGCAGTGGGTTCACCACGCCTCGGTGCTGGCAGACGGCCGCACGGTGACCCCCGAGCTGGTCCGCGGGATCCAGGCCGAGGAGCTCGCCGCGATCCGGGCCGAGGTCGGCGACCTGGCCTTCGCCGCAGGACGCTTCGAGCGCGCCGCCGAGCACTTCCGGCGCCTGATCGAGTCCACCGAGCTCGCCGAATTCCTGACCCTCGCTGCCTACGCGGACCTGTAGCGAGCCCTCCCGCCAGAGGCCTCCTCCCCAGCTCCTTCGCCCCTTCTCTCATCCCCCTCGACCCACGCCCACACACCGCCATGACGACTCCCTATCTGCCGAACTGGAAGCCCGAGACCGCCGCCGACCAGAAGCGCTGGGCCGGCATCCAGCGGGACTACTCGCCCGCCGATGCCGAGCGCCTGCGTGGCTCGGTGCACGTCCGCCACACCCTGGCCGAGCTTGGGGCCGAGCGCCTCTGGCAGCTGGTGAACGGCGAGGAGCGCGTGGCCGCCCTCGGCGCCCTGACCGGCAACATGGCCATGCAGCAGGTGCGTGCAGGCCTCAAGGCGATCTACCTCTCGGGCTGGCAGGTGGCCGCCGACGCCAACCTGGCCGGGGACATGTACCCGGACCAGAGCCTCTACCCGGCCAACTCGGTGCCCAAGGTCGTCGAGAAGATCAACCGTGCCCTCTCCCGCGCGGACAAGATCGCGCACTCCGAGGGCGACGACTCGATCCACTGGTTCGCGCCGATCGTGGCCGACGCCGAGGCCGGCTTCGGCGGGCCGCTCAACGCCTTCGAGCTGATGAAGGCGATGATCGAGGCCGGCGCCGCCGGCGTGCACTTCGAGGACCAGCTGGCCTCCGAGAAGAAGTGCGGCCACCTCGGTGGCAAGGTGCTCGTGCCCACCGGGCAGTTCATTCGCACGCTCAACGCCGCGCGCCTGGCCGCCGACGTGATGCAGGTGCCGACGCTCGTGATCGCGCGCACCGACGCGGACGCCGCGAACCTCCTGACCAGCGACATCGACGACCGCGACAAGCCGTTCTGCACCGGCGAGCGCACCCCCGAGGGCTTCTTCCGCGTCACGCCGGGCATCGACCAAGCGATCAGCCGCGGGCTCTCCTACGCGCCCTTTGCCGACATGATCTGGTGCGAGACCAGCCACCCCGACCTGGACGAGGCCCAGCAGTTCGCCGACGCGATCCACGCCAAGTTCCCGGGCAAGCTCCTGGCCTACAACTGCTCGCCCAGCTTCAACTGGGAAGCGAACCTCGGCAAGGAGACCATCGCCGTCTTCCAGGAGCGCCTGTTCGAAATGGGCTACGCCTTCCAGTTCGTGACCCTGGCCGGCTTCCACGCGCTCAACCACCGCATGTTCGAGCTGGCCCGCGAGTACAAGACGCGCGGCATGGCGGCCTACTCGGAGCTGCAGCAGGACGAGTTCAAGAGCGAGGCCCACGGCTACACCGCGACCAAGCACCAGCACGAGGTCGGGACCAGCTACTTCGACCTGGTCAGCAACGCGGCGGCGGGCGGCAAGTCCTCGACGACGGCCCTTGAGGGCTCGACCGAAGCCGAGCAGTTCACCGAGAGTCACTGAGGGCCTCAGGTGCCCAAGGGCTCTGCCCTCTGGCGCCGGGCGGGCGCTTGCTTGCCCGGGTGGGTGGGGGGCGCCTGCGGCGGGCTTGCTCTCTTGGGACTTGGTGCTCGCTCCGCGCGCCCGCGCGGCCATGCGCTGCCCAGCTCCGCGTTCGCGGAGGGGGCGAGGTTCCAGCTCCGGTCGATCAAGGGCGGATCGATGGCCCCGAGGTGCCAAGGGGCTCTGCCCCGCGGTACCCGTGGCCCCTACTCGGACCGGCGCGCCATCTTGGTGCTGAAGATGGAGAGCAGGCCGCCGAGCATCACGTAGCCGATCGAGACCTCGAGCATGGACAGGGCCTGGGCGCCGACCGAGGTCGGGAGCGCGTCGCCGTAGCCCAGGGTCGTGAGCGTCACGACCGAGTAGTAGAGCGGTGAGAGCCAGGTCTCGTTCGCGCCGTAGTCGATGCCGACGAAGGTGTAGGCCTTCGCGAAGATGACCATCAGGAAGGCGGTCAAGAGCCCCCAGCGCAGGCCGCTGCGGCCGCAGTCGCTGGTCAGCCACCAGATGCGGTAGACGAGCTCGGCGCCCAGGCCGCGGCGCCGGAACTCGTGGATGTAATTCTGGTCGGTGATGAAGCGCCGCGCGAGGTAGGTGCCGTGCTGGTCGATGTCGCGGATGTCGACGTTCTTCCACTCGGCATGCTCGTAGCCGGTCATGCCCCCGAGGAAGCTGCCGCGCATGTCGGCGCGCTCGAAGACCGTGCCCGCGACCTTGGCGCCGAACAGCTTGGCGTCGCGCAGGTCCGAGCGGGACAGGTCCGCCTCCCTCAGGTTCGAGCGCGTCAGGTTGGCCCCGCGGAGCTGGGCGTGGTCCATCATCGCGCCGGCGAGGTTCGCCCCGAGCAGGTCGGCACCGGTCAGGTCGATGCGGCTGAGGTCCGCGCCGGTCAGCTTGGTCCCGCGCAGGTTCACTCCGGCTGCCCGAGCGCCCGACAGGTCCGCGTCCGAGAGGTCGCACTTCGACAGGTCGAGGCCCTCGAGGTTCTTGCCCGCGAGCTGGGCCCCGGCGAGGTTCGTCGGGTTGGTCCGTGGAACCCCCTCATGGGCTGGCGTGAACCGGAGCAGCGCTGCGGCGCCCGAGGGCGCCGTCGCGGGTGCGGAGGGCGCGACGCCAGGGAGCGCGGCCGTGGGCTGTCCGGCAGCGGCGGGTCGCTGCGCCACTTGCCTCTGGGGACGGGAGAACATGGCAGGGTCGTCATCGACCGCCACGCCCATTCGCTTGCGGGTTTGCTGCCATTTCGGCCGGGGCAGGCTGCTGGAGGGGCTCTAGCCCCCCCCAGCGCCCTCCAGGGCCTGGACCCGCTATTGGATCAGGCCGAAGTAGGGGGTCGTCAGGGACAGGTCGAGCGTGTCGAGGCCGCGGGCGAAGAGCGGCAGTCCGGCGAGGGCCGGCGTGAGCGGCAGCTGCAGGGTGGCGACGCCCGCCGGGTTGACCAGGACGCTGTAGGTGTGCAGGGGGGGCGCCAGGTCGACCAGGCCCCAGGGCGTGGAGATCGGACCTTGGCCGGTCAGGGAGATGCCGACCAGCACGGCGCCGTTCGGGACGCAGCCCGTGACGGTCATCGTGGCCGTGCCTGTGCTGACCAGGTTGGTGACCGTCAGCTGGGGGCCGTCGGTCTGGCGGTCCAGCAGGTAGATGCCGAACGACGTTCCCGAGGTCGGCTGCACCAGGTTCTCGAAGTTGCTCTCGTAGACGAGGTAGCGACCGCGATGGCTGAGAGCCCTGCGCGAGCGGGTCAGGGCCTGGGCCGTGAAGGTCGAGCTGCCGGGCTGGGCCTGGAGGTTGATCGAGCCGAGGGTCGTCAGGCCGGTCTCGAGGTCACGAACGAAGACGTGGTAGCGCGGCGGGGTCTGGGAGGGGACGAGCTCGTCGCCCGAGGACTCGAACGAGACGTAGCGCCCGTCGGGCGAGATGCTCGGCCAGCGCGCCTCGACGCTGGTCGAGCCCCCGCCCGTGGTCAGGTTGATGTGCTCGAATGTCCCAGCGGCGACGTCCAGGAGGAAGGAGTCGATCAGGTCGTCGTTGTCGCCGGCCACCAGGCCATTGAGGCGCGAGCTGAACACGACCTTGGAGCCGGTGCGGTCGATCGCGATGCTGGGCTGCTCGTCGAAGACGACGTGCTCGGAGACGATCCCGAAGTCGGTTGACGTGGCCAGGGTCCGGTCATGGACCACGAGCTGGAAGCCCGTCCCGCTGCTGCGCGTCAGCAGCATGGCCACGCGGTTGCCGTCCCCCGAGAGCACGGCTTCCTTGACGATGTCCGTCTTGAGGAAGCCCGGTACGGCGCGGCTGATCAGCTTGGTCGAGCCTTTGACCCGATCGCGGATGTAGGCGTGACTGGCCGAGCTGGTCAGGGGGCCGGGCAGGGGCACGTATTGGTCGCCCTCGCCCACGAAGCAGACGAAGCGACCGTCGTCGGAGATCGACACGTTGCGCGCGTCGCCCGAGACGACCGGGCCGGTCGAGCCTTGGCTGATCAGTTCGGTCGTGCCCGCTTGGACGTCGCGCAGGTAGATGTCCCGGCCACCGTTGATGTCCCCCAGCAGGGCATCATCGTCGTAGGTCGAGAACAAGACATGGCGTCCGCCACCCGAGACGGCGAAGTAGGGACCCGAGTCGTCGAAGATCGGGAGGACCAGGCGCATGGCGGCGCCGGTCGAGTCGAGGTTGACCTGCTGCACCACGCCGGTGCGCAGGTCCCTGAGGAAGAGGTTTCGACCGTCCAGCGTCACTTGGGTCGGCGTGACTAGGTTGGTGGCCTTGCTGAGGAACACGACGTGCTCGCCGTCGGGCGAGATCGACGCGCGCTCGGCGCCGGCATTGGGCGCCTGCCCCGAAGGGCTGACGTCGAGGCGCGAGAGGGTCGGGACCTGGCCCGAGGCGGAGCTGGCGAGGAGGGCGAGCAGGCCCGCGGTGAACTTGGCACGCATGGGTGGGGTGGGTTCGAGCTTGGGGACGAGGGATCTCCCACCATTAGAAGGCGAGGTGGCGCGAGCACGCTAGCGGGTTTCGCGCTTCCAGGCCGCAGCGCGGCCCCGGACCCCGTGAGGCGGGGGGCGAGCTGGCGCGCGGCCTACTGGACGACGCCGTAGTAGCTCGACGTCAGGGCCAGGGCGAAGGTGTCCAGGCCCTGCACGTAGATGGGCAGGCCGACAAGCGCGGGGACGATCGGCAGGTCCAGGGTCATGGTGCCGAAGGCGTCGACCGGCATGTGCTGGGTGTGCAGTGGCGGGCTGACATCGGCCGGACCCCAGGTCGTCGAGTAGGGGCCTTGGCCCGTGACCGAGATCGCCAGCAGCACAGCACCGCCGGGCTGGGCCCCGGTGACGACGACCTTCGCCGTGGCGCCGACGACCAGGTGGTCGACCGTCAGCTGCGGTCCGTCGGAGCTGCGGTCGTTGTGGAAGATGCCCATCTGCCCCGGCGTGGCCGGACTGGCGATGTTCTCGAAGTCGCTCTGGAAGACGAGGGCACCGCCGAGGTCGCTGAGCGCGCGGGGACTCGGCGTCTTGGCGTAGCCGAGGCCGGTGGCGAGCGCACCCGCTTCACCGCCAAAGTTGTGCGAGCCGAGCGTGGTCAGGCCGGTCAAGAGGTCCTTCACGTAGACCTGGTAGTGGGCCGGTGGCGGGCCGGCGGGCAGCTCGGCGCTGAGGCTCTCGAAGGTCACGTAGCGACCGTCCGGCGAGAGGCTCGGGCGGGAGCAGCTGGCCAGCACGGTCGCGCCCTGGGTCGTCGTGTTGACCTGCTCGAGCAGGCCGGTGGTGAGGTCCAAGAGGAACACGTCCGCGGTCCCGTCCTGGTCGCCGGGGACCAGGCCGTCGTAGGTGGTTCCGAGGGCGATCTTGCTGCCCGTCCGGCTCATCGAGAAGGTCGGCAGCTCGGCGAAGGGGTTGGCCGGGGCGACCTGGGCGAGGTCGCGGGTGGTCTTGGTCGCAGCCTCGTACACGTGCAGGTAGGTGCCGCTGCCCGTGGTGCCGTGGAAGGTGAGGAAGCCCACGCGCGATCCGTCGCCGGAGATCTGCACGTCTCGCACCTGGTCCGAGTTGCTCCAGACCGGCGTGGAGCGGCTGACGAGGAAGGTGGCGCCGGCGACGCGATCGCGGACGTAGGCGTGGCGCGCGAGGGCCGTGAGGCCCGCCTGCAGGTGCGCGAACTCGTTGCCGATGCCGAGGAACGCCACGTAGCGCCCGTCGTCGCTGACCGTCGGCTGCTGGGCGGCGCTGGACTGGACGGGGCCCGCGAAGCCGGCGCTGATCAGCTCGGTCGTACCCGAGCCGAGGTCGCGCAGGTAGACGTCGGTCTGGGGGTTCGGGTCGCCCAGGGTCGGGTGGGCGCCGAGCGAGGTGAAGACGACATGGCGGCCATTGCCGGAGATCGCGTGGGTCACCGGTGCAAGGGGCGCGGTCCCATCCGGCAGGGGCATGCCCGCGCCGGTGTTGTCGAGGTTGACCTGCTCGGTGACGCCCGTGCGGACGTTGCGCCGGAAGAGGTTCCAGCCCCCGGCCACGGGCTGGGTCGTGGCCACCAGGTCGGTCGCGCGGCTGGCGAAGACCACGAAGTTGCCGTCGGCCGAGACGGTCGGACCGTGGGCGATCCCGTTGGGAGCTCCGCCGGTGGGCGTGACGTCGATGCGGCTGACCGTGGGGACCTGGGCGGCGGCGAAGGGGGCGAGGAGCGCGAGGGCAAGCAAGCCGAAGGCGAGGGTGCGAGTCATTGGATGTAGCGAGGGTTCGGTACGACTGGATTGCTACCTATTGGACTTCCGGACGGGCTGGAGCGCTAGCCCCGGCAGCGCAGACACGTTGGGCACGACCCGGCGCGCAGGGGCGCGAGGCGGGCCACTAGGGCAGCAGGATTCCAGCCGTGCGCTGGGCCCAGGTCGGAGCCCCACTGAGCAGGGACTCGCGCGTGTTGCGCGGGTCCTCGAGCAGGCGGCCGAGGCGCTCGCGCGCGCCGCCTAGGTCCCCCGCAGCCGCCTCGCAGGCGGCGAGCTCGACCTGCAGCGCGGCGGGACTGGCGTCGACGAGCTCGGCTGGAACCTCGAGCGGCCCTCCAGCTTGGCTCGGGTCCCCAGGCTCGCTGGCGCCGAAGTGCAGCGCTGGGGGCTGGTCCCCGGGCGCGGTGCGGGCCGCGAGGGCGGCGCGCTCGAGGCTGACCTGGCAGGCGGCAATGTCCCCGGCTTCCGCCTGGCGCCGGGCCTGCAGCCAGTGGGCCGCGAGCGCGAAGGCGGCGCGCAGCTTGGGCTCGGTCGACAGGCTCGCGGCGCGCAGCAGCACCACCGGCTCGCGGTGCTGCTCGGGCAAGTCGTTGAGCTCGCCCAGCACGTCGTCGAGCTCGGCCAGGCCGGCCTGCAGCTCGCCGCCCAGCACGAGGTCGGCACCGAGCAGGTGCAGGTTGGCGACCAGGGGCGGGTAGCCCGGGTAGAGCTCGGCCGCGCGCGCCCAGCGCCAGTGGGCCTGGCTCAGGTCGCCGGCGATGGCGGCCAGGAGCCCGCGCTGGATCAAGGCCTCGACCGAGTGCGGGCGCAGCTCGAGGGCCAGGTCCCAGAAGGCCGCCGCTGCGATCGGGTCGTCGGCCTGCAGGCTGCGCGCGTGCAGCGCGACCACGCCGAAGGGCAGGCGGCCGTCGGCGATGGCCAGGCGGGCGGACTCGGTGGAGGCCAGCTCGGGCGGGCGCTCGCCGAGCAGGTCCTCGGCCTCGAGCGGCGCCCAAGTCGAGGCCTTCCCGACGAGCAGGAGCGCCAGGCCGAGGGTGATCAGGCGGGTGGCCAGGGACCAGCGACCGCCGCGGTGGTCGAGGTCGGCGGCCAGGGCGGCGCCGAGGCCCGGGCCGTGGCTGGGGACCTCTTCGGCCGGGGCGCCGTCGTGGTCGAGGGCCAGGTCCGACCGCCAGCAGGCCAGGCGTCCGAGCCAGGCGCCGACCAGGAGCCAGCCGAGGAGGGCCGCCGCCGGGTTGACCAGCAGCGGGGAGTGGAAGCTGCCGGCGAGGACCAGCGCGAGGGCGCCGGCGGCGAGGGGTAGCTGGTTGCGGCTCGCCCAGCGGCGCAGCAGGAGGTTGCCGAGGGCGAGGTACACGAGCAGCAGGCCGCCGACCAGGAAGACAGGCGTGAAGCGCCCCTCGACCCAGCTGAGCAGCAGGTCGTTGTGGGGGTGCTCGACCTCGGTGATCTCCTCGAGGGTCTGGCTGCCCGTCGTCGCGGCGAGCTCGGCGGGGTCCCGGTGGGGCGGGTAGGTGGCCTGGAACTGGCCGGTCTCGACGGGCCGCGGCAGGTCGCCCGAGAGCAGGGTGCGCCAGATGGCGAGGCGCACGCCGACGCCGCCGAGGGCCGCATCGGGTGCCGCCGTGGTGCTGGCGGCGGCCTGGGGCGCGGGCGCTTGGCCGTGGAATGCGGCGACGCGGTTCCCGAAGAGCCCGAGGGTCAGGCCGACGACCAGGAGCCCGCCGACGAGCAGCCGCTGCGAGCTGAGCGCCAGGGCCCCGAGGCCGAAGACGGCCAGCACGAGCGCCGCACCGATGGCCGGTGCGAGGCCCGCGTAGAGGGCGGCTAGGGCGAAGGCGATCGAGCCGAGGAGGGCGGGGGCCGACCTGGGATCGCGGGCGAGGGCCAGGACGAAGAGGCCCGCCGCTGCACCCGGCAGGAGCAGCTGGGCGTCGTAGCCGGTGTTGCCCAGGAGCCCGGCCCCGGGGCCCAGCTGGCCGGCCAAGCCCTGCCAGCAGAGGACCAGCCCGCCCAATAGCGCCAGGGCGATCCCAGCGCGCACCGCGAGCACGCCGACGAGCCGCGGCCAGTGGTAGCCGAGCAAGAGCGCGCCCAGCCCGATCGCCGCGACGCCGCCCGCGCGCGCGGCCTCGAAGCTGTCGGTGCCGGCCTCGTCGGGCCCCCAGGTCGCGACGCCGCGGGCGAAGAGCACGCCGCCGAAGGTGAGCGCGACGACCCAGCTGCTGGAGGCGCTCGGCTCGCCGTTGGTGGTCGCGCTCGCGGCGGTGGTCGTGCGCTGCAGCTCGCCGAGGAGGGCGGCGAGCAGGAGCAGCACCAGCACGCCCGCGAGGGGCGCGATCAGCGTGACGAGCGGATCGCCCGGCGCGAGCAGGGCGGCGAGGAGCGGCGTGTGGGCCAGCGCGAGCAAGGGCTAGGAGGCCTCCGCTTGGCCGACCGTGGCGCTCAGGATGGCGTCGACGAAGGCGCCGGGCTCGAAGGGCTCGAGGTCCTCCATGGTCTCGCCGGTGCCGACGAAGTGCACCGGCAGGCCGACCGCCTCGGTGATCGTGAAGACCGCGCCGCCGCGCGCGGTGCCGTCGAGCTTGGCGACGATGATGCCGTCGACCTCGACCGCCTCGGTGAACAGCTTGGCCTGGTTGACCGCGTTCTGGCCGTTGGTTCCGTCGAGCACGAGCCAGACCGCGTGGGGCGCTCCGGGCAGGCGCTTCTGCACCACGCGCTGCACCTTCTTGAGCTCCTCCATGAGGTTCTTCTGGGTGTGCAGGCGGCCGGCGGTGTCGAGGATGATCACGTCGCAGCCGCGTGCGATGCCCGCGTCGACCGCGTCCCAGGCCACCGCCGCTGGATCGGCGCCCTCGCCCTGGCGCACGATCTCGACACCCGAGCGCTCGGCCCAGATCTCGAGCTGGTCGGCGGCCGCCGCGCGGAAGGTGTCGCAGGCGCCGACGAGCACCTTCTTGCCCGCCTGCTGCAGGTGCCGCGAGAGCTTGGCGATCGAGGTGGTCTTGCCCGAGCCGTTGACGCCGACGACCAGCAGCACGAAGGGCTGGCGGCCCGAGCCATCGGGGCCCTCTGGTCCGACGAAGTCCGGCGCCGGGACCTGCTGGCCGAGGCGCTCCAGCAGCCGGCCGCGCAGGGCCGCGCGCACGTCGCCCTCGCCCTTCAGCTCGCCGCGCTTGTGCAGCCGCGTCAGCTCGTCGACCAGGTCGGTGGCGAGGGGCCCGAGGTCGGACGTGTACAAGAGCTCCTCGAGCTCGTCGAGCAGCGCCTGGTCCATCTCGCGGCCGCCGCGGAAGATCGACGAGATGCCGTCCGAGATGGCGCTGCGGGTGCGCGTCAGGCGCTTCTTGAGGCGGTCGAAGAGTCCCATGCCGGTGCCTCTATTCCTTCTCGGCGATGCCGGTCTTGATGCGGTCGAGGATGCCGTTGATGAAGGCCCCCGAGTTCTTGGTCGAGAAGCGCTTGCCCAGCTCGATGGCCTCGTTGATCGAGACCTTCGGCGGGATCTCGTCCATGAACATCAGCTCCTGGGTCGCCATGCGCAGCACGTTGCGGTCAACGATCGCCATGCGCTCCAAGTCCCAGTTCTGCGCGACCTCTCGGATGCGCGCGTCGATGACTTCCTGCTCGAGGATCACGCCGCGCACGAGGCTGAGCGCGAACTCGGCGGTCTCCTTGTCGCTCTCCTCGTCGTGCACGAAGGCGCTGACCTCCTCGGCGAAGGACTCGCCTTGGATGTCCAGCTGGTACAGGGCCTGGAGCGCGAGCTCACGGGCTCGGGTGCGCTTCTTCACGGGGTGCTCGGCGGGCCCTAGGCCGCGCCGCCTTCGGTCGGGGTGGTGGAGTCGGGAGCAGCGTCAGCGCCGGCTCCGTCGGTGGTCGTTGCGCCGGTCAGCTTGCCGCCGGTCGTCGTCAGGGCGTCGAGGTCGCCGAGGCGGCTGAAGCGCGTGCCGGTGGACGGCAGGTCGCGGGCTAGGTCGAGCCCACAGAGGGCCTCGATCGCCGCGCGCGCCACCTCGCGGCCCTTGTCCTGCTCGCCGCCCTCGGCGACAGGCAGGGCGCGGGCGCGGGCCTGGGCGACGGTGTTGCAGGTCAGCACGCCGAACAGGACCGGCTTGTGGGTCTCGAGCCCGATGTCCTGGAGCGCGTGGGCCACGCTACGCGAGATGTGGCGGTCGTGCTCGGTCTCGCCCTTGAGCACCAGGCCGAAGCAGATCACCGCGTCGACGTCCTCGCGGCGCGCGAGGGCCTGGGCCAGGATCGGCAGCTCGAAGGCGCCGGGTGCGCGCAGGACGATCAGGTCGCTGGCCGCTAGGCCGGCGGCGGTCAGCTCGTCGGTGGCCGAGCGCAGCATCGCGTCGATCAGCTCCCCGTGGTACGTGGACGCGACGACGGCGAGGCGAACGCCGGGGCGCAGGCGGACTGCGGAGCTTCGGTTGTTGTCGTCGAGAGCCATCGTGGGCGGTCGGATGGGCGGGGACTGGATCGAGTTGCCAAGGACGCGCGCGAAGTATAGCGAGCGAGCCGCCACCAGCCCCCCAGGCAGGCCCAAAACCGAGGTCCCGGAACCAACAGCCGGTGATCCGAAGTCGGTCTGCCACCTCCGCGCAGGGGACTGACAACCAGCCACTCGCTCTCGCCCGCCCTTGGCTGGGCATGCGCTGGGCAGCTGGCGGCCGGGGTCTCGCCGGGCCCGGGTTCTACGGGCTGCTCGGGCTCAGGGGGTGGGGGGGAGCTCTTGGGGCTTGCCTTGGCGTGGGCGTAGGGCCCAGGCGAAGGCGCCGCGCACGTGGATCGCGAGGTCGTCCAGCACCGTGTAGGCGAGCGGCACGACCCACAGGGTGAAGAAGGTGCTGGCGAGCAGGCCGCCGATGACGATGGCGCCCATCGCGCGGTAGTCCATCGAGCCCGTGGCGGGGGTCTGGATGGCCATCGGCAAGAGGCCCATGACCGTCGTCAGGGCGGTCATCACGATCGGGCGCACGCGCTGGGCGCAGCCGGCGAGCACGGCGTCGCGGCGGCCCATCTCGTCGGTCAGGCGGTGGATGCGGTCGATCAGCACGATGCCGTTGTTGACCACGACGCCGGCCAGGATGATCAGGCCGATCATGCCCATCGGGTCGAGCGGCGCGCGCAGGATCCACATGGACCAGATCGCGCCCATGACCGCGAAGGGGATCGTGAACAGCACGCTGAAGGGCAAGAGCACCGACTCGAACAGGATGCCCATCACCAGGAAGACCAACACGATCGACAGCAGGAAGGCGCGCTGCAGCTCCTCGATCTCGGAGTTGGCGCGGTTGCTCGCGGAGTCCTGGCGGTCGACCGAGAAGCCGCGCGGCATGTCCAGCGTGTCGAGCACCGCGAGGCCGAGCTCGGTCACCTCGACCTTGCGAGTCGGGTCCTCGACCTCGGCGGTCAGGGCGTAGCTGATCTGGCCGTTGACCCGGCGGATGCTACTCGAGCCCTTGCCCACCGAGAAGCTGGCGATGGAAGAGAGCGGGACCTGGTTGCTGACCGAGTACACCGGCAGGTCCTTCAGGGTCGCGAGGCCGGGGGTGTTGGCCTCGTCGTACTCCAGGATCAGCGGGATCTCGCGGCCGCGCTCCTGGAAGCGCGGCAAGCTCTGGCCGCGCAGGGCCCAGTTGATCCCGGAGATGGCGCTCATCGAGTCGAAGCCCAAGCTGAGGGCCAGGTCGCGGTCGACCTCGACGTTGATCTGGTCCGGGGGTGAGCCGTCGGGCAGGGTCACACCGGCTAGGCCGGGCACGGTCCGCAGCAGGTCGGCGGCCTCGGCACCGAGGCGTGCGAGCTCGATCGAGTCGGTGCCCTTGAGGGTGAAGGTCACCAGGGCCTTGCTCGTGTCCGTGACGCTGCTGCTGTCGTAGAAGCGCACCGTGTGGCCGGCTGGCTGCGGCAGGCTGCGCCGCAGGTCGCCCAGGACGCGCACGCGCTCCTCCGCGGTCAGCTGCCCCTCGAAGAACAGCGCCAGCTGCGCGCCCTGGGGGTCGAAGCTGTTGCGCCAGTGCTGGAAGCCGTACTCCTCGCGGTGGGACTCGAGGAACTCCTCGTAGAC
>JARGPD010000048.1:0-7793 GCA_029212845.1 Planctomycetota bacterium
CCGCCGGCCAGAACGTGCTCGCGCAGGCGCGCCTTGATGGTCGCGTCGTCGAGCGGCGCGGCGCGCGACGCGGGCGGGCCGGGCCCCACCGCGCCCGGGGGCGGCGTCCCCGAGGGCACCCTCTCGATCACCGCTGACGTCGACATCAGCGACGTGATCGAGCCGACCGACATCAGCATCTACCGCGCCCTCGCGGGCGGCGTGACCACGATCCAGTGCCTGCACGGCTCGGCCAACGCCATCGGCGGGCGCAGCGAGGTGCTCAAGCTGCGCTGGGGTGCGACCGCCGACGAGCTGCGCTTCCCGGACGCACCCCAGGGCATCAAGTTCGCGCTCGGCGAGAACCCCAAGCAGTCCAACTGGAACAACAGCGACTCGCGCTTCCCGGGCTCACGTCCGGGCGTCGAGGCGGTCTTCGAGCGCGGCTTCGACCGCGCCGCCGACTACGCCGACCAGTGGCGCAGCTACTACACCGCCGTCGCCGGCGGCGAGGACCCCGTGCCGCCGCGGCGCGACCTGCGCCTCGAGGTCCTGAGCCAGATCCTGGCCGGCACGGTCAAGGTCCACAGCCACAGCTACCGGGCCGACGAGATCCTGATGCTGCTGCGCGTCGCCGAGCGTCACGGCTTCCGGGTGCAGACCCTGCAGCACGTGCTCGAGGGCTACAAGATCGCGGCCGAGATCGCCGAGCACGGCGCGGGCCCCTCGACCTTCGCCGACTGGTGGGGCTACAAGATCGAGGCCTATGACGCGATCCCCCAGAACGCGGCGCTGCTCGACGAGGCCGGCGCCGTCTCGACGATCAACTCCGACAGCGACGAGCTGATGCGGCACCTCTACCACGAGGCCTCGAAGTCGATCAAGTACGCCGGGCTCGACCCCGTCGCCGCCCTGCGCCTGTGCACGCTCAACGGCGCGATCCAGCTGGGCCTCGGCGACCGCACGGGCTCGATCGAGACCGGCAAGGACGCCGACCTGGTGCTGCTCAGCGGCGACCCGATGTCGGTGTACTCGAAGGTCCTCTTGACCCTCGTCGACGGCGAGGTCGAGTTCGAGCGCATGGACCTGTTCGCCCTCGAGGACGCCGTCGTCGGCCCGCGCGACTACCCGATCGAGGCGCACCCCGTGCCGGACCTGCCCACCGGCGAAGGCGCCGGGGCGGGCATGGTCGCCATCGTCGGCGGCACGGTGCACCCGATCGACGCCCCACCCATCGAGCAGGGCACCGTGCTGATCCAGGACGGCCGCATCCTCGCAGTCGGCACGGGCATCGCCGTGCCCGAGGGGGCCGTGGTGCATGACGCCTTTGGCAAGCACGTCTGGCCTGGCATGATCGCGCTCAACACGCCGGTCGGTCTGTTCGAGATCGGCTCGGTCGCGGGCACCAACGACATGCGCGAGGGCGGCGGCAACCAGCCCGACCTCTCGGTCGCCTCGTCGATCCACCCGGACTCGGCGCACATCACGGTCACGCGCACCAACGGCATCACGCGCAGCCAGTCGGCGCCGCGCAGCCGCGGTCCTCTGCGCGGCCAGTCGGCGGTGATCGACCTCGACGGCCAGACCTGGGAAGAGCTCGTCACCGTCGAGCGCGACATGCTGCACCTAGGCTTCCCGCGCCAGCGCTACAACGAGAAGGCCCCCAAGGAGGAGCCCGAAGCGATCGCCGACCTGCGCGAGCTGTTCGCCGAGGCCCGCGAGTGGCACGCCCTCGACGCGGCCGCGCGCGAGTTCGGCGGTCGCGGTCCCGGCCTCGACCACCACCTGCGTGCCCTCGCGCCCTATGCCCTCGGCGAGAAGCGCATCGCGCTGCACGCCGATGGCGCCCAGACGATCCTGGCCGCGATGAAGTTCGCGAAGGACGAGGGCCTCGACGCCGTGCTGTACGGCTGCACCGATGGCTGGAAGATCGCCCCGCGCATCGCCGAAGAGGGCTTCACCGTCGTCGTCGGCCCCGTGCTGAGCCTGCCCGGCTCGGAGTTCGAGCCCTACGACGCACGCTACGCCAACGCCGCCGTGCTCGCGCGGGCCGGCGTGCCCGTCGCGATCCAGAGCCGCGACGACGAGAACTCCCGCAACCTGCCCTTCCATGCAGGCTTCGCCTCGGCCTTCGGCCTGCCGCGCACCGAGGCCTACCGCGCGGTGACGCTCGGCGCCGCCGAGGTGCTCGGGCTCGAGTCCGAGCTCGGCAGCCTGACCCCCGGCAAGCGCGCCGACGTGATCGTCACCAACGGCGACCTGCTCGACGGAACGACCGCCGTCGAGGCGATCTGGATCGACGGCCAGGGCGTCGACACCGGCAACCGCCAGACCGAGCTCTACGAGCGCTACCGCGAGCGCCTGCACCGGGTGCAGGGCAAGTAGGACGTCGACTTCGGGGCCTTGGGACACGCTGGTCCCGGGCCAAAGATCGCGGGGCGAGTGCAACCAGCGCTCGCCCCGTTCGTCTGTTAAGAGGGGGGGGCTCGTTCCCCCCTGGGGGAGGTTAAAGAGGGAGCGCCCGTTCCGGCTCAGAGGGTGCCGCCCGCCTAGCCGTCCCCTACAGCTCGCGCAGCCACATGTTGCGGAAGCGCACCGGGTCGCCATGGTCCTGCAAGCGCAGGGGCAGCTTCGGAGCGTGGGCTTCGTACTGCGTGCGCGCGTGGTGGCGCGTCGGCCCTTCGAAGGCGACGTGGTCCTGGACCAGGACGCCGTTGTGCAGGACCGTGACCGTCGCTGGCTTCAAGAGGGCGCCCTCGTCATCGAAGCGCGGCGCCCGGTACACGACGTCGTAGGAATTCCACGCGCCGATGCCCGCGCCCGGGTTGACCAGCGGTGGGCGCTGGCCGTAGATCGACGCCGCCATGCCATCCGCATAGGTCTGGCTGCCGACGCTCTCGAGCACCTGGATCTCGTACTGGCTCTGCAGGAACAGGCCCGAGTTGCCGCGCCCCTGGCCCTCGTTCTCGGCCTCGCTCTCGGGGCAGAACCACTCGAGGTGCAGCTGCACGTCGCCAAAGCTCGCTCGGGTCTGGATGTCTCCGCTGCCCGCCTTGACCTGGAACGAGCCGTCGTCGAGGCGCTGCCACTCGGCGGCGCGCCCGTCCCCGTGCTGCCACATCCCTAGACCCTTGGGCTGGGCCGGCGCCCGGTCGCTGTCAGCCGCGCCGGGCATGCCCATCAGCACGATCGCATCGGCCGGCGGCGGGGTCGTCACGGCGCGCGCTCCCTCGACCCGCTCGGGCCAGGGGCGCTCCATGTCGTGCACCTCCCAGCGATGGTCGTCCTCGGCGGCGCGCTGCTCGACGGCGCTCGGCTCGGGCAGCGGCGCGGCGTTGGGTCCGGGGTGAGGAGCGAGGGCAGCGAGCAGGGGCAGCAGCAGCGTCATGGGTTGCACGGGGGTCAGGCGGAGGACAAGAGGCGCACGGCAAGAGGCCGACAGTCCGGCCAAGGTACCAACCGATCGACCAACACGTCGGGGTTCGTTCACGCTCCTAGGCCCGCGCGTCGGCCACCGCCAGCCCAGCCTCGCTCGAGCCGCCCGCGCCAGCCAACCAGCCCCCACCGCCCGCCAGGTCCCCACGCTCCTGTGCCCAACGCACCCCCGCCCCAGCTCCCTAGCCGCACGAGCGCGTGGAGGCCGCACGCCCCCGCCCTCTCCAGCCACCGCGTGCCCGCCGCCCGGACCGGCCCGTCGATCGCCCGCCTCCGCCTTCGCCCTAGGCGTACAGCCGTGTCAGAGCAGCGAGCAGCGGAGCCCCGAGCACGGTCAGGCCGACGGCGGCGACCCCCTCCAAGCGCGGGCGCGGGGTCCGGCTCCAGCCGACCGCCGCGAGCAGCACGAAGAAGGGCGCGAGCGGCAGCCACAGGCGCTCGGTCTCGCCGCGGGTGATGCCCAGCAGCACCAACACGGCCAGGGTCACGAACAGCACCAGGCTCAGGCGCCAGACCTCCGGGCTGCGCGTACCCGCGAGCGCACCGAGCACGACCGGCACGCCGAGCCACAGGCTGAAGGTGTAGGGACTCGCGATCAGGTAGAGCCCGCGCGAGCGACCCGCGTTCACGCCTCCGGCGTGGTGGTCGAGCGCGCGCACCAGGCCCGCGAGGTAGTCGAAGCCGGCCAGGGCGACCAGGGCCCAGATCACGAGCAGCCCGGCGGCGCCGAGAGCCAGGCGGCCCAGGCGCGCGCGTCCGCCCTCGCTGCGACCGAACAGCAGGGCCAGCAGCAGCGGACCGACCACGAGGCTCCCGTAGGCCATCATCAGCAGCAGCCCGCCGGCGAAGCCACCGAGCAGCACCGCCCAGCGGCGCTCGGACGTCAGGCCTAGGGCGGCGCAGGTCACCAACAGCGGATGCAGGCCGTCGAACAGCGGGGCGATCCCGTGCAGGTTGGCGAGGGCGGCAGCAAGGGCCACGGCCAGCACCGGCGCCCGCGGCTCGTCCGGGACCAGCCTGCGCACCAGGAAGAACAACGGCCACAGCCAGAGCCACGCGATGAGCACGACCAAGAGGCCACCGAGGTTGCCCTCGAGGAAGGTCACCAGCACCGCCGTGCTCGAGAAGTCCCCCGCGGTCGGAGAGACCGCGGCGACGCCCCGGGCGACCGCGTGGATGCCAGCGGCCACCAGCAGCGGCCCCGGCGGGTGGGTCCGCGTGTGGGGCAGGAGCTCGTCGAAGCGCTCGCTGCTGCTCGCCAGGATGTCGAGCGGCCCCTCGAACGAGGCCGCGTCCGAGAGGTAGCCCTGGAAGTGCATCGCCTTCGCGAGGTGGAAGCCTCCCCGCAGCTGCGAGGCGCCCAGGGTGATCAGCACGGCGGCCACGTAGGCCAAGGGCAGGAAGCCCCTCGGGTCGCGACCGTGGACCAAGGCCTGGCCGGTCGAGCGCACGAGCAGCAGCATCGCCAGCAGCATCAGCAGCAGCCACGGGCTCCCGAGGCGTCCCAGGCCAGGGCCCGCGACCTGCGCGTCGATCACCGGGCCGTCGGCGGCAAGCACCGTCGCTCCCCTCAACAGGCCCAGCCCGCCCGGCCCCACGACCGCGGCGCCGAGCCCAAGCAGCGTCAGGACCGCCGCGACCTTCAGCAGCCGACTCACCGCGCACCCCAAAGGTAGCGCGCCAGAGCGAGGCGCCGGGGATCGGCGCCACCAGCCTCACCCGCCGCCACCGCGCCGCGGTCCACCCCGCCGGCCTCCGCCACGCCCGCAGCCCCGGGGTCGGCGCCGGCCAGCCCGACCGGCGCGCTGGTCGCGAGACCACCCACCAGGTCCAGGATGCGCGCCGCCCGGGAGCCGAGCGCGGCAAGCCCGAGGTCCGCGTCGCCCTTCGCGCTGGCCAAGCCGTCCAGCGCCAAGAGGCACAGGTCGAGGCCGGCTGGGTCGCCGCCGCGGTGCTGGGACAGACCGACCAAGAGCAGCGTCGCAGCCTCGAGGCGCAGCGCGGTCGGCGAGGGCGGGCCCTCGATGCCGGTGCCCGCCAGCGCGACGAGCCGAGCGAGGTCCTGCTCGGGCAGGAGGTCGGCGGGCACCGCGGCCTGCAGGCCGCGCAGGTCCCCGAGCCCGGCGGAGAGCTGGGCCAGCAGCTGCAGCGGATCCAGGCCGTGCGCCTCGAGCTCGCTAGCCAGCAAGAGCTCCCGCACAGCAGGCATCGCAGAGAGGCCCGGCGAGAGCAGCGCGTGGTGCTCCAGCACCGCCTCGCGATCACCGCGGCGCACGAGCTCGCGCAGGTGCAAGAGCTCGTAGTCCGCCCGTGTCCCGCAGGCGCCGGCGAGCAGCACCACAGAGAACAGCAACGGCCGGAGATGAGCAGCAGCTTGCATCTGAGCCAACGACTGTACCTCGAAGGTGGCTTCCCATGGCAGCCGACACCTGGCTCGGTCCCGGGTACTGCGCCCGCATGGCGACCCAGCAGCCAGAAGGCCCGGGGTCTTGGGAGGCCGCCCACGCGGCCTGGTCAGGCGTAGAGTGCTGCCACCGCTTCGCGGAAGCGGGCACCTAGCGCGGCATAGGTCGCGACCAGCTTGGGGTCGGGCTCGGTCGTGGCGCCGAGCCGCACGAAGCGGGCGGCGAGCGCGTGCAGGTCGGCGGCTTCGCCGCGCGCACGGACCGTGCTGGCCAGGGCTTGCAAGGCCGCCCCGAGGGCGCCGGACTCGGGCTCCTCGAGCACGGTCACCGGCGCGCCTAGGCTCGCGGCGAGCACCTCGCGCCACAGGGGGTTGCTCGCGGCGCCGCCGACGAGCCGCACCTCGTCCGCGGTGACGCCGAGCCCGCGCAGGCGCTCGACTCCCCAAGCGAGGTTCAGGCTGGTGCCCTCGAGGGCGGCGCGGTACAGGACGCCTGGGTGCAGGTGACCGGCGCGCATGCCGAGCAAGGTGCCGGTCGCGCGCGGCAGGTCCGGCACGCGCTCGCCGGCGAGGTAGGGCAGCCAGAGCAGGCCGTCGCAGCCGGCCGGCACCGCGCGGGCGGCGGCGGTCAGCGCGGCGTGGTCGAGGGCTGTGGCGTGGGCGCTCGCGAGCTCGGCCGCGCCGCGTGCGCCCGCGAGCACCTCCTCGCTGACGCCGGTCAAGTTCATCACGCAGAGCAGCGGCAGCCAGCCGCCGGCCGAGCCGCAGAAGGGCGCGATCAGGCCGTCCGGATCGACCACCGGCGCATCGCTGTGCGCGAAGGCCGTGCCCGAGGTGCCCAGGCTCACAACCACGACACCCGGGCGCGTCGCGCCGCTGCCGATGGCGCTCATCATGTTGTCGCCGCCACCGCGGGCGACCAGCGTGCCTTCCGCCAAGCCGAACTCGGCCGCCGCCGCCGCGGTGACGCGCCCGATCGGCTCGAGCGCGAGCTGGGCGCGCCTCGCTGCGGCGTCGTTCGAGCTCGTGGTTTCGAGCGCTCGTGACCCACCGGAGCGCCCGGTCGCGCTGGCCGCCGGGCCCGGCGCGGCGAGGTCACCGGGCATGCGGCCCGGGTCGTTGCCCCGCGCGCGGGGCGCGCCTCGATCCCACGCCACGTCGAGCGGCGGCAGGCGCTCGGCCAGGCGCGAGCCGTCGCCGCTGAGCTCGTCGAGCCGCGCGATGGCGGCCGCGTCGAAGCGGCGCGCGCCCACGTCGAAGAGGCCCGTGCCTGAGGCGTCGCCGGACTCCATTGCAGCGACGCCCGTGAGCAGCAGGTTGATGTAGTCATGGGGCAGCAGCACGCGCCGCGTGCGCGCCCACAGCTCGGGCTCGTGGCGCCGGGTCCACAGGACCTTCGACGCGGTGAAGCCGGTCGGCACGCCGAGCTCGGCGGCCTCGGTGGCGGTCTCCGTGTCGCACCAGAGCTTGGCCGCTCGCACGGGCTCGTCGGCGCCATCCAGCAGCACGCAGCCATGCTGCTGACCCGAGACCGCGACGGCCTCGATCGCATCGACGACGGGGTCGGCGAGCAGCTCGGCGATCACGTCGCGCACGGCGGCGCGCCAGGTGCGCGGGTCCTGCTCGGCGGCGCCCGGCGCGAGGCCCGCGATCAGGTCGTAGCTGTGGCTCGCCCGCGCGACGACGGCCCCCGCCGCCCTGTCGATCACCACGCCCTTGGTGCCCTGGGTTCCGACGTCGAGTCCGAGCGTCTGGCTCATCGCGCCCACCACCAAGCGCGGGCCCGGGGGGACCCTGGCCGTGCCACCGCGGTCGGGCCGCAGCTCCGCGAGCCCGCGCCGGGGCGCGCGGGACCGACCGGGCCTCCACCGAAACGGGCCGCGCCTCCACCATCACGGATGCCGGCTGCGGTGCCCGCGCCGTGGCCGAAGTCCAAAGCGCCCCTCGCTGCAGGCGCTCCGCCGGTCACCGCGCC
>JARGPD010000048.1:7803-25277 GCA_029212845.1 Planctomycetota bacterium
CATCAGGTGCTCGACCATCAGCTGGTCGAGGCGCTCGTAGCCGAGCCCGCGCGCCGCCACCGCTTGCACGTCGATCGACGCCGCGCGCAGGGCCGCCGCTCCCTCGGCCGAGTACGGCGCCGCGAGCAGGGGGTCCAGCTCGGCGTCCTTCACCTCGGCGATCAGCGCGCGCACCTCGGGGTCCGCGTCGAAGGCCTCGGCGCGCGCCTTGAGCAGCTTGTAGGTGCGCATGCAGCCGCGCGCGAACTCCCAGACCCCGGCGTCGTCCTCGGTGCGGTAGGCGTGGGCGTCGAAGTGCAGCGGGCCGGTGTAGGGGCCGGCCTCGGTCGGTCCGGCGGTGCCCTCGAGCAGGCGCACCAAGAGGAAGGCCTGCTTCAGGTCCTCGCTGCCGAAGCGCAGGTCCTGGTCGTAGCGCCCGATGCGCTGGCCGTTGAGGTCGATGTGGAAGAGCTTGCCGGCCTCCATCGCCTGGGCCACGTTGTGGGTCATCGAGAGGCCCGCCATGGACTCGTGGGCGACCTCGGGGTTGACGCCGACGCGCTCGGGCTTGGCGAGGGTCGCGATGAAGGCCAGCATGTGGCCGGTGGTCGCGAGGTAGATGTCACCGCGCGGCTCGTTGGGCTTGGCCTCGAGGGCGAAGCGCAGGTCGAAGCCCTGGTCCTCGCAGAAGTCGGTCAGGTAGTCGATCGCGTGGCGGAAGCGCTTGGTCGCCTCCTGGGGGCAGCGGCAGGCGTCGGCCTCGGTGCCCTCGCGACCGCCCCAGAAGACGTAGGTCTTGGCGCCCAGCTCGACGCCCAGCTCGATCGCGGTCATCGTCTTCTGCAGGGCGAAGGCGCGCACCTTCGGGTCGTTGGCGGTGAAGGCACCGTCCTTGAAGATCGGCTGGCTGAACAGGTTGGTTGTCGCCATCGGCACGACCAGGCCGTGGTCGTCGAGCGCTTGGCGGAACTCGCGCACGAGCGCATCGCGCTTGGCCGCGCTCGAGCCGAAGGGGATCAGGTCCTCGTCGTGCAGGTTGACACCGAAGGCGCCGGCCTCGGCCAGCTTCGCAACGATGCGGCAGGGATCCTGGGTCGCGCGCACGGGCCCGCCGAAGGGATCGCGCCCGGGGTTGCCGACGGTCCAGAGCCCGAAGGTGAAGCGGTCGGCGGGAGTCGGGTCGAAGGGATCGTTGGCGCTGGACATGGCGGGGAGGAGCTAGGGTCGTTGCAGGCGGCAGAGCAGTCATCATGCCAGGAACACCCGCGCGAGCCAGGGCTTCCGGGCCCTGGCGGCGGGAGAATCCCAAGGTCCGCCCCGGGCCGACCTCGCGACGCGCGCGAGGTCGCCGAGGTCTGAGGACCTGGGCGGGGCCGCCGGTAGCCACTAGGATCTGGCGATGCACGCACCCCTCTCCCTGCTCCTCTTCGCCAGCTTGGCGAGCTGCCTCGCCCCCGCGGCCACGCCTAGCGCGCCCACCGACCGGCCCTACGCGATCGTGCTCGGCACGGCCCAGGACGCGGGGCGACCCCAGCTTGGGTGCGAGGCAGACTGCTGCGAGTCGGCGCGGCGGGATCCGGACGCGCGGCGGCTGGTGGCGAGCCTCGCGATCGTGGATCCGCGCTCGGGACGGCGGTGGTTGCTCGACGCGTCGCCGGACCTCGGCGAGCAGATCGCGCTGTTGGGCGAGCTGGCGCCAGCGCCGGCCGCTACCGACGGTCCAGGCCGCCCGGCGCTCTTCGACGCGATCATCCTGACCCACGCCCACATCGGCCACTACCTGGGCCTGGCCGAGCTCGGCCGCGAGGCCTACGGATCGGCGCCCCAACGCGTGATCGCGACGCCGCGGATGGCGGACTTCCTGCGCGACAACGGCCCCTGGTCCCTCCTGATCGATGCCGGGCACGTCGAGCTCGTCGAGCTCCGGCCGACGCTCAACGCCAGCGAGGCTCCGCTGCCGACTGCCCGCCACCCCAGCGGCGTGCCGATCCCCAACCGCATCGCCCTCGCCGACGACCTGCACCTCGAGCTCCTCGCCGTCCCCCACCGCGACGAGTTCAGCGACACGGTCGCGATCCGCGTCACCGGACCGAGCGCCTCGCTGTTGTACCTGCCTGACATCGACAAGTGGGAGCGCTGGGGCGAGCACGAGCGCGAGCTCGCCACCGAGCTCGCGCGCGTGGACCACGCCTTCCTCGACGCGACCTTCTTCGGTCCCGACGAGCTGCCCGGCCGGGCGATGAGCGAGGTGCCGCACCCGTTCGTGGTCGAGACGATCGCGGCGCTCGCAGGGCTGCCCGCGAGCGAGCGCGCCAAGGTGCACCTGATCCACCTGAACCACACCAACCCGCTCAACGAGCCGGGCTCCGACGCGCGCGAGGTCGTGCGCGAGGCGGGCATGTCCGTCGCCGCGCGCGGTGAGGTCTTCGGGCTATAGCGCAGCCCGCAAGGGCGGCGTGCCCTTCGGGCCTTGGCGCGGTGCGTGCTGGCGGCGCTGCCTCCGGGCCATGTCGCAGGACGTGCTGGTCGAGCCGTGTCCTTGCGGTCGAGGGGAAGGTGAACCCGCGAGGCGTCGCTCTTACCAGCCACCGAAGCGCGGCCAGACCTTCAGCGGCGCGCGCTCGTCAACGGGCACGACGTGGTAGCGCTCGAACATCGCCGCCATCGCACAGGCGTGGTTGGGCAGGATGCGCAGGCGGGTGCCGAGCGGCAGCTCGGGCAGCGCGCGGTCGCTGCCGGGCCTCGACGCGACGATGCCGTGCTCCTGGTTGACGTCGACCACGATCAGATCGTCGAGCACGCGGCCGGCCTCGTCGCACACGAGCCCGTAGCCTTGGTCGACCGACAGCTGCGCCGTGCCGCGGTCCTGGGAGAGGGCGGTCCAGCCAGCGTCGATGATGGCCCAGCCCTTCTCGCGCTGGTGGCCGATGACCGAGGTCAGCGCCGAGAGCGCGAGGTCGTCGAGCGTGCACACGCCGAGTCCCGCCTGGACCAGGTCGAAGAAGACGTACACGCCGGCGCGCACCTCGGTGATGCCGGTCAGGTCGCGCGCCGCGTGGGCCGTCGGCGAGGATCCGATGCTGACGACGGGGCACGGTAGGCCGGCTGTGCGCAGGCTCGTCGCGGCGGTCACGGCAGCGAGACGCTCGCGCTCGGCGAAGGCCGCGTGGGCCTCGCGACCCGTAACGGCGTAGCTACCCCCCGCGTGGGTCAGCACGCCGCGCAGCTCGGCGCCGCCGTCGACGAGCAGGCGTCCGAGCTCTACCGGTTCGGTCCCGGCCGGGTCGACGCCGCTGCGGTGGCCGTCGCAGTCGAGCTCGATCAGCGCCGGGATCGACTGGCCGCATGCGCGTGAATGCGCGGCGACCGCACGCGCCGCCTCGGGGTTGTCGAGCACGACGACGAGGTCGCAGCCGGCCGCGCGGATCGCGGCCACGCGCGCGAGCTTCTGCGGTGCGATCCCGACGGCGTAGGCCAGGTCCTTCATGCCGGCAGCGGCGAAGACCTCTGCCTCGGCTAGGGTCGACACGGTCGCGGGGCCGTTGCCTCCGGCTAGGAGCACGCGCGCGACGTCGACGGACTTGACCGTCTTGAGGTGCGGGCGCAGGGTCGCGCCGAGGCCCGTGACATGCCGCTCGAGGCGCGCGATGTTGCGGCGCATGCGCGCCTCGTCGAGGATCAGCGCCGGGGTTGGCAGCGAGTCGAAGCGTGGGTCGGGGGTCGGCATGGGGTCGAGGCTCGGGTCGTGGTCGCGACACCATAGCGTGGCGCGCGACGGCGCCGGGCGTCGGCTCGCGACCTGTGATGCTGCTGACCTCGGCCGACGTGGCACCCGCCCCGCCGGTATGGCCCCGCTCATCCTGCGAGACCCAGGTCCGGCTGGCGTGGCCCCAGCTAGCGCCGCCGTGATCGCGTCCCCCGCCGCTTGCCCGGCCGCCGCGGGGCGCTAACATCGCGGCATGAAAACCCTCCAAGGCCCGGCGATCTTCCTCGCCCAGTACGCGTCCTCCGAGTCGCCGTTCGACAACATCGAGTCCATTAGCGCCTGGGCCAGCGGCCTCGGCTTCAAGGGCGTGCAGCTGCCGACCTGGGAGAAGGGCCTGATCGACCTGGACCTGGCCGCCGAGTCGAAGGACTACTGCGACGAGCTCAAGGGCAAGATGGCCGCGAACGGCGTCGTGCCGACCGAGCTCTCGACCCACCTGCAGGGTCAGCTGGTCGCCGTGCACCCGGCCTACGACGACGCGCTCGACTGCTTCGCCGCCGAGAGCGTGCGTGGCAACCCCGCGGCGCGCACCGAGTGGGCCATCGGCGAGGTCAAGAAGTGCCTGTCCGCCTCGGCCAACCTGGGCCTTTCGGCCATGGCGACCTTCCCCGGATCCCTGCTCTGGCCCTTCGTCTACCCCTGGCCGCCGCGTCCCGCGGGCCTCGTCGACGCCGCCTGGGCCGAGCTCGTGAAGCGCTGGCTGCCGATCCTCGACCACGCCAAGGACGTCGGCGTCGACTGCGCCTTCGAGCTGCACCCGAGCGAGGACCTGCACGACGGCGCGACCTTCGAGCACTTCCTCGAGCTGACCGGCGACCACGACGCCGTCAACATCCTCTACGACCCCAGCCACTTCGTGCTGCAGGGGCTCGACTACCTGCAGTTCATCGACCTGTACCACGAGCGCATCAAGGCCTTCCACGTGAAGGACGCCGAGCTGCGCTGCGACGGCCGCGTCGGCGTCTACGGCGGCTACCAAGCCTGGAACGACCGCGCCGGCCGCTTCCGCTCGCTCGGCGACGGCACCGTCGACTTCAGCCAAATCTTCACCAAGCTGGCCAACTACGACTTCGACGGCTGGGCCGTGCTCGAGTGGGAGTGCGCCTACAAGGACAACCAGGTCGGCGCCGCCGAGGGCGCGAAGTTCATCGCCGAGCACATCATCCCGGTGACCACGACGTCCTTCGACGACTTCGCCGCGGGCGGCGCCGACGACGCGACGAATCGCCGCATCCTCGGGATCGACCGCTGACCATGAACACGACTCGACCCCTGCGCCTCGCCATGGTTGGCGGTGGCCCCGGTGCCTTCATCGGCGCCGTGCACCGCACTGCCGCGCTGATGGATGGGCACTATGTGCTGGTCGCCGGCGCCCTGTCCTCGGACCCCGCCAAGTGCGCCGAGGGCGCCGCCGGCTGGGGCATCGATCCTTCGCGGGCCTACGGCTCGTGGCAGATGATGCTGCAGGAGGAGGCCTCGTTGCCCGCTGACGAGCGCGCCGAGGTCGTCTCGATCGTGACGCCCAACCACCTGCACCACGAGGTCGCGATCGCGGCCCTCGACGCGGGCTTTCACGTAGCCTGCGACAAGCCGCTGACGACGTCGAGCGAGCGTGCCGCCGAGGTCGCCGCCGCGGTCGAGCGCGCCGCGGCGAAGGGCGTGCGCTTCCTGCTGACGCACAACTACACCGGCAGCCCCAGGGTTCGCGAGGCGCGCGAGCTGGTCGCGAAGGGCGAGGCCGGGCCGATCGGCACGGTCCGCAAGGTCTACGTCGAGTACCTGCAGGGCTGGCTGGCCACCGACCTGGAAGCCTCGGGCCAGAAGCAGGCCGCCTGGCGCACGAACCCCGAGCTCAACGGTCCCGGCGGCTCACTCGGCGACATCGGCACCCACGCCCACAACCTGGCCGAGTTCATCACCGGCATGCCGATCACCGCCGTCCAGGGCACGCGCCGCGCCTTCGTCAAGGGTCGCCCGGTCGACGACGACGCGATGGCCTTGATCACCTTCGAGAACGGCGCCGACGGCACGCTCTGTTGCAGCCAGGTCTGCGTCGGCCGTGAGAACGGCCTGGCGATCCGCGTCTTCGGCACCAAGGGCGGGCTCGAGTGGCACCAGGAGCACCCCAACGACCTGACCATCTACTCGGCCGACGGCGGCGCCGTCACCAAGCGCACCGGCAACGGCTACCTGAGCCCCCTCGCCCAGTCGAGCGGCCGCGTCCCCCCGGGCCATCCCGAGGGCTACCTCGAGGCCTTCGCCAACCTGTACACCGACCTCGCGACCTCGATCCGCTCTGGCGAGCCCCTGCCTGCCCACCTGCCCTCGATCGAGGCCGGCCTGCGCGGCGTGCGCTTCATCGAGGACGTGATCGCCTCGAGCGAGGGCTAGCCCAGCGCCAAGGCCCTTGCCCCGCGGTGGCTCCAGGCCGCCCCACGGGGTTGATCCTGGCTGGCTGGGCGAGCGCCCCTGGCCCCATCGGGCCACCAGGGTTAGGCTGGAGGACCCCACCCGAATCGCCCCGTGTATGGACTCGCACCCCCAGCCTCGCGCCCCCGCTGACCTGCCTCCCGGCACCGCTCCCTCCCACACCGACGTGCAGGTCGCGCGCTGGCAAGCAGGCGACGAGACCGCGTTCGGCCTGCTCTACCAGCGCTTCGCGCCGTTGCTCGCACTGCGGATCCGTCGCCACAGAGCCTGGCCCGGCATGCAGGCCAAGCTCCAGATCGAGGATGTCGTCCAGGAGTCCTGGATGCGCGTTGTTCCCGGCGCCAGTCGGACCTTCACGCCGGGAGGCGAGGGCTCGTTCCTAGCATTCCTGAGCAAGGTCACCGACAACACCCTGATCGACTTGGCGCGTCGCGCGAGCGCCGTCAAGCGCGGGGACGGGCAGGCCGTGGCCGCGCTCGAGCTGGTCGCCGGGGACGATGTCCTTGCCCGACCGGGGATCTTGTCGCTCGAGTCGCCCACCAGCGCGGCGCGTCGTTCGGAGCTGCAGGTCCTGGCCGAGCGCACGCTCACCGAGCGCGAGCACGCTGCCTGGGAGCTCGTCGAGCTGCAGGGCTACAACGCCGAGGAGGCCGGCCTCGCCATGGGCTCCACCGGATCCTCGGTCCGAGGGCTGCTGCTGCGGTCGCGGGCCAAGCTGGTGCTCGCGCTCGGCGAAGAGTCCGGTGCCTAGCTGGCCCTTGAGCTGCGGTCCGCACGGCCTCGCGATGCTGGACTCGGCGCCGCCCGGCCAAGGCTGGCCATGCACAACGGTCGAGAGGATTGCACCCGAGGTCTCGACTCCAGCTTGCTCGCCGAGCGGAGGACGGGCTTGTCTCGCCGCAGTCGTTCATCGAAGGGCTGCTAGGACCGAGCACCTGGAACCTCGCTTGCGTTACCAGCTGTGATGGCTCCCACCTCCATCGGAAGTCCGCGCACATGACTGACCACGATCCGCTCCCTGGGTCCAGCACCGGTCCGGCTACAACCGCGACTCGGCTCGAGATCGCCGAGGCCGTGCTCACCTTCGTCGAGGCGGGCGGAGAGCTCGACGTCGCCGAGCTGATCGCTAGGTTCCCGGGGCAGGAGCTCGAGGTCCGCGGCGTGCTCGGGGGACTCGACGCGTACCAGACCCGAGTCACCCGCGAGCGGCTGGACACGGCCTGGGTCGGGAAGGACCAGCTGCTCGAGATCGGCAGGCAGGTCGGTGACTACCGCATCGAGGGGGTCCTCGGGCGTGGCTCCATGGGGGTCGTCTACCGCGCGGCGCAGACCTCGCTCGGCGACAGGCCCGTGGCCCTCAAGGTCCTGCCACCGGCGCTCGTGGCCAAGGACCCGCGCTTCCTCGAGCGCTTCCGCCGCGAGGCCGCCCTCGCCTCGAAGGTGCACCACCCGGGGGTCGCCGAGGTCCACGACTACGGAGAGCAGCACGGCGTGGTCTTCTTCGCCATGCAGCTGGTCGAGGGCCGCACCCTCGACGCGGTGCTCAATGGCCTCGCGGTCCGTCGTCGGCTCGGTGATCCGCGGCACGCGCACCTCGACTACGTGGACCGGGTCGTGGCGCTGGTCCAGGACATCGCCCGCGCAACGGCAGCGATCCACGCCGAGGGCCTCGTCCACCGCGACCTGAAGCCGGTCAACGTCGTCCTGCAAGGCTCGACCGGAGACGACTTCGAGGCCCTCGCCTGCCAGCCCGTGGTCGTCGACTTCGGCCTGCTGCGGCCCGTGTCGCAGTCGAACCTGACCGGCTCTCGGACCCTGCTGGGGACCGAGTCCTTCGCCTCGCCCGAGGCCCAGCTCGGCGAGTCGGTCGACGCGCGTGCCGACGTCTTCAGCCTCGGTGCCGTGCTGCACGACCTGCTCGGGGCCCGGCGCCACGACGAGCGGGGCCCCGCCTCCGCTGGCCTTGGCGATCCCCGGGCGCTCAACCCCGCGGTCGATCGTCGCCTGGCCGCGATCGTCAGCATGGCCACCGAGCGCAAGGCCAGCCTGCGCTATGCCGATGGCGCCGAGCTCTGCGACGAGCTCGGGCGCTACCGCGCACGACGCCCGATTCGAGCCCTTCCGACGACCCCCTGGGGGCGCTTGCACATGTGGATGCGGCGTGACGCCGCCCATGCCTACCGGGTGCTCGCCGCCCTCGCCGGTGCCTTCCTGCTGCTCCTCGGCCTCGTCTTCGTCGGGACCCAAGCGGCCAGTGCCGCCCGCACCCTGCGACAAGCCCAGCAGCTCGAGCAGCGCGGCGAGCTCGTGCGCGCGGGCGAGGCCCTCCGCTCCCTCTGGGATCAACGGGCGATCCTCGAGTGGCTGTCGGGTGGCGGACCCGAGCTCGAGACCGCGCGCCGGGTTCGCGAGCTCGCAGCCGACCGCGTCAGCCACGAGCCGGCCGAGCTCCGCGTCCCGACCGTCGAGCTGTCCATGGCCCAGGTCTACAGCGACCTCGAGGTCGGCGGCCGCGATGGCTTTCGCCTGGCCCACGACCAGCTCTTGATGCTGCTGCTGACCCCCGGCTACGAGGACTTGGCCGGTCCGCTGCTCGCCTTCTTGGGGCGCGAGCTCGAGCCGGACCAGCCCCTGTGGCGGCGCGAGCTCGCGGCCGAGAGCGTCGCCCAGCTCTCGGTCTGCGAGCCGAAGATCCTGGGCTCGGGCCAGGTCCTACCACCCGCCTACCAAGCCCTCGCGGATCGCCTGATCGCCGTCCTTCGCGAAGGCGCCCACGCCGACCTGACGCGCTTCGCCCTGTCCGGCCTCTCGGGTCTCGGCAGCGACTCGACCTTCGCCGAGCTGCTCGCCCTGCCGCGCTTCTCGGACCAGGAGTCGGAGCGCCTGCGAGCTCGGGCCCTGCGCCGCATCTTCTTCGGCCGCGACCACCAGGGCGAGCTGCTGCCGGCCGCCCTGCACCATGGTTGGCTGGACTATGGTTGGCAGCTGCTGACCGACCCTCGGACCTTCCTCGAGGCCCCGCTCCACCGCGGGCGCGACTGGCGTGGCACGGACTGGACGTTCAGTGGGGAGAACCACGCGAACGTCTCCCCCGAGGTCGACAACCTGGCCATGGAGGCCTTCACCGCGGGCGCGCTCGCCCACTGGAGGGCCGCACAGGATCCCGACCTCATGGGTCGCCTGGACGAGCTCCGGGCGCACCCCCTCGAGCCCGGCGCGGCGCGGCTGTTCGAGGCCAACCTCGAGTCCCTCGAGCGCCTGCTCGCGGGCCAGGAGGTGCGGCCCCTGCCCCTGCTCGCCGACTTCTTGATCGACGAGCTCGACGCAGACGGAGCCCTTGCGGAGGCGATCCGGTTCAGCAGCCGTGGCTCCCGACTCACTCCCATCACGTCCCTGGACGAAGCGCTGGCCCAGGTCGATGGTCGCCGCGACCACCCCTACCTGAACTACTGGGACCAGACCACCAGGCTTCCCTCCCGGGCGCATGCGGTCCCACCCGAGCTGGACGCCGAACCGGTCGCGCGCCTGTCCTTCGAACCCGACGGTCCACACCTGGAGGGCACCGCCATGCAGGTGCGCTGGAGCGGTGCGGAGTTGATCACGAAGCCAGTCGGCTTCGAGCCCTACCAGCGGACCTTCTTGGAGCTGCGCGCACCCCGGCGCGCCTGGGTCGAGCTGACCTGCAAGATCCCCGAGGGCCACGCCTTCGCCGAGCTCGTCATCGGCCACCGACTGGCCGGCCGCGCGCCCCTGCCGTTCACCGGCTCGAGCGAGGTCCGCATCACGGTCAACGGGATGTCCTCCAAGATCCTCCCCATGCTCGGCACGACGAGCCGGCGCACCGGCAAGCAGCGCAGCGGTCTGCCCGTCAGCCGCATGGCTGTCGGTGCCGCCGACCTGGTCGGCTTCGACACGCTGACGATCCGCTACGACCACTCCGACGGACCCAACCTGGTCTGGCTCGAAGCGCTGCAGGTCACCTTCGAGCAGGAGCTTCCGATCCTAGAGCCGCCGCGCTAGGCCTCGCTGCCTGGGTTGCTGCGAAGGCGTCGTCCCGTCGGACCCTGGCAGGGGCTGAGGCTCGCGCCACCTGCCGGGGCTCAGTACGGCCAGTCGGGGCCGAGGGCTTCGGCCTTGAGGGCGAGCAGCTGCTGCTTGAGCGCGAAGTCGATCAGCGGGGTCGTCTCGTGGGGATCGGTGACGACGTCGAAGAGCTCCTGGATGACGAAGCTCGGCGTGCCGCTGGTCTCGTGCTGGACCAGCTTCATGCCGTCGGCGCGGACGAGCGCCCACTCGTGGGTGATCAGGGGGCTCGGGTGCAGGCCGCCGTTGGGGCTGAAGCGCTGGGACCAGACGTAGGGGCGCTGGGAGCTGGCGCCGCCGTCGAGGGTCGCCGCGAAGCTGATCGAGTCCTCCATCGCCCCCGGGGGCAGGGGTGTGCCGGTCAAGGCGAGCACCGTCGCGGGCAGGTCGACCGCCTGGACGAGCCCCGAGTCGCAGGCCGGCACGACGCCCGGGCCCCAGACCACCAGCGGGGTGCGGATGCCGCCTTCGAAGGGCGTCGTCTTGTAGCCCTTCTCGAGGGCGCCCGGCGGCGGGACCTGGTGCGGGGTGCCGTTGTCGGGGAACAGGAAGATGAAGGTGTTGGAGAGGTCGAGGGTCGTCGCGAGCTCGAGCAGCTTGGTGTCGATCGCGACGAGGGCCGACTCAAAGCGGCCGCGATCGGTCGCCGGGAAGGTCTGGCCGCCGAGCAGCTCGGGGGGCGCAAGCTCGAAGGGCTCGTGGGGCGCGAGGAAGGAGCAGACGCCGAACTTCGGGCCGCTGGTCTCGCTCCACCACTTCGCCAGGGCGTCGCCGATCGCGTGGGTGCTGTAGGTGCTCTCCAGGCTCGGCTCGCCGTCGTCCCAGCGCTCCCAGTTGAAGTGCGACCCGCCGGCCAAGGTCACGTTGCCGACGGCGCCGGCGCGCCAGGTCTCGAAGCCGTGCAGCCGCGGCGCCTCGCCGAGCAGCGCCGGCAGCTTCTGGCCGTTGAGGTGCCACTTGCCGAACAGCCCCGTCGCGTAGCCGTTGACCGCGAGGGCCTCGGCGAGCGAGGTGTCGCGGGTCGGGACGCCGGTCCCGTGCAGGTGCGAGAGGGCCTTGCCGATCAGGTAGTCGTGGGGGTAGCGACCGAAGTGGACCTGGGCGCGGGTCGGCGAGCAGACCGGCGAGGTGTAGAAGCGGTCGTAGACGCGGCCGGCCAGGGAGGCGGTCTGGATCGTCGGCAGCTTGAGCGTCGTGAACTCCTCCCAGGAGGCGTCGTCGATCACGACGAACAGCACGTTGGGCGGGGGCGCGGCGCTCGGTCCCGAGGGGCCGAAGGCGAGGAGCGCGAGGGCGAAGCGATGCAGCATGACCGACTCCGGAACAGGGAGGCAAGCGGCGCGGGGAGGGGGAGCTCCAACGTACTACACCGATCGGTTTTGCACGAGATCGCCCCCCCCACCGACCGGCCGTCGGATGGAGGGGGCGCTTGGAGGACTGCTCCCGCGAACCGGCGGGTCTCCATCCTCTCGTGCTTGGGCCCGTCCTGGCTGAGAGCCTCGTCCGGTGGCCTGCGAGCCGTGGGCCTTGGGGACCTGGAGCTCGTTGGCGGGCTGGAGGCTCGGCGACGAAGCAGAGCTACGACCTCCACGCCGGCCACCCGTGGGGCGCTACGTCGATCTCGCGAACTGTCGGCGGGCTTCCCGTTCCTGATCGGGGTCGCTGCCGCGCCCCTAGAACTGGTACGGAACCGAGAGGGTCTGGTTGCCGTCCACGCTGACGAGCAGGTCGCCGGCGCCCGAGTAGGGCGGGGTGCCGGACAGGCGCTCGAGCACGAAGTGGAAGGTGCCATCGGGGGTGACCCTGCGCAGGGCGGGCAGCTCGATCACGCCGGTGCTCCCGACGGTCGGGACCAGCTGCAGGTCGATGGCGGCGCCCGGGCCCAGGCGTAGGCCGGCGCTGTCGCGGGGCGTCAGGGTCAGCTTCAGCTGGCCCGGCGACGAGGCGAAGGTCGGGTTGGGGACCTCTTCGTAGTGGTCCGCCGAGGTCGCGACCGAGGCCGCCTCGAACAGGGACGGCGCTTGGAACTGGGTGAAGCCGCTGGGTGTCTTGATCCCGAGCAGCAGCCGGTGCAGCCCGGCCTTCGCGGGCGCGGGCAGGGTCGCGCGGTAGGTGCCGTCGCCCTGGTCGGTGAGCTTGGTCGGCGGGATGCCGCCGGGGCCCGGCAGGTAGGCGCCGACGAGGAAGCCCTTGCCGATCGGGATGCCCTTCTCGTCGCGCGGAGTGACCACGACCTCGATCGTGTCGCTGCTTCCGGCGCGCACGCAGTCGGGGAAGAGCCGCAGGGTCGACAGGGTCGCAGAGACCTCGCCGATGTAGTTGACCGTCGGGCGCACGCGCGGCGACCAGCCGTCGAAGCTGACCGCGACGCGGTGGCTGCCGGGGGTCGCCGCGGGCTGGAAGCTGCGGCGGAACTCGTTGCCACCAACGTGCACGACGGGCCCCGAGGGTGCCAGGCCTGGCACGTCGATGGTCACGGTCGCGGTGCCGTCCAGCGGACTCCCCGAGCTGTCGTGGGCATAGGCGCGCACGTGCAGCTGGGCCACGCCGCCGATCTGGGCCGAGGGCAGCTTCGTCTTGCTGAGGCGCACGAGCTCGGGCTCGACGACCGTGAGGCGCTGGTTCGGCAGCACGCCGAAGAGCTGCACGGCGAGGCCCGACTGGAAGGTCACGGTCAGGTCGACCGCGGGCTCTTCGCCGAGGCCGAAGTGGGCGAGCAGCTCGTTGTGCGAGGCCGTCGCGCCGTCGGCGCCGATCCAGGTCACGTGGGGGTAGCCGGCCGAGTCCGTGAACTCGACCCGCGTGCCCGCGCCACCGGGCGCGCTGGTGTTCGTCTGCACCACGACCTCGAGCCAGCCGTCGCTCGAAGTGGACGCGTCGTTCTCGTGGTAGCGCAGGTCGCCCGCGGCCGGCAGCACGATCAGGTCGAGGTCCCCGTCGGCGTCCGGGTCGCCCACGCACAGGCCGCGGTCGTCGCGCTCCTCGTAGAGGCCCATGGCCGCCGTCGCGTCGCTGAAGTGGAACTGGCTCGCCGGCCCGTCGCCGCGGAACAGGAAGTTGCGCTGGTCGCGCGGGTCGCCGATCGAGATGTGCCCGGTCACCTCGTACAGGTCCAGCCACAGGTCGTGGTCGGCGTGCAGGAAGCGCACGCCCCAGCCGACGGCCGGGCCGAAGTTTCCCGGGATCACGTCGTGGGGCACGAGCGGAGAGTCGACGCCATAGGCCACCTGCTCCTGGGTCCACGGCCCGCCGCTGGGCCAGCCATGATTGATGGCCAGGTTCTGCGGCCCGTACTCGGACCGGAAGACGTCCGGCAGGCCGTCGTAGTTCACGTCGCCGACCGCCAGGCCCATGGTCGTCGCGTAGAAGGTGCCGAAGATCTCGATGCCCGATCCCGCGGTCACGTCCACAAAGGTGCCGTCGCCGACTCCGGCGAGGTGCTTGTCGTTCTCGTTGCTCTGCATGCCCGCCGCCGCGGTCACCATCCAGTCGTTGCCGACCAGGATGTCGACGTAGCCGTCCCCGTCGAAGTCGGCGATGCCGACCGCGTGGGTCGAGCCGCCGACATCAGCGCCGAGCTGGCTCGCCCGCTCGGTGAAGGTGCCGTCGCCGTTGTTGATGTGCAGCTGGTTGGGCGTCCCGTTGAACTGCGAGAGGTGCAGGTCGAGGTCGCCGTCGTGGTCGAGGTCGAAGAACATGGCGTGGATCGTGTGCCCACCGCCGCGCGTGTCGATCGCGCCCGGAACCTCGGTGAACTGCCCGGTGCCGTCGTTGCGCAGCAGCCGGTCGTGGCTCGCGATCGGCCCCTCGAACGGACCCATCGAGCCGAGGAACAGGTCGAGATCCCCGTCGCCGTCGTAGTCGCCGAGCGCCACGCAGTTGTCCAGGCCGCTCGACTCCAGCCCGCTGCCCGCCGTCGCGTCGGTGAAGCTGCCGCCCTGGTTGAGGAAGAGGCTGGTGCCCTCGAAGCGCCCGCAGGCGACCAGGTCCACGTCGCCGTCGCCGTCGAGGTCCCCGAGCCCCGCGCCGGTCTGGACCCAGTCCAACATCGACGGCAGCCAGCCGACGCGATCGAAGCCGGTCGTCGCCGAGTGGGCCAGCCCGACTGCGGCGGCGCGCTCTTGGAAGGAGCTCTGGGCTGGGGCGGTGGCTACGAGGGCAGCGACCAGGAGCGCGGGGGCGCCCAGGGTTCGGAGCGTGGACATGAGGGAAGGGATATGGTCTCGGGAGGGGGACTCGAGGCTCCAAAGTACCCCGCGGGGTCGGATCCGGCCACCTCTGCGGTCCCCATGGCGCACTCCTGGCGACTAGAATCCGGCCCATGGATCTCACCAGCGACCCGACCAAGTCCATCGCGGCGGTCTTCCTCTTGCCGCGCTGCGACATGGGCTGCACCTTCTGCGCTTCGGAGCTGGGCTTCGACCGCATGGGCTATGACCAGGCGGTGCGGCTCTTCGAAGGCCTCTGGGCGGGTGGCTTCGACAGCCTCGTGCTGGGCGGTGGCGAGCCAGCCCTCTGGCGCGACGTGTCCGGGCCGGTGCCGCGCGACCTCGGCGACCTCGCCCGAGTCGCCAAGCAGCTGGGCTTCACGGTGCAGGTCAACACCAACGGCATCCGCCTGCCCGAGCAGCCGGACCCGACCTCGCACCTACCGCGCTACCTGACCTGGCCCGACGTCGACCGCTTCATCTTCCCCATGGACGGTGCCACGCCAGAGCGCCACGACGAGCTGCGCGTGATCCTGGGCTCGCGCCCGGACGGGCACTTCGGCCTGGTCCAGCGCCGCATCGCCGAGTGCACCGCGGCCGGCAAGGAGGTCACCATCGGCACGGTGCTCACCGGCAGCAACGTTGACCAGGTGCCGGCGCTGATCGAGTGGATGCGCGCGCGCGTCGCGAGCGGCACCAAGCTGCACGCCTGGCACCTCTACCGCTTCCAGCCCGTCGGCCGCGGCGGCGCGGATGCCCCAGGCGAGCTCTTGCTCGACCCCGCGCCCTACCGCGAGGCCTGCGACCTCGCCAAGGCCGCCGGCCTGCCCTTTCCGGTCTGGCGCCGCAGCGACATGCTGCGCTCGACCAGCGTCGAATTCCTCTGGTACGACAAGGGCCAGCTCAAGCTCGGCAGCCAAGAGTGGCCGAGCGAGCTCCCGCCGATGGCGGCCGAGTCCTAGCCCAAAAGGGGCAGGGGTCCGAGCGGTGGCGCCGAAGCACCGCCGTAGGGCGCCACTCACCCGACCCTGGCCTTGGCGGTCGACGGTACGGTGTCGCCCACCATGCCGCTGGCCTCACCGGCCGCCCGACGCCGCGGTCGTCGATCCGGGCGACCAAAGCCATGACCGCGGGTGTGCGGCACCTCGCGCTGGCACTTCGCAACCGCACCCAGGGTCCGGTGTTCCCATGGGCCCGCCTCGACCCCAAGCTAGCCTCCCCATGGAGCCACTCAAGAACGCCTACGACCGCGCCTTCGTCGAGGGCCTCGCCGCCCAGCTCGGCGAGGGCTGGGCCGACCTGGACCAGGCCGCCTTCGTCGCCGCCATCTTCGGCCAGGGCTGGGACGAGCTCGAGCTCAAGGGCCGCATGCGCCGCATCGCCGAAACCCTCGACGCGCACCTGCCCGAGGGACTCGACGCTGCCCTCGCCCTGGTCGATCCTGCGGTGCCCCACTTCCGCGGCTACCTGGCCCTGTTCTTCCCCGACCTCGTCGAGCTGCGCGCGGTGCGCGAGCTCGGGATCGCTGGGCATCCGACGATCAAGCTCCAAGCGGAACCCACGCGGCTCGCCCCCGAGCAGCAGGCCGCGGACCCCATGGACAGGACCTGGGACACCCTCGTCGCCGCCCTCGCGCGCTACACGCCCCACTCGAGCTCCGAGTTCGCGGTGCGCCCGCTGCTCGTCCACGACCAAGCGCGCATGCTCGCCGAGCACCTCGCCTGGACCGCGAGCCCCGACCACCATGTCCGTCGCCTGGCCAGCGAGGGCTGCCGGCCGCGCCTGCCCTGGGCCATGGCGCTGCCGGCGCTCAAGCGCGACCCCGCGCCCCTGCTGCCGATCCTCGAGGCCCTGCGCTTCGACGAGTCCGAGTACGTGCGCCGCAGCGTGGCGAACAACCTCAACGACATCTCCAAGGACCACCCGGACCTGGTGCGCGAGCTCGCCGCTCGCTGGCTGGCCGAAGCGGAGGAGCTGCCGGCGACGCGGGCAGAGGCGCACGCCGAGGCAGCCACCGCAGCGGAACCTTCGAGGCCACCGACCGAGCGCTCGCCAGCGGGCGACTCCGGCGACGACACCGGCCACGACTCAGGCGACGACACTGGCCACGACCAAGGAAACGAGACAAGCCACGACACCGGGAAGCGAATCAGCGACCAGGCCAAGACTCACCCGCAGCCCCGGACGAGCTCTGGCCCGCGATCCAAGGACCAAGCGCCGACCAAAGCAACCGGCCTCGGCACGCGCCCCGACGACGACGACCACGGACCACAGACGGCGAGCGACCGCCGGCGCCTCGTCAAGCACGCGTGCCGCACGCTGCTCAAGGCCGGCGACGCGGCGACCATGCTCTTGTTCGGCTTTCGCGATCCGGCGGGGGTCGAGGTCCGGGACCTCGCCCTCGCCTCCCCCGCCGTCGCCATCGGCGAGCGGCTCGAGTTCACTTTCACCCTGGAGGTGCCGCCGTTTGGTGCGGCGCACCCGACGGCAGGGGGGTCGGCCGCCGTGTGCGCTCGATCAGCCGACGCGCAGGCCGGCGGCACGTCCCTCGGTCGCCTGCGCCTCGAGTACGCGATCCACTACCGCAAGAAGAACGGCAGCCGCTCGCCCAAGGTCTTCAAGATCAGCGAGTTCGAGACCGAGGAGCCGCGCCGCACCTTCACCCGCCGCCACGCCTTCCGCGACCTCAGCACGCGCAAGCACCACCCCGGCTGCCACGAGCTCGCGGTGATCGTCAACGGCGTCGAGAAGGCGCGCGTAGGTTTCGAGGTCGGTCGCGAACCCGGAACGACCTGAAGCGAGCCCAAGCTCGAGCGGGCTAGCCGCATGGATCAAGGGCGCAGCCACCGATCTTGCGGCGGCAAGTCCCGCCGCGCGGTGCTGCACACCCGGCACCAGGGTCGCGGACCCCCCGGGCCGGGTGGGCGGCCCGCCGGGCCGCGCCCCCGTGTGGGGGGGGGGGGGGGCCCGCGGGGGTGGGGCCCCCACGCCGCGGGGGTGGGGGGGCG
>JARGPD010000048.1:25287-30125 GCA_029212845.1 Planctomycetota bacterium
GCAAGCGGGAGAGGTCGGGTGGCCCCGCCAACGCCCCCGGGGCCCCGCCCGGGCGTTGCGGGGGCGCGCCCCGCGGGCCCCCCGCGACTCTTCGGTCGGCGGGATCGGCAGCATGGTGTGCGACACCGTACCGTCGGTTTCGGGCTGCCGGGGCGATCACCGGCGGGGGCGAAGCTGGCGACCGCGTGCATCGCCCTCCGCCAGCACCCTAGCGCTTCACCCCACGCCCTACTTCGGCAGGCGGTTGAGGGTGTAGTAGGCGTCGCCGTGCAAGAGCGGGTGGCCGGTCTCGGCGTCGCGCAGGCAGTCGGCGTGCAGCTCGTGGACGTAGCCGAGGCGCAGGGCCGGGGCAGCGATCATCGGCACCATCGGGCGCAGGCTGCCGGTCTCGTCCAAGGAGTCCGGGTCGCCAGCCGAGGGGACCTTCGGCATGTCGAGCGGCGCGCCGGCGCCGACGACCAGGTCGATGGTCAGGCCGTCCTCGCTGACGGAGGCGCTCTCGATGACCAGGCCGGCGGTGTCCATCTCGGCCGAGCCGTAGGCCTCGTGCAGCTCGTAGGTGTAGCTCGACAGGCGGAAGCCGTCGGGGCTGACGAGGGTCCTGTCGCAGGGGCGCGTCAGCCGCAGGCGGAAGCCGTCTGGTCGCGCGGTCATGGTCTGGATCTCGAAGGGTGTCTCGCCGGTCCACTCGAGGCGCTGCAGGCCGTCGCGGGCCGAGCCGATCGAGGTCCAGCCGCGGTCGCTCATGCCGAAGGTCATGCCGCGCGACCAGTCCTCGCGGTCGAAGCGCGCGCGGATGACGCCGGACGCGAGGCCGCGCCGGAAGGGGAAGGCGGCTCCCTGCCACTGGCCGTCGACCTTCTCGAGGGCGACGCGGATCACCGAGGCCTCGTACTGGTCGCCCACGAACAGCTGGCCCGCGAAGGGACCGAAGGCGCCGCCGGACTCGTCCCAGTCGAAGCCCGAGGCCGAGCGGCCGAGCTTGTCGTAGGGGAACCAGATCGCGGGCAGCACCAGGTCGTCGATCTCCTTGACCGCCTCGGGGAACAGGATCCCGTCGCGGTAGCGATCCTCGAAGTCGCGGGTCGGGATCGGGTAGGGCATCTTCGACATCGGCGTCTCGCTCGACTCGATGCCCCAAGGGTGGCCGTGGAAGTCGCCGGGCTGCAGGAGCGTCAGCTTGTTGGTGCCGACCCACTCGCCCTGGTTGTCGGTGTAGAAGAGCTCGCCCCAGGGTGACCTGCCGATGCCGGCGGGCGAGCGCAGGCCCGAGGCGACCATCTCACAGGTCTCGCCGTCGGGGCTGATGCGCGCGGCCCAGCCGCGGAAGTCGGCCTTGCCGAAGGGCTCAGCCCCGAAGGGGCGGTTGAGCGTGACCCAAAAATTGCCGTCGGCGTCGAGGCATGGACCGAAGGCGTACTCGTGGTAATTGCCGCTGATCGACCAGGCCTCGCTAACCACCTCGAACTCGTCCGCGCGGTCGACGCCATCGTCCGGATCCGAGTCGCGCATGCGACTCAGGTCGCCGCGCTGGGCGTAGTAGATCCAACCGTCGAGCGGCAAGAGCCCCAGCGGCTCGTGCAGGCCATCGGCCCACAGCGAGTACTTCGGCTCGCTGGCGTAGTCCTCCACAAGCCAGACCTCGCCGCGGCGTGTCGCCGCCAGCAGGCTCTCGTTGCCGAGGAAGCACAGGCCGCCGACCTCGATCGCGAGGTCCCCGAGGTCGCTCTTGAGCCCCGCCTGGGGCTTCATGTCGACCAGCCGGTAGTAGTCGGCCTCGGTCCGCGGCGGCGTGGTCGGGCCTGGGCCGCGGTAGTCGGCGCCGCCATGGGTCACGACGGGCGCGGCAAGCGGGGCAGGTGCCACCGGCTCGCTCGCCGTCAGACTCGCCAGGGTCAGGAGCAGGACAATGCTGGGACTTACCATTGGTACTCGACCTCCACGTCGAGGGTGCCGTCGGGACCGGGAGTGAGCGCGAGCCGCAGCTCGCTCGAACCGTCGAGCTCGAGCGACGTGTCGAAGCCGAGCACCTTCAGCTCGGCCCCGGGGTCGCCCTCGACGAGGCCGGCGCCGCGCAGGGTGGCCTCGCCGCCGAAGGACTCGAGCTCATCCCCCACCGCGAGGCGCAGGACGTAGCCGCTCGCGGGCAGGCCGCTGAAGTGGAAGTGCCGCAGGAAGCGACCGCCGGGGCCGAAGATCGGCGTGAGCGTCTCCTCGACGACCACCTCGCCGTGGGCGTAGCGGAAGGTCGGCACGCCGGCGGTGTCGCGGGTGCTGCCGAGCAGGCGCCAGCCGAGCTCCCGGCGATTGGCTTCGGGCCAGGCTGCGGTCGGGTCGTCGAGCTGGGCGACCGCCATGCCGCCGGGCAGGTCGAGGATGCCATCGCCCGCGGGCGACACGAGCCCACCGGCGCGGCCGTCCCAGGTGTCGGCCGCGTTGACGAAAGCGCCGTACCAGAGCTTGTCGAGGCGCAGGTGCTCCTGGTCGAAGGCCAGGTGCTTGCGCTCGGGGAAGCCGACGGCGATGCCGCGCGCGCTGCCATCGCGCCAGAAGCAGGCGTGGTGGATCGGGCGGCCGACGGGCTCGAGGTCATAGGCGCCGGGGTCGACCACCAGGCCGTCGGGCAGGGGCATCGCCATGCCCAGCGAGAGGTAGGTCCAGATCGCGTCGATCTGCGCGCCGGCGTGGCCGTCGAGCACGTCGGTGCGGGCGCTGGTGCCGTCGCGCCAGAAGGTCGACATGCGCGTGCCCGGACGCATGGCCGCGGGATCCTCGAGCCAGCTCTGGAACCAGGCGTGGCGCAGGCGCTCGGGCGTGTTGGCGAGGTCGGTCATCGGGATGCCCAGGCTTGGCTTGCCGGCCACGTCGTGGCAGCTGATGCAGGCGAAGCCGGCCATGCCGACCAGGGTCCGGCCGGCGTCCATCGCGGCCTCGCTGAAGGGCGGGGTCATCGCGCCGGTCGTCGTCAGGTCCACGGCCTCGAAGGCGTCCGCGAGGCGCGCGGCGACCGCGTCCCCGAAGGCCGGCATCTTGGCCTGCATGTAGGGCCGCACGCCCGCACCGCCGTGGCTGCCCTCGGCCACCACGCGCTCGATCCAGTCACGCTGCAGCTTGAAGCCCACGTCGGTCAAGGTCGGCGGCAGCTGCCCCTCGGCGCCGAGGTCGTCGCCGTCGTAGGCCTGGCCGAAGTGCGAGCGCACCTCGTCGACTACGCCGCCCATGCCGTCGCGCTCGTGGCAGCCGACGCAGCCGAGGCGCGGCAGCTCGCGGGCCAGGATCTCGGCGGGGGCCAGGGGCCCGGCCGGCGCGTCCTTGACGGTGAGGTAGCTGGCCAGCAGCTCGCGCTCGCGCGCCGAGCTGGACCGCGCCTCGTCGAGGAAGGCGAACACCGGGGTGCGGGTGGTGGGTGTGGCGCTAGCGTCGACGACCTCGGGCGGCGCGGGCGCGAGGCAGCCACCGGATGCGGCGAGGTCCGCAAGGGGCTTGGCGGCCTGGGGCGCGGTCCGCGGGGTGCCCGGCGCCGCGTGGCAGCCAGCGCAAGCGTTCGCGACGAACAGCGCCCGTCCTGCCGCTCCGCCTTGGGCCGCCTTCAGCTCTGCGGCGGACAGGGGCTCGAGCGCACCGAGCCGCTCGGCGGGGAACAGGGCCGGCACCTCGTACTCGGCGCGGTCGAAGAACAGCTCGTCGGCGGTGAACTCACGCCGCTCGACGGGTGCCGCGCCGTCGGTCGGAGCGGCCACCTCGAACTCGAGCTTCAGGACCTCGCCGCCGGTGCGCTCGAACATCGCCAGCTGGATCGGCACGAGGCCGGCCGCGAGCACGATCGAGTCGGTGCGCGGGTAGTCACCGTGCAGCCCGCCGTGGTTGATGAAGCGCTTGCCGGCGAAGTCGAGGTACGAGCCGTCGTCGCTGGTCAGGTGGAAGGTGTACTCGCCGCTGACCGGCAGCTTCACGAGGCCGGTCAGGCGCACCCCGAACTGGTCGTCACGCTGGCGCATCTCGATCCCGATCGAGTCGGTCTGGCCGGTCGCGACGGCCTCCATCGCGTCCCAGTCGGGCTCGGAACCGGGGAAGTCGTCGGCGTGGTAGTACTCGTAGCGCAGGCCCTTCTTGCGCGTGTAGGTCACGCGATCCCCGGCCAGGACGAAGGTCGCGAGCCGGCGCGCCTGGTCGGCGTTGAGGCCGAAGTCCGGGTGCGCGTCCAGGGATCCCGCGGGCTCGGCCAGCACCCCGGCGAGGGACTCGATCGAGTACACGCCCGCGAAGGCGTCCACGTCGAGGCCGCCCTTGGTGGCGTGCTCGGCGGTGCCGCTGTGGCAGCCGCGGCAGCCGATCGTGTCGAAGAGCGCGCGGCCGGCCCCGACCTCGGTCGGCAGGATCTCGACCGGCGCGGTGTCGACGAAGAGGTCGCCCGCGGTCAGCCAGTTCGCGATCGCGAAGGCCTCCGCTGGGCTCGCGTCGGCGGCGCAGGCGAAGTCCCCGGTGACCGCGCTCGGGCGCGGCGCCACGGCCTGGGACGCGATCGCCGGTAGGGTCAGGCGCTCGGCGACGCGCGTCAGGTCCGGCGCGGGCACGCCGGCGAGGCGCTCGGCACGCTCCGGCTCCGCCGCGTGGCAGCTGGTGCAGCCGTAGCGCGCGATCACGCGCTCGGCCTCGAAGCTGTCCGGGGTGATCGACCCTTCGGACTTGGCCGCCACGGGGGTCAGCACGGCCGAGTCCTTGGAGCCACAGGCCACGAGGAGCAGCAGGCCGAGGGCCGCGCTCCATGTTCTGGTTCGCATCATCGTGCTCGCAGCTTAGTGCGCGAGGCTCGCCACCGGGAGGCGCGGGTCGGGAGC
>JARGPD010000049.1:0-15772 GCA_029212845.1 Planctomycetota bacterium
CCAGCGGCAACAGAGCGCCCCCCGCACCCGCCGCAGGCGCTCGCCCAGCGGCTATAGGGCGCCCGCCCGCCGCAGGCGCTTGCCCAGCGGCAACAGAGCGCCCCCCGCACCCGCCGCAGGCGCTTGCCCAGCGGCAACAGAGCGCCCCCACCCCCTTCCCCCCCGCCATCCCGGCGGGTAAACTCTTGCCCCTCGTATTAAGGGGGAGACTCCCTCCCTCCACGGCCCCCAGCGCCCACATGTCCAGCAAGTCCCGCTACAACAAAGACTCGAAGACCCCCAGCTCCACCGTCGATCACGTCGACGGCGGTACGGCCAACGCGCCCACCCTGGAGGAGTTCGAAGAGTACGTGCACGTCCCAGAGGGACGCAGCAGGACTCAGTTCATCCTGCTGATCGGCCTGATGATCTTCCTGTTGATCGTCTTCATCATCCCGGCCGCCTTCCAGCAGACGCTGACCGGTGGCGGTGGTGACGAGTACCCCGCGGTGTCCTACGAGACGGCGAGCGGCGAGTTCTCGATGAGCAACGCGGACTTCTACACGGCCAAGCGCCTCGACGACTCGTTCCGCCGCGTCGCGACGCCGTGGCTGCGCAAGACGCCGACCCACGAGGAGACGGCGACGACGCTGCTGCTGGACGCCTTGGCCCGCGAGGCCGGCGTGCGCGTCTCGGACCAGGACCTGCGCGACTCGCTGATCCAGCTCGCCGAGCAGATCGGTGGCAAGGACGCCTACACGCAGTACCTCCAGGCTAGCTTCCCCGGCGGCGCCGCCGCCTTCGAGAGCACCGTGCGCCGCGGGATGCGCATCAACCGCTTCCTCGAGCTGACCACGCGCCTGGCCGCCGCGCCGACCGCGGATCGGATCGAGCTGGCGTGGCTGGACGAGCACAAGGAGTACGCCTTTGACTACCTCTTCGTCGAGACGAACCTGTTCGAGGACGCCGCCAAAGCGCTCGAGCCCACCGACGAAGAGCTGCAGACCTGGATCGACGCGCGCCCCACCTGGGAGCTGAACCAGCTGATGTCGCCTGAGGCCTGGAGCCTCGGCTCGGCCTACTTCCGCTTCGACCAGCCCGCGCCCGACGCGCTGTTCGCCAAGTACCCGCTAGCCGACGACTTCGACGTCGAGGCCGCCGGTGCCAGCTTCTACACCTCCAACTCCTACCTCGTGTACCAGCTCGACGAGCCGCGCACGGACGAGGACGGCAACGAGATCCGCTACGCCCCCCTCGAGGAGGTCGCGGACTCGGCCCAGGCCGCCGCCCGCGTCGAGGCCGCCCTGGCCATGTGGCGCGACGACCTCGCGGCGCGCAAGGCCGCCGGCGAGGAGGTCGACCTGGCCCTCGAAGCCCAGGAGCTCGGCCTCGGCTGGCGCGAGACGCCCGGCCCCCAGGAGCGCCAGGCCCTGGTCACCGACCAGGAATTCGGTGGCGGCATCCTGACCAGCCAGCTGCCGATCCTGAGCCCCGGCGACATCGCCGGCTCGGTGGTCGTGACCAAGCAGGTGCTCCAGGTGGTCGAGCTGCTCGAGCATGTCGAGCCGGCCCTGCCGCCCCTCGCCGAGATCCGCGACGAAGTCCTGGGCCGCTGGGCGCGCGAGCGCTCCAACGACCTGGCCGTCGACTTCATGACCGAGCTCGTCGGCGACGCCACCAGCCTCGACACCGAGGCCGCCATGGCCCTCGCCGCCAGCGACGAGCGCATCCAGAGCGGCCGCCGCGACTGGCTGGACCGCGCAGCGCCGGCCGACGCCGACCCGGACGCCTTCGAGCCCGCCAACCTCTTCCTCCGCACCCAGGCCGACCTGCTCGGCTTGTACGACCTCGCCGAGGGCGAGCTGTCGGAGGTGGCCCTGTCGAGCACCCGCGACCGCGTCTACCTCGTGCGCAGCCTCGGCAGCCGGGACCTCGAGTTCTCCAAGGCGACCCCGGCCGAGATCGCTACGATCGAAGCGGCCGTGATGAACGAGGCCCGCATGGAGCTTCGGACGGCGTTCATCGGCGACGCCGAGGGCGAGCTCTCGGACTTCCTCGTCGAGAACTACAAGCTGCGCCTGCCCGCCTCCGAAGAGTCCGAGCGCCAACGCCTCGCGGATTCGGCCACGGACGCGACGACCGCCTCGACCGTGGTTTTGTCCCCCGACTCTAGCGACGGCCTTGCGGGCCGGAGCCCGCCCAGGATGGCGCGCCGGATGACTCCGGCGCGCCATCCTGGCGTTCCGGGGACCAGGCCCTAGGTGCTAGGTCCTAGGCCGGTATGGGCCTAAGCTCCAAGTGAGCCTTGGGTATGCATGCCATGCGCACGCACCTTGCCGCTCGCCGGCCGGTGGCTGCCCGCGTACTGCCGAGGCCCGACAACCCAAAGGCCCATCCCCCCATGCACATCGCCATCCTCGGCAACGGCATCACCGGTGTCAGCGCGGCCATCCGCCTGCGCGAGCTTCGACCCGACTGGAGCATCACCATGATCTCCGGCGAGTCCACCTACCACTACTCGCGCCCCGCGCTCATGTACATCTACATGGGCCACATGGGCTACGCCGAGACCAAGCCCTACGAGGACAGCTTCTGGGGGCAGCAGCGCATCGACCTCGTGCGCGGCTGGGTCACGGCCGTGGACACCGACGCGCGGCGGCTCGAGCTGGCCGACGGGCGGGAGCTCGAGTACGACCAGCTGCTGCTCGCCACCGGGGCCAAGCCCAACAAGTTCGGCTGGCCAGGTCAGGACCTCGAGGGCGTCCAGGGGTTCTACTCGCTGATGGACCTCGAGCGGCTGTACCGGAGCAGCGAAGGGGCCCGGCGAGGTGTGGTCGTCGGCGGAGGCCTGATCGGGCTGGAGCTGGCCGAGATGCTGCACAGCCGCGGCATCGCCGTGACCTTGCTGGTGCGCGAGGACTCCTACTGGAACAACGTGCTGCCCGACGAGGAGTCGGCGATGGTGACCGAGCTGATCCGTGCCGCGGGCATGGACCTGCGCCTGGGCGTCGAGCTGAAGGAGGTGCTCGACGACGGCACCGGCCGCGCGACGGCCGTGGTCACCAGCGAGGGCCAGCGCATCGACTGCCAGGTGGTCGGCCTGACCGCGGGCGTCAGCCCGAACAAGGCCCTCGCCGAGGCGGTGGGGGTGCCCTGCGGCCGGGGCGTCTTGACCGACTCCTCCCTGCGCGCGAAGGTCCCCGGGGTCTGGGCCGCTGGCGACTGCGCCGAGCTCGAGACGCCCGGCGAAGAGCGCAACATGATCCAGCAGGTCTGGTACACGGGCAAGGCCCAGGGTCGCCTGGCGGCCGAGGCGATGCACGCCGAGGCCGAGGGCCACGCGCTCCCGACCTATGACCCGGGCATCTGGTTCAACTCGGCCAAGTTCCTGGACCTCGAGTACCAGACCTACGGGCAGGTCGGCTTTCACCTGCCCGGCGAGCAGCACCTCGTCTGGCAGGCGCCTGGCAAGCTGCTGCGCATCGTGCACATCGACGGCCGCGTCGTCGGCTTCAACGCCATGGGTCTGCGCTGGCGCCACCTGGTCTGCGAGGACTGGATCCGGGAAGCGCGCAACGTGGACTTCGTGCTCGCGCACCTCGAGGACGCTGGCTTCGATCCCGAGTTCTATTCTCGACACGAGCCCGAGATGCGCCGCACCTTCGCGGACCAGCTCGCGAAGCAGACCGAGCCCGCGCTGAGCGGCCAGGAGGCCTGAGCCATGAGCAGTGCCAAGCCCTTCCAGCTGAACGACAGCGACTTCACCTACGACTTCGACGAGGAGGCCGGTGGCTTCGGGGTGCCCTACGAGGTGCCCGCCCACCAGCGCACCCACGCAGCCCCCGGCGAGGACGAGGACCCGGCCGACCACGCCGGGCCGAGCCTGCTCCTGCGCGCCTCCCTCGGCATGGTGGTGGTCGGGGTCGTGGCCCTCTTGCTCCAGGTCTCGACCGGCAAGCTCCTGGGCAGCTGGGGCGGCCTGCTGCTCGGCCTGGTCCTGCCGTCGGTGGGCACGGCGCTCTACTTCTGGGAGCGCTACCGCCACCTGTCCGCGGGCATCAAGAACGACGGGGTGTTCTTCAGCGGCACCAGGAACCGCGGCCTGATCGGCTGGCTGGTCGGCGTCGGCATGACCGCCTTCTACGTGGCCCTGTACTGGTTCCCATCGTACCTCGGCTACACCCCGGCGGTCTGGGACGAGTACGGCATGGTGAGCGACGTGCAGGTCAGCGGCCTCACGCTGCTCGTCGATCCGCTCGCGCGCCTGATGACCGGCGCCCCGGCCGACCACTGGTTCGCCTACACGGTGCTGTACACCCTGGCGGTGGTGGTCTTCGGCGTGCGCATGATGATGCGCTACCGGAACAACCCGTATCAGCTGATCCGCACGGCCTCGGTCATGTTCTTCCAGACCGGCCTGGCCTTCGTGCTGCCGAAGCTGCTGAAGAGCTTCCAGCAGCCCGAGTTCTACCCGACCTACTTCTGGCCCCTGAAGCGCGACGTGCTGCTGCCCGGCGACTACGGGATGAACTGGACGGCGACCGAGGCGGCGGGCCAGGTCGGGGTCTGGATGCTGGTCTTCGCGGGTGCGATGACCTTCCTCGCCACGCCGGTGCTGACCTACCTGTACGGCAAGCGCTGGTACTGCTCGTGGGTCTGTGGCTGCGGCGGGCTGGCCGAGACGCTCGGCGACCCCTGGCGGCACCTCTCGGACAAGTCGACCCGCGCCTGGTGGATCGAGCGCATCGTGATCTATTCGGTGCTGGCCGTGATCGTCTTCCTCACCGGCCTGCTCTGGCTCAACCACGTGCGCGGGGGTGAGCTGCTCGGCGGCTTCGGCGCTTCGCTCGAGCGGCACTACGGCTTCTGGATCGGCTCGATGTTCGCTGGCGTGGCGGGCGTGGGCTTCTACCCGCTGCTCGGGAGCCGCGTCTGGTGCCGCTTCGGCTGTCCCCAGGCGGCGATCCTCGGGATCCTGCAGCGCTTCCTCTCGCGCTTCCGCATCACCACCAACGGCGGCCAGTGCATCAGCTGCGGCAACTGCTCGACCTACTGCGAGATGGGCATCGACGTGCGCGCCTACGCCCAGCGCGGCGAGAACATCGTGCGCGCCAGCTGTGTCGGCTGCGGCGTCTGCGCGGCGGTCTGCCCGCGCGGGGTGCTCAAGCTCGAGAACGGCGCCGGCGTGCTCGAGGAGCAGCGCTACACCAGCTGACTCATTCGCACATTGCGCGGATCCGGCGTTCGGAGCCGGGCCGCTTGCGGCTGAGCGTGTGGGTGGAAAAGGAAGCCGGCTCGGGGAAAACCCGGGCCGGCTTCATCTTTGTCTGTTGGTGGGGGCTGGACGGGGCTCCAGGGCGGCTGGCGGGCTCAGAGGGTCGAGCTCACCACGGCGGTCAGGGCACCGCTCCCATCCGCCGCGAGGCGCAGACCCTGGGTGAAGATGCCCAGGCCGGCGAGGGCCGGGTCAAAGGGGACGGACAGGTCCACGGAGCCGTCGGAGGTCATCGCGACGACCTTCAGGAGCGCGCCGCCGAGGTCGACCCCGAGCTGGCCGAAGGCGGTCGGCAGGGAGGTCTGGACCGTGGAGACCGCCAGCAGTGCGAAGGCGTCGTCCCCGCGCCCGGCCAGGCCCATCCCCAGGTGGCCGGCACCAGAGCTGACCCAGAGCACCGGCTGCGTGGCGCGCACCACGGGATCGAGGGGCTCGAGCTCGGCCGCTGCGCCAACGAGCAGCTCGTACTGCTGCAGCTCGCCCTTGACCTCGGCGAGCAGGAAGCCCGCGGCCAAGCGCCGGTGCATGGCATGGGCCTCGGCATGGGGCAGGCTGGTCGCGCCGAAGGGGAAGTCGAGCGAGGCGTTGTGGCCCGCACCGACGACCTGCACGTAGCTGCTGCGGGGGCTGGCCTGGAGGTTGGCGAAGTAGGTCGCGGCGTTCGAGCCGGTCGGCGTGATCGTGTCCTCGGTGGCGCCGACGACCATCACCGGGCCGGCGAAGCTCGTCACGCCGGGGGGGCTCAGCCAGTTGGGCTCGAACAGCACGAGGCGCGCGATGCGCGGCTCAGCGCTGGCGAGGTGCGATCTGGCGGCGCCGCCGTTGGAGTGGCCGACAGCCGACCAGTCGGCCCCCTGGGCGACCATGCCGTCGAAGCTGCCACCCGGCAGGGCCTGGGCCTCGGTCCAGGTCAGCATCGCGCGCGCGTCCTTGGCCTCGTTGGGGATGCTCATGAACAAGCCCGACTCGGTCGCGACCGAGGCGACGAAGAAGCCGTGGCTCGCGAGGTGCGTGCAGACGTCGTCGTAGTAGTCGACGAAGGCGAAGTAGCCGTGCAGGAAGCCGACCAGTGGAAAGGGCCCGGCCGAGGTGTCGGGCGCGGTGCCCTGGCCCGCGGAGAGCGCCGGGTAGTACAGGCGCGCGGTCACGGTCGGGTTGGCCGAGAGGGGGTGGGTGAAGCTGACGTCGTCCCAGCCGACCGCGTGGGGCCCGGGGGCCTCGGGGACCTGGGCGAGGGCGGGCACCGAGACGACGCAGGCAAGCAAGAGGGCGCGGACGGGGAGCAGCATGCTCCCATCCTAGCCTAGGGCGCAGGCCCTGCGGCTCAGGCCTTGGCCTGCTCGGCGGCCTCGGCCTTGGCTTCCGCCTTGGCCTTGGCTTCCGCGTCGAGGCGCTCGAGCTCGGCGCGGGCCTCGGCGGCCTCATCGCGCAGCTGCTCGAGCTCCAGGCGCCGCTGCTCGTTTCCGGCGGCTTCGGCTGCGGCGAGCCCAGCCTCGATCAGGTCGGGGTGCAGGCACCAGCCCAGGCGGCTGTCGGCGAGGGCCAGGGCCGCGGCGGGTCCCTCGGCTTCCTGGACCGCGCTGACCACCTCGGCCAGGCGCTCGAGGTGCAGGTCGCCGGCGTCGAAGAGGCGCCGCTCGATCGTCGAGACCAGGTCGCTGCGGCCGGCCGCTGCGGCCGCGTCAACGAGCCACAGGCGCTGGCTGCCGATCAGGGACTCGGCGGACCAGGCGGCGTCCGCGGCCGCGACCAGCTCGCCCGCCGCTTGGGCTTGGCCCAGCTCGGCCAGGCGCCAGGCGGCCAGGGCCAGGGCACGGCTGGCCGTGTGGGCGTTGATCCGCTCGGTCGCGAACCAGTCGATCACGGCGCGTCCGGAGCGCTCGTACCAGGTGGCCCAGTCGGCGCGCATCGCATCGCTGGGCGCTTCCCCCTCGGCGAGGCCCAAGGCGTCCCAGGGGTCGGCCGGGAAGAGGCGCGCCAGGTCCTCGCTCGAGAGGTACCCCGGGCGGCTGGGGTCGGGGTAGAGGTAGGTCGTCGAGTCGAACAGGTCGCGCTCGAAGGTGCACAGGCCGACCTCGAGGCAGACCAGGGCGCGGTCGACCTCGCCCGCCTTCAGGTACAGGGGCAGGGCCGCCATGGCCAGCCGGCGCGGCGGCGCGCTCTCGAAGGCCGTATTGGAGATCGCGTCCAGCTCGGCGCGCATGCGGCCGAGGGCCTCGGCGCCGTCGAGCACCTCGATCCAGGCGTTGAGCGCGAAGATGGTGGGCTCGTCGCGGTTCCAGCGGTCGGATCCAGAGGCGGCATAGAACAGGATGTCCTGGACCACCTGGACCAGCGCGTCCTGGTCGTCCGCTAGGCTGAGCTTGACCTCGTCGAACAGCTCGCGCGCGTCGATCAGGACCTCGTCGTCGCCCATCCACGAGCCGATCGGCTGGACCTTGGTGGCGCACCAGCGGTAGAGGCGGGTGGCCTCGGGCAGCTTGCCGCGGCGGGCGTGCAGGCGCGCGAGGGCGCGCAGGGGGCCGAGGTCGCCGGCCTGGAGGGTGCGCGCGAGGTCTGCGAGCACGACCTCGGTGCGCTCGTCGCAGAGCTCGGGGGCGTTGTCGAGCAGCGCCAGCAGCATGACGTGGTCGACCTTGCCGGCGGCGCCCGCGTCGACGCGGTCGACGAGCTCGTCGCGCACGGCCTCGGCGGAGCTCGCGGCGACGCGCGCGCTCAGGAGTCCGTCGATCAGCTCGCGGGTGTTGTCGGTGTCGAGGGCGGCCTGCTCGCGGGTCGCGAGGATGCGCCGCATCTCCTGGCGGCCGAACTCGTACTTGGCTAGCTCGTCGAAGGCGGAGGTGCGCTCGGGCTGCTCGGCGCGGGTGGGCTCGGTGTAGCGGTCGAGGCCGCCGCGGTAGGGGGGCAGCTCCGGCTCGTCCTCGGGCTCTTCGGCTTCCTTCGCATCCGCTGGCCAGGTCCAAGTCGGCGTGTAGGCCTGGCCCTGGCCGACCATGCGGTAGGGATCGTTGCTGTCGATGCCCTCCTCGAAGCCGCGCCAGAGCCGGCGCAGCAGCTGCCTCGCCGTGTCCTCGTCGCCTTCCTCCGCGCTCTCCTTGACGCGCTGGATCGTGGCGACGTCGCGCTGCTTGCCGGCCTCGCCGACGCGGATCATCTGGCCGTTGATCACGATCTGCGTGCCGGGCGGCAGGCTGAAGCCGGGCGGGAAGCCGTACTGGGTCAGGTCGTTGGCGTCGTTGGTCTCCTCCTCGGTCTCCTCCTCGGGAGGCAGCTGCAGGAGCACCTCGAGGGCCTTGATCGGGTTGCGCAGGCTGCGCCAGCCTGACGCGAGCTGCTGCAGGTGGGTGCGCTCGTCGGGCTCGAGCTCGGCCAGCTTGGCGAGCACCTCGAGGGCCTCGACGCGCTTGCCGGTGCCCGCCAGGTACGAGCGCTGCAGGCCCAGGAGCCGCTTCCGGTCGTCGAGCTCGAGCTCGGCCGTCAGCGCTTCTTCGAGCACGGCCACGGCTTCCTCGCGGCGCTCGTTGCGCCAGAGGAGGTTGGCCCGCTCGGTGGCACTGGTCGCGGGTTCGGCAGCGCGGCGCTCCGCGATCAGCACCAGCAGCGCGTCGAGGTCGGCCTCGGCGAGGTAGGTCTCGACCTCGCGCAGGGCTTGGGCCTTCTCCCAGTCGTCGCTGTCGGCGCCGGCCAGCTCGGGCCAGGCGGCGCGCGCGACCTCGAGGGCCTCGTCCTCGCGCCCGACCTTGTCGAGCAGCTTGATGCGCGCCGAGGCGGCGCCGGCGATGCCGGGGAACAGGCCGCTGGCGATGTCGACCATGGCCAGGGCGGTCTCAAGGTTGCTGGTCGCCTCGCCGAAGCTCTGCACGCGCCAGCTGAGCTGCTGCTCGTCCTCGTCCGCGATCGCGTTGCCGTAGGTGTCGAGGATCACCTCGACCACGGTGGGGGGCAGCTCCTCGCGGGCCTCGGTGATCAGGTCGGCCAGGAACCAGCCACGGCCGCGATCGCGCATGCGCGGCAGGGCCGAGCGCAGGGCCGAGGCCTGCATGTCCTCGGGCAAGAGCTGGATCACCGGCGCGATGCCGTAGCCGTAGCCGAGGTCGTCGCGGCTGTCGATCAGCTCGAGCAGCTCCTCGGCGGTGAACAGCGGCTCCTCGAGGCTACCCTGGAGCTCGGGCAGGAACGCGAGGGCGTTGGCGCCCTTCTCGGGATCGTCGAGGGCGCGCTGGGCGAGGTAGAGGCAGAGCCCGCGGAAGTCGTCCTTGGGCAGGATCTTCTCGAGCTTCTCGAAGACCGGGCGCAGCTGCCACTCGCTGACGCCGGCCTCGAACAGGAGCCGCATCCACTCGCGGCCGAGCCGCAGGCAGAGGTCGGGGTCCTCGAGGAACATGGCGGCCGAGAGCAGCGAGCCGATCCCGCCGACCTCGGCCGAGGAGAGGCCGGCCAGGTTGGTCCGCGCGAGCAGCAGAGCAGCGTCCTCGTTGCGACCCTCGATGAAGAGCGGCAGGATCAGGCCGCGGGCCTCGTCCAGGCTGACGCGCGTGGGCAGGCTGTCCTCGGCGCCCTGGCCGACCAGGAAGCGCAGGCGCTCGCGGTCCTTGGCGGGACGCTCGGCGCGGTCCAGCAGGACGCGCGCATCGGCGACCCGCCCGGCGCGCAGGCGCTCGCGCACGAGCCGCTCGAGCAGGGCTTCGTCGCCCGGGAGCGAGGCCAGGAGCCCGAGGTCGAACTCCATCGCCTGGTCGCTGTGGCCGAGGGAGAAGGCCAGCTCGCGGGCGAAGTTCGAGCGCCGCAGGGCGCGCGGCAAGAGCGCCAGCTTGAGCGCCTCGCCCTCCTCGCGCTGGATGCCCGCCGCCGACTCCAGGCCCGCGGCGAAGTCGGCACGCGCCTGGGCGTAGAGGCCCTCGAGGTAGGCCCCGGCCGCGCCCTCGGACATGGTCGCCACGAAGCCGAGCTGGGCGCGGTCGAAGTAGCGGTCGTAGTCGTCGACGTTGCGCGCACCCCACCAGCGGAAGGCGCCGCGCGCCTGGGTCTCGGCGTGCTTGTCCTCCTTGATCGAGGTCACCGGCAGGCGCCCGAGCAGCAGCTCGACGGCCTGGGCAAAGATCCCGTGGGCGGTCGCCTCGCGGCCGAGGCGCTCGTGCATCTCGCCGACCTTGGTCAGCAGGCCCGCGCTGGTGGGCTCGCCGGCGAGCACGCGCTCGTAGCCGGCCAGGGCCTCCTCGGGGAAGCCTGCACCCTCGAACAGGGCGGCGGTCTGGCGCTCGAAGCCACCGCGATCGGGGACGTCGGTGGCCATGCGGAAGGTGCGCATCGCGCCGACGGGGTCGTCGGCCCGGAGGAAGGCCTCGCCGATCGAGAGGAACACGTCCGGCGGCACGATCTCCTTGAGGCCGACGAGCCGTCGGCTGTAGGCCAGCTCGAGGTCCTCGTCGCCGCCCTGGCGCTCGCCCCAGGGGGTCTGGGTGCCCGCCGAGCGGTCGATCAGCTCGCGCAGGATCGAGGAGCGCCGCTCGCCGGCCACGGACAGCGAGGACTCGAGCGCGACGCGCACGCCCTCGTCGTCGCCCGCGGCCTCGGCCAGGTCGGCACACAGCTGGTAGAGGTAGGCCTTGTCGCTGCGGTCGGCCAGGCGCTCCCAGGTGATTCGCTGGGCCCATGCCAGGGTCGCGGCATCGGCCTCGAGGTTGAGCAGCCCGTCGATCGCGATGGTGAACAGGTCGTCCTGTTCGGCGGTCTCGGCCAGGTGCTGGAAGATGCGCACGGCGCGGTTCTTCATCCCGGCGTCCTGCATCAGGTTGCCGAGCAGCAGCCACGACTCGATCCGATTCGGGTTGCCGGCGATGCCGCGCAGGTAGGCGCGGATCGCGTCGTCGCGCAGGCCGGCCAGGGCCAGCACGCCGGCCTCGAACTCGGCCGCGTCGCTGCCGGTGACGTCCTTCTCGATCAGCTTGAGCCGCGTCAGCACCGCGCGGGCCTCGTTCGGCTTGCCGCGCTCGAGCTGGCTCATCGCGAGCTGGCGCAGGTAGTCGGGCTCGCCCTCGGGGTCGAGCTCGATCAGCTCGGTGACGGTGCGCTCGTAGTGGTAGTAGTCGAGGCACGACAGGTACACGCGCGCCTTCTCCTCGAGGGCGCTGCGCTTTGCCTCGAAGCGCTCGGCCGCGGTGCCGACCTCGGCCGTGCCGCCCGAGCGCAGGAACTCGTCGATCACCTCGGTGGCGGACACGGGGTCGCCGACCTTGGAGTAGAGCCGCACGAGCAGGCCGGTCTCCTTCTGGTTGGCCTCGCCGGCCAGCAGCTTCTCCTCGAGGTCGATCGCGATGTCGGCCAGGCTGCCGAGGCGTGCGGCGACGGTCATCAGGCGGTCCTCGACGTAGCGGCGGCGGGCGACCGCGTCGACGCGGTGCCAGAGCTCCTTCCATGCGACCAGGGCGCGCTCCTCGTCGCCGGTCTCGGAGTAGAGCCAGGCCAGGTGCATCGCCAGGTCCTCGCCGGACTCGGACACGCCGCGCGCGGCGACGACTCCTTCGAGCACGACGACGGCCTTGTCCAGCCGACCGAGCCGCTCCCACGCCTCGCCGAGGTCCATGCGCTCGGGGGCATCCGCGGGCGCCATGGACTCCATGCGCTCCAGGGCCGCCTCGGCCGAGGACAGGTCCCCGCGGGTCTGGTGCAGGCTGAACAGGCGCAGGCAGGCGGCCAGGTGGCCGCGACGGGCTTCGATCGCGCGCTCGGCGACGGTGATCGCGAGCTCATCGAGGCCTTGGTCCATCAGGTAGTCGAAGCCGAGCAGCAGGGACTCGTCGTCGAGCTTGGGGCCGACGTCCTCGCCGATGCCGGCGACGAAGCTGCGCCAGACGCCCTCGGCGGCGGCGCGGTCGCCGCGCTCGAGGTGGTAGCGCGAGAGGCTGGCGCGCCAGGTGAGCCGCTCGGGCTCGAGCGCGATGCGCTCCTGCAGGGCCGCGATCATCTCGGCGTCGCGGCCGTCCTCGCGGTACATCTCCAGAAGCCGCCGGCGCGTCTCGGTGTCCATGTCGGGATCGCTCTGGAAGAGCTCGATCGCCTCGTCCACCCGGCCTTCCTCGCGCAGCAGCTCGATCCAGGTGTCGCGCAGCTCCACCGGCAGGGACTCGCCGGCCTCGGCCAGGGTCGCCTGGTAGCCGGTGAGTCGATCGATCAGCACGCCGATGGACTCGTCGGCGCGGTAGCCCTCGACGAGCAGCGCCAGGCCGTAGCTGCGGTCGCGGCCGAGCTTGGCCGAGCGCACCGCGCGCCAGGCGTACTCCTGGGCCCGTGGGGCGTCGCCCGCCTGCAGGGCCCACTCGGCCATGCGCGCCTCCTGGCGGAAGCGCGTGGTGTTCGGGGTGCCCGGGTCCTCGCCCTCGGCGGGCTCGCTGACCACGTACAGGTCGATCGCCTTCGCCGGCGCCTTGCGCAGGCCGAGCACCACCGCCGCGCGCCGGCGCATGTCGTCGTCGCGCTCGAGGGCCAGGCTGCTGAGCGCGTCGCCGAAGCCCTCGGCGTCCTCCTCGGCAAGGAAGGCCAGGCGTAGACGGGTGCGCCCGGCGAGGGCGCTGAGCTCCTCGTCGGGTGCTACTTCGGTGGCCTTGGCCAGGTCGCGCATCAGGTCCTCGTAGGCCTTCTTCGCGCGGGCGGTCTTGCCGCGGGCGTCCATCAGGGCCGCACGCTCGTACTGTGCCGTGGGCGAGTCCGTGGCGTCGATGTACTCCTCGAGGTGATCGAGCGCCTCCTCGAAGCGACCCTCGCGGCGCTCGATGCCAGCCGCCAGCCAGCGCGCCGCGATGGCCTCGCTGTCGGCGCTGGGCTCCTCGCCGCCCGCTTCGATACGGGCCTGTAGTTCGGCGAGCAGGGGGTCCGACGTGCCGTGGGCCTCGAGGCCGGCGTACCAGAGGCGGTCGAGGTCGGCGGCCTCGCCGAGGCCTAGGGCGCCGTTGAGCTGGTCGATCACGCTGGCGGCGAGGCCCTCGGCCCCGCTCGTGTTCGCCTTGGCCGAGGCCTTGGGCAGCGGGGCGGTGCTGGGAGCGGTCGTCGTCGTGCTGGTCGTCGTCGCGAGCTGGGCGGGCACCAGCCCCGTCGCCTGGCGCACGGGCTGCAGCGGGATCGCGGCCGAGCTGCCCTTTTGCCCGAAGGTCGGGGTGACCAGGGCCAGGAGCGTGGCGAAGGCGGCGGTGGCGGTGAGGCGGTGCTTGGGTCGGGTCATGCCACGGCTCCCTGGGCCCGGGGGCGTCGGTCGAGGCGCCGGTAGAGCAGCTCGAACAGGTAGGTCAACAGGGTCAGCAGCAGGAAGAGCGGTCGCAGGTCGCGCCGGCGCACGGGGTCCGAAGCGCCGGCCGCCGCGGGCGGCTCGAGGCCCGCGTCCAGGCCGGCGGCGGCGCGGTGGCTGCCGCCGGTCAAGCTCGCGGCGAGCTGCAGGTCGAGCCCCGCGGCAGGGTCCACGTTGAGCTCGGGCGCGTGCTGGGGGGGCAGCACCAGGTACCCGCGCTTGCCCGCTGTGGGGGTGCCTTCGGGGGCAGCCGCCGCATCGAGCAGGAGCCGCAGCTCGGCGTCGGGTGCGGCTGCGACGCGCGCTTCGAAGAGCCCGGGCGCGACCTTGGCGAAGGCGAGCTGGGCGCCGGCCTCGCCGTCGGAGGCGAGGGCCGCGCGCGGGGCGGCGGTGGCGGCGGGACTGCGGCGCTGGGCGCGCACCAGGACCGTGTAGCCATCGCGCGTGGCGCTGTAGTCGTAGCCGTCGGGCGTTCGCGACGTGCGCTCGAGGGCGCGCGCCAAGAGCGGCCCGAGGCCGTCCCACTCGCTCCACGAGTCGGTGCCGGCGCCGGCGGGCTCGGTGGTGAAGGCGGTCACCCGACCGAGGCCGGTCTCCCAGGTGGCGAGCACCGGGTGGCCCTCGACCTCGGTCTCGACCAGCACCTGGGCGCCGGGGCGCAGGCGCGTCTCGACGTAGCCGCCGAGGTCGGGCAGGGCGTCGGGTCCGGGCCCGTCGCCAGCCACGTCGGTCGCGTCCCACCAGCTCGGGCCGCCGCGCGCGCGCACGCGGTGGGGACCGGGACGCCAGGCGGGCAGCTTGGCGGTGGTCGGCTGCTTGAGCAGGATCTCGGGCAGGTTGAAGCGGTTGGGCACGCTGTAGAAGCGGCCCTTGCCCCAGTTGGACAGGGTCACCAGGAACTCGCTGTGGGCGTCGGGCCCGATCAGCACGGTCGAGGTGTTGATCCCGTCCTCGGCCATCGAGCGCAGGAGCGGCTCGAAGGAGCCCGTCTCGACGCCGCCGTCGGTCAGGATCAGCACGTGCTTGTAGCGCGTGCGCACGTTCTTCAGGCCGTAGAAGGCCTCTTCGATGGCGGGCAGGATGACCGTACCGCCGCCAGCGTTCAGGCGGTTGAGCGCGCGCTCGATCTCGATCGCGTTGGAGGCCGGCTGGATCGGCGCGGCCCAGCGCTTGGCGCCGTAGAACTCAACCAGGCCGACCTTGTCGTGGGGCAAGAGCCGGCGGATCGCAAGGCGCGCGACCTCCTTGGCCAGCTGCACGCGGTTGCCGCCCATCGAGCCGGACGAGTCGATGATCACGACCAGGGTCGTCGACGGGTCGCGCTTCTCCTCCTTCTGCACCAGCTCGACCGGCAGCAGGTCCTCGATGACCGTGTCGTGCCAGCCACCCGGTCCGAAGGCGCCGACGCCACCGCTGGCGAAGAGGCCGAGGCCCTGCTGGCGCACGGCCTCTTCGATCGCAGCACCGGCTGCGGGCGGCAGGTCGGCGGCGGCGAGGTCGTCCAGCACGACCGCGTCGTAGCCCGCGAGGATGCCGGCGGCGCGCGCGGGGTCGGCGAGCGCCTCGAGGGTGCTCGCGTCGCCGCTATCGAGGGCGAAGCCGGCGCCGACGAGGTCGGCGAGCTCGGCACCGCCGCCAACCACGCGACCGCCGAGGTGCAGCACCCGCTGGGGGCCGTGGATCGCGAGGGTCGCGGTGAGGCTGTCGTTGGTGGGCAGGTTCGCGCCGGGCTCGGGCAGGTCGAGCGACACGACGACGGGCAGGAAGCCCTGCATGTCGGCCGACGGCTCGAACTCGAGGCGAGCGGTGACGGCGCCGGACCCCCCCTGGGCCGTGGGCCCCGGCGTGAAGCGCGCGCTGCACAGCTCGGCACCGGTGCTGCCGGCGGTGCGCAGGGTCAGGTCGAAGGTGGCCGGGGCGTCGGCGATGGTCACGTCGACGAGGGCCCGCGCGCCCACGCGCAGGGGGCTCTGGCTGCCGTCGGGGCCATGGGCGGCGAGGCCGACCGGGCGTGGGTCGCCGCTCGCGTGGACCGAGGGCAGCTCGAGGGTGAAGAGCGGCAGGCCACGGTCGGTGAGCTCGGCCATGGCGGCGCCGAAGTTCGCCGCCGTGGCCAGCCCGTCGGTGACGAGGGTGATCGCACCGGCGCGGCCCGCTGGGATCGCGCGGGCGGCGGCCCAGAGGCCCGAGGCCAGGTCGGACTGGGCAGCGCCCGCGCCGACGTCGACGCGGGCGAAGGG
>JARGPD010000049.1:15782-29942 GCA_029212845.1 Planctomycetota bacterium
AGGGGCCGCGTTCGCTCCAGGCGTCTTCGATCGCGGCGGCGGCTTCGTCCAGGCTGGCTGCGGCCGCGGCGTCGATGCTGGCCGAGCGGTCGACGACCAGCACGTGGGTCTCGCGCTCGTCGTCGACGAGCGAGGTCGGCCTCGCGAGGGCGACGAACAGGCAGGCCAGGGCCAGCATGCGCAGGAGCGCCGTGCCCAGGGTGCCGGCCTGGGCGCCACGCACCCTCTGGGGCCAGACCAGGAGGGCGGGCAGGAGCACGAGGCCCAGGAGCCAGGCGGGGGTCAGGAAGCTCATGGCATGCGCCTCGTGCGCAGGAAGAACCACTCGAGCATGAACAGGGCCAGCGCCAGGAGCAGCAGGGGGGTCGTGCGGTCGGGGTCGCCGCCACCGCCGAGGTCGGCGGCCGGAGGCAGGGTGGCGGCCACGGAGCCGAAGGTCGTGGAGGCGTCGAGCAGGGACGCGTGGTGGCGGTCCTCACCCAGGTCGAAGTCGCCGGTGGCGCGCGGGCGCAGGGGCAGGCCCAGGCCGTCGCGCTCGGTGGTGACGAGGTCGCGGCCGACCGCGGCGAAGGGCAGCAGCTCGGCCTGTCCGGCGAGCCAGCGGGTGCCGAGGCCGACGAAGAGCGGCAGGCTGCGACCTTCGCTCAGATCGAAGGGGGCGGCCAAGAGGGCGCCGTTGATCGCGAGGGTCGCGGGTCCGTCGGCGACCGACTCGGCGAGGTGGGGCTGCATCGGGGCGGCGAGGGCCTCGCCGCCGAGGTCCGTGCCGATCGAGCCCAGGGCCAGGGCTTCGAACAGGGGCTCGAAGGGCGCGGTCCCCGGGGGGCGCGTGGCGACGACGGCTAGGTCGGCGTCCTCGGTGATGCGCAGGGTCGGCAGACTGGCCGGCACGAGCGGGCCCGCGGGCGCGAAGGCGATCGCGACGTCGGCGTCGCCGGTGGTGACGCCCAAGAGGTCCAGCCCGGGGTCGGCGATCACCGCCGCGCGCAGGGGCCCGGCCGCTTCGGCCGGCAGGGCCGGGTCGAGGGCGACCACCAGGCGCTCGCGGCGTGGCAGGTAGAGGGCGGCTGTGTCGTCCAGGCCGAGGCCGTCGCCGGCCGGCAGGGAGACCTCGACCAGCGCGCCGCTGGCGCCGAGGTCGGTCAGGGCGAAGCCGCCGTCGACGGGGGTCGGGGTCCGGGGCTGGCCGCCGACCAGCACGGCGGGGGCCGGGCCGCTGGTGGAGATCCACAGGTCGACCGCGTCCCAGGCGCCCGATGCGGCGGGCGCGATGCCGAGGCCGAGGATCGCGTCGTTCGCGGCCAGCTCGCCGGGCAGCTCGACCGCCTCGAGGGTCAGCTCGCCCGCGCGGGCCAGGACCCGCTCAGCGGTGGCCGCGTCGAGGTCGCCGAGCACGAGCACCGAGACGGGCTCGCCGGGGGGGAAGCCGAGGGAGGCGCCGCGTGCATGGGCCTCGACCAGCTCGAAGAGCTCGGCGGCGAGGCGGCTGGGCGCGGCGTCAGCGACCAGGTCGGCGGTGCGTCGCGCCAGGAGCTCGGTCGGCTCGCCGGGGCCCAGCAGGGTGCGTGGGACGGCGCCGGTCAGCACGAAGCGGGTGCGCGCGCGGGGTAGCTCTTCGGCGAGCTCGGCGGCGCGCTCGAGGGCCACGTCGAGGCGCGTGCGTCGCTCGGCCAAAGGGCCCGCACCAGCATCCGCGAGGCTGCGCCCCATGGACGCGCCGCCGTCGACCAGCACCAGGTGGTGGGTGCCGCGGGTCCGGTCCGGGGCCGGCCCCGCGAGGGCGACCCACAAGAGCAGCAGGAGCGCGCAGATCAGGGCGAAGGAGAGCGGGTGGCGGAAGCGCTCGACCAGCTTGCGTGCGTCCGAGCGCTCGAGGGCCTCGCGCCAGAAGAGCGTCGTTGGCACGACCACCTCGCGGTGGCGCACCTTGAGGCGCTGCAGCAGGAAGGCGACGCCCACGAGGGCGAGGGCGCCGAGCACGACGGCGCCACCGGACAGGTTGGTGAAGCTCATGCCTCGTACCTCCCGCCTTCGAACAGGGCCCCGAGCTGCTCGACGATGTCGCCGTCGACGTCGAGCTCGACCAGGCCCGCGCGGCGGCGCTGGGCGAAGTCGGCCAGGCCGTCGCGGAAGCGCGCGTAGGCCGAGCGGTAGGCGTTCAAGGCCTCGGGCGTGATCGACAGGTCGCGGGTCTCGCCGGACTCGGCGTCCACCAGGCGCAGGTCGCCGCTCATGGAATTGGGCGAGCCGGGCCCACCGGCCTCGGTCGGATCGGCGTCGCCGGCGCGCACCAGCCGCACCAGCACCAGCTCGTGGCGCACGCGGCCGAGGGCCTTGGTGACGGCCTCGATGCCGGCGGGGTCGAAGAAGTCGCTGATCACGACGACCAGGCCACGGCGCAGGTTCATGGCGCCGAGCTTCTTGAGCGACTGGGCGAGGTCCGTGCCGCCGCCGGGCTCGAGGGCCGCGAGCTGCTTGGCCAGGGTCATCGTGCGGCCCGAGCCGGACTGGGGACGCATGGCGACCTGGACGTCGTCGCTGAAGGGGAACAGGCCGACCGAGTCGTGCTGGCCGAGGGCGATCGCGCCGAGGGCCAGGGCGCAGCGTAGGCCGACGTGCGCGCGCAGGGGGCGGCCCGGGTCACCGGGCGCTTCGTCGAGGAAGCCACTGCGCGACAGGTCGGGCATCAGGTAGACCGGCAGGTCCTCCATCTCCTCGAACAGGCGCAGGAAGACGCGCCCGAGGCGGCGGTAGATGTTCCAGTCGACCGCGCGCAGGTCGTCGCCGACGGCGTAGGGCCGGAAGTCGCGGAACTCGATGCCGTGGCCGAGGTCCTTCGAGCGCTGCTCCGCGAAGCGACCCCCCATGGGCACACGCCCCGCCACCAGCCGGAGGTGGTGCAGGGACTCCATGAAGTGGGGGTCGAAGAGCTCCTCGAAGGAGATGGAGACCATGGTCGTCGTGCTCGGGCTTGGGATCAGGCGCTGGCGACGGCGGCCTGGTCGGCGGCCGTCAGGATCTTGGCGATGATCGCGTCGGTGTCGACGCCGTCCGAGAGGGCGTGGAAGTTGACCATCACGCGGTGGCGCAGCACGGCCGGCGCAGCGGCGTTGATGTCGGCGGTCGAGACGGCGAAGCGGCCGTCGAGCAGGGCCTTGACCTTGCCGACGAGCAAGAGCGCCTGGGCACCCCGGGGCGAAGCGCCGAGGGCCACGTACTCGCCGACCTCGGGGGGCGCGTAGTCGCTGCCGGGCTGGGTCGCCATGACCAGGCGGATGGCGTGCTGCTTGGCGTGGGCAGGGACGGGCACGTCGCGCACGACGGCGCGCAGCTCGTTGATCTCGGCGCCGCTGGAGACGGGCTGGATCGCGACCTCGGTGGTGCCGGTGGTGCGGTCGAGGATCGCGGAGTAGTCCTCCTCCTTCGGGTAGCCGATGACCAGCTTCATCAGGAAGCGGTCGAGCTGCGCCTCGGGCAGCGGGTAGGTGCCCTCCTGCTCGACGGGGTTCTGGGTCGCCATCACGCAGTAGGGCTCCTCCAGCTTGATGGTGCGCCGGCCGACGGTGATCTGCTTCTCCTGCATGGCCTCGAGCAGGGCCGACTGGGTCTTGGGCGTGGCGCGGTTGATCTCGTCGGCGAGCACCATGTTCGCGACCAGCGGCCCCTGGCGGAACTCGAGCTCGTGGCCGCCACCCTCGGTGTCGACGAGCACCTGGGTGCCCTGGATGTCGGCGGGCATCATGTCCGGCGTGAACTGGATGCGGCTGAAGTGCAGGTCGACGGCCTCGCCGAGGCTGCGCACCAGCATGGTCTTGCCGAGCCCGGGGACACCCTCGAGCAGCACGTGGCCGCCGGCGAACAGCGCGGTCAGCACGCCCTCGACGACGTCGGCCTGGCCGACCATCATGCGGTTGACCTCGTCACGGATCTTGCCGTAGACGGTCTGGAAGTGGGCGGCGGCCTCGCGGGCCTTGGCGGCACCGCTCGAGTTCGAGTCGTTGGTCATGGTCGGAAGCTAGATTGGGAGTGCGTGTTCGGCGCGGGGTCGTCGGGACCGGGTCGGGTCAGGGGCGTGCGCGCCGACCGTCGAGGTAGCGCTTGATCAGTTGGTTCATCCAGGGCTCGATCGGTCCCGGGGCCGAGGGGCGCGAGGTGCCACCGACGGGCTGACTGCGCTCGTCGCGGGCGCGCGCGGGGACCGGGTCGTGGGCCTCGGGCGAGGGCTCGACGCGCTCCTGGGTGATGCGCGTGGGGCCCGGGTTCGGCTGGCCCTTGATGCGGTCGGGGATCGGCACGCCGAGCACGAGCGAGGCGGTGCCGCGGGACTTCTTGGCCTCGGACGGACCGCCGCGGCCGTTGGCGTCGGGGTTCGGCTGGTTGCCGAAGCCGATGCGCAGGTCGCGGCTGACGGGCGGGCGGCGGTCGCGCAGGTTCGGCTGCATCCCGCCGCGGTTCTCCTGCTCCTCTTCCTCGTCGTCGGTGTCCTCGTCGTCCTCGATCTCCTGGTCGTCGGGCGTCGTGACCTGGTCCTTGGCCGACCACTTCGACGTGACGGTGTTGCGGTTCGAGCCCTTGGCCGAGCCGCGGCCGGCGGTCGAGCCGCCGGGGTCGCCCTCCTCCTTCGGCGGGCGCGGGGGATCGTCGGCCGAGTCCTTCTTCTTGGGCGGCTTCGACTCGAGCGCCTTCTTCGGGTCGCCCTTCGGGGGCGCGGGCGTCTGGCCCGAGGGCGCGCCGCGCGACTCGGAGGCGGCCGACTGGCCCTGGGCGTCGGCGCTCTTGCCCTTGCCGGTCTTGCCCTCGGACGAGCGCAGCTCGTCGGGCAGCTGCTTGGCGGCATCGCCGCGGCGCGCCTCCGAGGCGTCCTTCGCCGCGTCGTTCTGGACCTTGTCGGCGGCGGCCGGCGTCTCCTCGGGGACGGCCGGGCGCTCGGCCTCGGTGGGCTCGTCCCCGTCGGCGTCGGGCGCGGCGGCGGCGACCGTGGTCGGCGGCAGGGGGGCGGTGTTGGGCGTGCTAGCCAGGGAGAGGCCGAGCCAGCCGTAGGCGACCAGGGCCAGGGCACCGGCCACGAGGTGCGGGGCGACGGTCTCGTTCGGGCGCCAGCCTTCGTGGGCGGCGGCGAGCGGGCTGCGCTCGGCGCGGCGCACGACCAGGCGTGCGTCCTCGATCGCGGCCTGCTCGAAGGGGCCGCGCTTGGCCGAGGCGAGGAATTCGTCGGCGGCCTGCAGGCGCCCCTTGAGGCCTAGGTCGTGGTCGACGACACGCAGGCCCGAGCGCCGCTCGGCCGGGGCCAAGAAGGCGGCGAGGGCCACACCGCCGGACCACGCGAGCGGGGCGAGCAGGGCCAGCAGGAACAGCACGCCGAGCGGCACCAGCCTGGGGCTGCCGGTGAAGGCCAGGTCGATCAGCGCGACCGCCAGGCCGAAGGTCGGGATCAGCCAGACCAGGGGCAGGCTGCGGTCGGCGGCGCCGGCGAAGGCGGCCGAGGCCTGCCTGGCGGAGAGCTCGCGGTTGCCGCGGCGCGCGAGGGCGTCGAGCTGCGCGACCAGGGGGTCGTGGACCTGGCTCATCAGCGTTGCTCCTCGCGCAGCTCGGCAACGCCGTCGGGCTCGAACACGAGCGCCTGCTGGACCTGTCCGGTGCCGAGCTCGCGCACGAAGGCGACCAGCACCAGCTGGGTCGGATCGAGCTCCATCGAGAGGCGCCGCACCGGACCGGCGCCGGCGTCGATCAGCTCCTCGAGGGTGGCCTCGTTGGCCAGTCGGATCGAGTCGAGGTCGGCCTGGAAGTCGAGCTCGAGGAAGTCGTCGTCGCTGTCGAAGAGCACGCCGCCCTGGGGGCCGAGCGCTTCGCTGCCGCCGGTGAGCTCGGCGCGCGCGACCATCCGGTGGATCACCACGCCGCTCTTGCCGGGGTACAGGACCTTGCGCTCGGCAAGCACCAGCTGCAGCGCGAACCGAGGGTCGCCGTCCTCGTCGAGGGAGGGGCCGTCTAGGGTTAGGGTGCCGATCACGCGGCCCGAACCCGGACCCAGGGCCGGCTCGAGGCGCGCCTCGACGTCCAGCACGAAGTCGGTCTCGCGCAAGAGGCTCTTGGCGATCGCCTTCTTGACGCGCGAGTAGATCTCCTCGGCGTCGCGCCACTTGCCGGCGCCCGGCTGCATGCCGACCCCGTCGATGACCTGCACGTTCGGGCCGAGCCCACCGAGGGCGGCCGCCCGCGCGAGGGCCAGCTCGTTGGTCAAGGGGTCGAGCGCGGGCTCGGCCAGGTGGTAGGAGAGGAACGCGACGTTCTCCTCGGGGAAGTGCTGCATCAGGCCCTCCTGGGAGAGGGCTCCGCCGATCGCGCCGCCGCGGGTCTCGTCCCCATAGAAGGCGTTGGTGAAGAACTCGACCAGCACGACCTTGCCGGTGGTGTTGTCGACCGTCTCCTCGAAGGTTGTCGCGGCGCCGAAGTTGCGCACCTTGCCGGCGATGCGGCGCTCGACGTCGTCGACCGACAGCACCGAGCCCTCGAGCTGCTCCTGCACGCGCACGAGCGCCTCGATCGCGCGCGGCCCGCTGTCGGCGTGGATCGAGGCCTGCACGTAGGCCGAGAAGGCCCGCCGCAGGCGCCCCGCATGGCGCTCGGGGTCGTCGGCGAAGCGCTCGGCGTCGCGCTCGTAGTAGGTGCCCAGGCCAAGCTTGACCATGCCGTCGTCGGGCAGGCCGAAGGCGGCGGCGAGCAGGTGCCGCCAGGCCTCGCGGTTCTGGCCGAGCTCGAGCTGGGCCTGGCCGACCTTGGAGTGGATCTCGTGGACCGCATTCGGGTAGCGGTCGTCGCGGCCGGCCTCGATGCCGGTCTCGCCGGCCAGGACCAGCACGTCCGGGCGCCCGTGGGAGGCGGCCAAGGACATGCGCTCGAGGGCCGCGGTCGCGCGCAGGTCCTTGGGGGTCGTCGCGTCGGCCCACTCGATGGCGACGGCCATGGCGGCCTCGTCAGCGCCCTCGAACAGGCGCAGCTCGAAGAGCGCGTCGGCGGCCTCGCTGGACAGGCGCGCATCGGGGTAGGCGTCCAGGAAGGCCTCGAGGGCGGCCGCGTCGTCGCGCGGGCCCCAGTCGTCCCAGACCGCTTCGAAGTAGGCCAGGTCGCTCGTCGGGTACTCGGGCGCGTTGGTGGGGGTCAGGTAGACGCGCTCGTTGATGCGGTCGATCTCGACGCGGAAGTCCTCGAGCAGGCCGAGGCCGGTCAGGCCGAAGGCGCCGTCGGGGTGCAGGTAGGGCACCTCGGCGGGGCGCGTGGCGAGGCGCTCGGACAGGTCGTAGTCGCCGACCATCAGCGGGCGCACGTCGCCGGCGGGGTGGCCGAGGTCGGCGGCGATGCCAGCGTCGATGGTCGTGTCGAAGCTGCCCGAGCCCAGGGCGTAGGCGCCAGCGATGCGTTCCGGACCGAGCCTCGCGGGCAGCCAGACGAGGCCGTCGCGGACCTCGACGGCCAGCTCGGTGGTGCCGGACGGCAGGCTGCCCAGCTTGCTCGGTGCGCCATCCTCGAGGCGCGGCTCGAGCACGACCTCGCCGGAAGCGAGGTCGAAGGTGACATGGAAGTCCGCGAAGAGCTTGCCGCCGAGGGTGCCCACGACCGCGGTCTCGCCGAGCTCGATCGAGTGCCACTTGGTGAAGCGGTCGAGGGCTGGGTCGTCGCCGATCTGGCGGCGCTCGACCGAGAACTCGAGGCCGGGCAGGTGCACGGTGATCGGGATCGTGGCGCCACTCTGGCTCTCGGCCTTGAGCCCGGCCGCGGCCTGGTTGTGCAGCTCCAAGGTCGAGGGCGACTCGAAGTCCAGGAACAGGTTGGCCGGGATGCGCCGCTGGGAGGTCGACAGGTCGCAGGTGACCACCAGGCGACCCTGGATCTGCCGGACGGGCAGGCGCGCCTGGGGACCGCCGTTGAAGACCGCGTCGCGCACCGCATAGGGCGAGCTCGGGGGCCCGTCCTGGGCGCGCGCAGGCAGCGCCAAGGGTGCCAGGGCGGCGAGCGCGGTCAGCAGCAGTCGAGGTCGGATCATGGTCGTCGGGCGGCGGGCCTGGGCGGAGCGCCGATCTTGGGCAGAGGTCCCTTAAAAGGGAAGGCCAGCACAGGTACTAACTGGTTTCAGGGGGGCGACTACCGGGCGCGCCGAGCCAAGAACACGACCGGGGCGCGCCCTGGTGGGCTCCAGTGCGCGCCCCCGTGTTGGGGGGGGCTCCCCGGGGTAGCCCTGGGTCCGAGCTGCCCCGGTGACCTCGCCAAAGGCCCAGTTGTCGGCGGTCATCGTCACGACGATGTCAGCCTTGGCCGGCACACTCACGGTGGCCGGCGCGAAGCCGATGCCTCAGCAGTTGCCGGGGAAGACGAAGTCGACCAGGGTCTCGCCGGTAGCACGGTCCTTGACGACGAACTGCGGCGAGGAGCCGAGCGGCATGAAGTCCGAGTACTGCTCGCCGGCGCGGCCGAAGTAGGTGATGTCGCTGGGGCCGACCTGGAGCTGGCCGCCGCTGCGCTGGTAGGCGAACTCGGCCTTCACCGGCCCGCCCCAGGCGAGGGACGTGGTGCTGCCCGAGGTGACCTCGATCGCGCCGGCGCGGCCGGTGGCGAGGGTCGCGTGGCTCTTGCCGAGCACCAGCTCGCCCGAGTGCAGGGTGTACTTGCCGACGGGCAGGTCGAGGCCGCCTTCGGAGACGAGGCTGGCCGAGAGCTCGAAGGAGTTCTGGGTGGCCTCGTCGATCAGGACGACCGAGCGCAGCTTGGCGCGGGTCTCGAGGTCGACGCCGAGGTCGAGCTTGCCGGTCTCTCCGGCGAAGTCGCTGATCAAGGCGGCGCTGCCGTCGGGCTCGATCGAGAAGCTCTTCAGGGCGCCGTCGACGACGACGGTGCGCGAGAGGAAGCCGGCGGCCTTGCCGCGGCCGACGATCATCGCGTCCTGGCCATAGTCGTCGAAGCGGCCGTTGCCGTTCTGGTCGAAGACCAAAAAGCGCGTCTTGCCGATGCGGCCCTCGACGGCGCCGGCGGGGGCGAACACCCAGCGGCCCTGGTTGGCGGCGCGCACGGCGAAGTCGCGCACGCCCGCGTCGGTGTTCAGCCGGAAGGTGAGCAGCCGGGTCGGGTGCTCCGGGTCGGTGTCGGCGACGGTCGCGTCGAAGGTGCCGTCCCCGTCGCGGTCGAAGGACAGGCCACCCTCGCCCACGCCGACCGCCAGGCCATCGGTGCCGAACAGCGGCAGCAGGTTGCCGAGCGGCAGGAACTGCTCGGCGGGCAGGCTCACGTCCCACTCGCGGAACGTGCGGAAGGTCAGCGGCACTTCGACGGGCGCGGCGGCCGGTGAGGCGCCGGCGCTGGCCGAGAGGACGAGGCTCAAGAGCAAGGTGGACATGGCTGGGCTCCGGGAACGGGGCGAGTTCGAAGGTTCCAAGCTACTCGAACGGGTGGCTGGTCCGATAGCCCAGGGTCGGCCTTACGCGCATCGAACTGGAGCCGGGTCGGCCGGGGCGCCGGATGCGGACCCCATCATAGGTTGGGGGCCGGTCGACCGGGGCTAGGGGTGATCTCCGGGCCCAGGGGGCCTCAGCCCTGTCGCGGCTGCCGGGATGTGCCGATTCGGGCCCGGGTGGGGCCACCTCCCAGGACGAAGCTCTACTCGACGAAGAACGGCGAGGTCCAGGCGGCCTCTCCCGAGGTCGTCACCAAGCGCAGGTACAGCCAGTCCCCCGGCACCAGGGGGCCGGGCGCCCAGGTGGTTCGCTCGCGTCCCAGGTACCCGGCCGCGGGCGGGTCGAGCCGCAGCTCCGCGCGGCCCCCGCGCACCCGGAACACGCCGGTCGAGCCGGCGGCGGCGAGCTCGTCCAGGTCCTCGGACCGCTCCGTGCGCTGCTTGGGGTGGTCGAAGGCCAGCTCGATCCGCGCGCCGGCCTCCCAGGTGACCTCGGCGGTCAGGCCGTCCTCGTCGCGGGTGTCGAGGACCGAGCGCAGCTCCAGGGCCAGCTCGGAGACCTCGAGCGCATCGTCGGCCTCGAGCCCCAGGCCGGTGACCTCGCCAAAGGCAGCCCCCGGGGTTTCCGGAGTCAACAGGCTGTCCTTCGAGGTCAGGGTCGTGACCTGGTCCTGAACCGAGCGCCCGAGCCGCAGGGTCAGCCGGCCCTTGCGGTGCACCCCGTTTTCGATGGTGAGCTCGCTCGCGCGCTGCACGACCACGCCGTTCTTGACCAGCTCGACCTGGGCCAGGCGGTCGCCCGTGCCTTGCAGGTCGACCTCGAAGGCGAGCTGCGGGTCCCCCGAGGCCGGGACGACCGAGCCCATGGGGTAGCCGTCGAGGCGCACGTCGAGGTCCAGCCGCGCCGTCGCGGCGAAGGTGCGCCGGGCGCGCAGGGCCGCGATCACCGTCGCGCGGCTGGGCGCCTCGCCGGGCAGCAAGCGGATGCCGGTGTAGGCCCGCGAGGTGGTCGTGTGGTCGCTCGAGGCCCCGAAGCCGAAGCGCCGCCCCTGGTTCAGGAAGTCCATGAGGCGCGGGGCCTGCTCCGCGACGCCCAGGTCCTCGAGCCAGCCGCCGCGCACCTCGTAGCTGCCGCGGCGGCTCTGGTAGAGCTCGGCCAGGGGCTCGAAGGCCGAGCCGTGGACCGGGGCGCGGTCGGAGTCGGTGCGCCAGTCGAGCGGCGCGGCGCTGTCCGCGATCTGGTGCGGCATCGCGAGCCAGGTCGCGGGGTCGTGCTCGTCCCACAGGAAGCGCGGCCGGAAGGGCACGAAGGGAGCCTCGTCCAGGCTCGCGGGGTCGGCGCCCTCCTCGACCAGGCTGGCGACCATGGTCCAGTGCCCGATCGGCAGGGCGCGCTCGTAACCGTAGAGGGCCACGAAGCTGCGGTGGTGGCGCTCGAGCTGCTCGCTGGCTGGGTTCCAGGCGAAGGGGCTAGGGTCCAGCGCGAGCCCGTCGAAGCCGTCCGCCGCGTCGCGCTCGCGCTGCCAGGTGGCGTCGGTGGCGTGCTGGAAGTGGTTCGTGACGGCCAGCACGTCGAGGCCGCCGACCTCGACCGCATAGCGGTACTGGTCGAGCAGGGTCCCGTCCTCCTCGATCTTGCAGCGCGAGCCGTCGGTGTGGCGGTGCAGGTCGGCGAAGAGCAGCTGGCCGCCCGCGGGGAGCGAATCGCGGTAGGCGGGACCTTCGGGCGCGGTGTCGGGCTCCAGGGTGACGGCGAGCGTGTCGATGCGCCGCTCTTCGGGCTCGAGATCGGTGGGCGGGTCGGCCGGGCCCTCGAGCCGCAGCTCGGCAGACAGCCAGCCGCCCTTCTGGGGCAGGGCGTCCTCCCAGGCGAGGGCCTTGGCCAGGCCCTCGAGCCTGCGGTCGGTGTACCAGCGGGCAACCACGCCGCCGCCGGGCAGCGGCTCGAGCTCGAGCCCGCCGTCGGCAGGCCCGTCCGAGCGCGGCAGCTCGATGGGCTCGGTCCAGCCCGCGTCGGTCAGGGCCATGGCCCGGATGCGCCAGGCGGCACGCCGGTTCGAGCCCCCGGCGCCGTCGCTCTGGCGGGCGTGGTCGAGCGGCATCCAGCGCGTGAGGTAGCGAAAGAAGAGCCAGGGGATGCCGCCCGCGTCGACGACCAGGCGCGGGGCCTCGACCGCGCGGCCGTCGGGCGCGGTGGGCAGCCCGCCGAAGCGCGCGTCGAGGGCCAGGTCGGGCGCGGCCAGGACCTCCATCGCTGGCAGTGGCACCCGGAACCAGTTGGCGGCCCCCCGGGTCGTGGCCATGGCGATCGAGCGCGCTTCCCGGAGGGCCTCGCCGTGGCCCCAGTCGGCACTGCCCAGCTCCCAGGCGGCGAAGAGGCGCCCGTCCGGGCCGGCCGCGGCGCTGATGTTGGCCTCGAAGAGGCCCTCGTGGCGCGACTCGCTGTGGAGGCTGCGGGTCAGCCCGTCCGGCAGCCGGTGCAGCACGTCGAAGTTGCCGCCTGCGTCGTCGCGATCGCACAGCATGTCGAAGAACAGGTGCTCGCCGTCCGCCGCCTCGACGCGGGTCAGACCCCAGACCCGCCGGCCGTTCAGCAGGGTCGGCGGCGCCGGCGGAGCGTGGTTGCCGCCACCTTCGTCGAAGACCCCGGTGGGGGTGACGAGCACCGTCGGCGGGTACGCCGAGTCGCCGCTGCAGGCCAGGGATCCGGCCACCAGCACCAGGCCGATGGCCACGGAGCGGCCGCGCCGCGCGCACGAAGTAGGACGCCTCATGCTTCGATCCTAACCGCGCGCGACCGGGTTCCGATCCTGCTTCGCGCCCCCGGGGCAGCCGATTCGGGCGGCAGCGCTCCCTTGGATTCGGCCCTGGAACCGGATCGTCACTTGAAACGCAGCTTCGAAATCCATGAGCTAGGTCCCCGCTAGCGCCGCGCAACGACGCAGCGCTGGCCCCCAAACCCCTACACGAACAAGCAACATGAAGAAGCTCCTCGCCGCCGGCGTCCTCGCCCTTGGCCTCATGAACTCCAGCTGCATCGGCACCAACCAAGCGTTCAACGGCATCCACGACTGGAACCAGAACGTGTCCGAGAACAAGTGGGCTCAGGAAGCCGTGCACCTGGCCTTCTGGATCGTGCCCGTCTACAACTTCGCCCTCCTGGGTGACATCGTCATCTTCAACTCGGTCGAGTTCTGGACCGGCGACAACCCCCTCGCCGACTAGACCTGACGAGCGACCCTCGGCAAGGCCAAGGGCCATCGAGCAGGGTACGCCGACCTCGGTCGGCGTGCCCTCTTTCGTGGGCGGGCTCAGTCGGGGGTGCTGGCCGGCCGCGTGAGCGCCTCGACCAAGAGCAGCGCGACCAGCGGCAGGTGGTGGGCGACGAGGCGCGCGAGGCTGACGTCCATCAGGGTCTCGTAGCGGCTGTCCTTCCAGCCGGTGGCCATGTAGGCGGCGACCACGAGCGCGAGCCCGCCGGCCAGCCAGAGGGTCGGCAGGAGGCGCCGGGCGAGGGGCGCGCTCGGGCGCGGCAGCAGGCTGGCGACCAGGGCCAGGGTCAGGCCGACCAGCCAGGCGGGGCCCCACAGGCCGAGGTCGGTGAACTCGGTGCCCAGGCGCGCGAGGATCGTCGGTAGGCGGTCGAGCCCCTCGACCACGACCGCCAGGATCGAGCCCGAGACGTAGTCCTCGCCCTCGGCGACCGGCATGTCCCGGGCGACAAGCTTCCAGGCCGCGCCGGCGAGCATGGCGACGAGGGTCAGGCCCGCGAGGGCCTGGGCGTGGCGGCGTAGGCTGCCGAACAGGAGGCTCCAGACCGCGCTGCCCAGCAGCATGGCGGCCACGAAGACCAGGCCCTCGTTCTTCGTCCAAGCGGCCCCGACGACCACGAGGGCGGCCACCGACCAGGCGCCGGGCGGGCACAGGCGGCCGAGGTTGGGCTCGCCTGGGCCGGGGTGGCGACCGCGGTCGAGGCCGGCCAGGACCAGGGCGGCGGCGGCGGTCAGGTAGGCGGCCAGGGCGATGTCGGCGTGGGCGGCACCGGCGCCGAGGCCGAGCCGGTCGGTGTGCGAGAAGGCCGGCACCAGGGCCAGGGCGAGGGTGGTGGCGCCCGCGACCAGGGGCCCGGCGCGGCGGCGCGCGAAGCCGAAGACGACGGCCAAAAGGGCCAGCAGGAAGGGCGGGAAGAGCGGCCGCACGCCCAGGCTGCGGTCGGCGCCGAGGTCCAGGGCCAGGGCCACCAGGCCGGTGACCAGCGGCGGGTAGCTCGGGTGGCTGGCGGCCATGGCGGGCAGCTCGAGCTCGGCCGGGGTCGCGGTGTCGTACTCGGCCGTCCACTGGCCGTGCAGCACCCAGCGCCGCTGGGCGTCCACGTTCCAGGCGGGACGCAACAGCGCGAGGTGCACGGTCAGGCCGACGACCAAGAGCGCGGGTAGGAACCAGAGCCAGTCGCGGAGCGCGGAGGGGGAGCCGGCGCGCGAGGTCGCCGCGCGGGCGGTGCTCGCTCGATCGTGGGTCGAGTCGGCGCGATCCGAGTGCATCGAGCTGGCACTCGTCGCGCCATCCGTCGCGCCCAGGTCGCTGTCGTCCTGCTCCGCCGGCTCGCTTCCACTCGCCGCGCCCCACGTGCGACCGAGCAGCGGCCCCGCGAGCGCCACCGCCACCAGGCTGCCGCCAAGCGTCCAGGCGTTCACGAAGCGCAGCGGGCTGAGCACGAC
>JARGPD010000050.1:0-15275 GCA_029212845.1 Planctomycetota bacterium
CGACCACAGGGGTCGAGCTGCTCGTCGCGACCGGCCTCGCGCGCCTGCCCTGGACCGGGAGCTTCCCGGCCGAGGACTCGCTCGAGCACGCCGCCGACCTGATGGCCAAGCTCGTCGAGCGCGCCCTGCCCGAAGGCGTCGACGACAGCCAGGATCCCGATGTGGCCCTCGGCGTGCTGCGCGCGGTCGAGTCGCTCCTGCGTGGCGGCGGAGGCGACCTGGCCACGGCACAGCGCCTGTCCGGCGGTCAGCTGGTCGGGCCCCTCGAGAAGCTGCTGCGCGACGGCGGAGCGGCGACCTCGGTGCGCGTCGTGGCCGCCGGCATCCTGCCCGAGGTCGCCGCGGCCGACGGCCTCGTGCTGGTGAACGAGCTGCTCGCCGCCGAGGACGCCGGACTGACCACCGAGCTGCGCTTCGCGCTGCTGGGCGCCGTCGGGCGCTTCGCCCGCCGCGGCGATGCCGGGCCCGAGGTGCTCGGCCCGACCGTGGACAGCCTGGTCGCCGAGTTCGCGCGGCCCGAAGCGGACCTGCGCCGCACCGCGCTCGAGCTCCTGGCCGAGGAGTCCCTCGACCCCTTCCTCGTGGGCCGCGACCTGACGCCCTTCGTCGCGCGCCTCGATGACGAGCAAGGCCCGGAGCTGAAGGACGCGCTCTTCGCGCTGCTCGGTCGCCATGGCACGGCCAAGACCCTGCGCCGCGTGCTGGCGCTCGAGGGCCTGGACGAGCTGATCGGCCGCGACGCTGCCGGCGAGGCGGCGATGGCGCGCCTGATCAGCAACCTCGCCCATGGGGACCCGCTGCTGGTGCTGGACGGAGCGCGCGCGCTCTGGGACGTGGCGGTGGAGGAGGGGCAGGTCTCGCGCCGGACCCGGGCCCTGGCGTTGGTGGCCGAGCTCTCCGTCGAGCAGGTCGGACCCCTGGAAGGCTCGGCCCACTACGTGATCTCTCACTGGGCCACGACCCTGCGCGCCCAGGGCGTCGACCTCGCGCGGGCGATGCCCGGCGGCGTCGAGTTCCTGGAGCGACTGGTCGAGGTCCATGTGAAGCGCATGGGGAGCAACGACAAGTACAAGCCCGGGGACCAAGCGCTGATGACCGCCCTGTTCCTCTCGGACGTCGCCGCGGCCAAGGGCAACGGCGAGGCCCAGAAGCTCAAGGTGCGGGTGCTCGAGAACTTCACGCGCGCCGAGGAAGGCGCGGCCGACCACGACAACCCGAACTTCCGGCTGCTCGTCCAGCGCTCGCGGGCGCGCTTCCTCGCTGGCACCGGGGACCTCGCGGCCCTCGACGACTTCGAGAAGCTGTTCGCGTCGAACCGGGAGGGTCTGCTCGAGACCGTCGACCTGCGCGCCGCCGGGCTGCTGGCCCAGAACCGGAAGGACGCGGCGGGGGACCAGGCCGCTTGGCGCTACTCGCGCGCGCTCGTGTCCCACGAGTCCTGGCACCAGGAGCCGCCCGCCGTGCGCCTGGAGGACCTGCGCAGCCTCGCGAGCCGGGCCCGGACCCTCGCCGACCTCGACGTGCTCGCCGAGGCCTCGTCCCTGTTCGAGGGCCTGCCGGCCGAGGCCAGCACCGCCGAGACCGGGACCGAGTCCAGCGCCTGGAGCGGGCTCACAGGAGACGCCGCGTCCCTCGGCGAGCTGGTGCGCCTGCGCACCGAGCTGTCCGAGGCCACCGACGCGGTGGTCGCCTCCGAGGTGCCCGACCCGATCCCCGCCCCCGAGGAGCCGGTTGTCGAGTCCACCGGCCCGCCGCCCGTGGGCAACAACGGCTGAGGCCAATGGCCCCCCAGGGGCCTTTCCCAAGATTCCGGGAGATGCGCCCTTGTGCCCGCTCGACAAGGTCCTACAATCCCCACCCAACACACCGCGGGGTGGAGCAGTCTGGAAGCTCGTCGGGCTCATAACCCGGAGGTCGTAGGTTCGAATCCTACCCCCGCTACCACTCAAGAGAGGACTGGGCCCAGATGGGCTCGGTCCTCTCTTTCTTGTTGGACCGCGGAGCCCGGTGGCCGCGTCCCGCACTTGGCGTGGGTGTTCGAGGTCCCATGGTCGCCCATGGCGTCCTGTGCGAAGTGGTGGAGGTGGAGGCGCTTCAAAGCACAGGGTGATCGAGCCAGGGGGGAATCGGGTGCATTGGCCAAGGCCGATTGGCTCCAAGGGCAGGCTCGCGCGCGGGAGCTGTGGGCGGCAGCCCTGTCCGGGGCGAGGTCTCCGACGGAGAGATCGAGGCCATGGGGGATCCTGTGTGGGCCCTCGAGGCCACCACGCTCTCCGAGGAGAGCGTGAAGCAGCGCTCGCTAGCGCCACGGACTGGTTCGTAGCGCGTGCTCGATGACGACCTACCGCGGTCCGGTCCCTAGCTTGCGACGTGGGCCAAGGCGTGGTCCAGTGCGGCGCGGACGGCGGCGACCTGCGCCTCCACGCAGATCTCGTCGCTGACGAGCGGACTGTCGGGGTAGACCTCGGTCGTGCTCGTGAAGCGGGCGTTGGTCACGCCGGCACAGAGACCGAGCGGGCGGTAGGGGTAGTTGATGATGCCGTGCTGGGTGACCTTCGAGCCGATGATCTCGCCGTTGGCGTCGGGCGGAGCGATGTGGATCACCTGCTCCACGCCCGCGACGATGGCGGCCTGGAACTCGGGCTGCGGGTTGTCGCTGTCGCCGACCGTATAGAACCCATCGGGGATCAGGCCGGGCTCCAAGGGCTGCCCGTCGCGTGCCGCGAGGGCGGGCCGAAACTCGTCCTCGTCGCTGTCTGTCGTCTCGTGCAGGTCCATGTGCACGAGGAAGTCGACGCCCAGCTCGCGGGTCAGCCGCATCAGGGCCGCGGACTCTTCGGCAGGACTGTCCTCCACGAAGGAGCGGTTGGGGTCGATGGCCTGCGGGTTCCAGCGGTGGATCACTTCGTAGCTCCAGGGGCTCACGCATGGCACGACAAGCAGGTTGATTCGTTCGCAGTAGGTGCCGGCATGTTGGTCCAGGAACGCCAAGGCACCATGGACACCGCTGGTCTCGTAGCCGTGGACGCCCCCGGTGATGAGCGCCCAGGGAGCATCCGCGCGCGGGCTCACGCTCTTGGCTGCGAGTAGCGGGTACCGGGCCGGGTCGAGCGAGAGTGCGCCGTGCTGCCAGACCTCTAGGGACTCGTCGAGCGCGTCCAGGCGGCTCTGCAGGTCATCCCGGTAGCTGCGCTGGACGTAGCAGCTCTCGAACCACTGGACCTTTTCAGCGTCCGACCAGGGTTGGCCGGGCGTTCCTATGGGGAAGAAGCGTTCGTTGGTCATGTTGTTCGGCTCCTGGGTCGTGCTCGCCCTGCTGGTCCACGCTCATCATCTCGAAGTACTGGAGCAGGTTGCCCTCAAGGTGACCAGCTAGTTCTTGACCTTGCGCTGCTCGGGACACGCTTGGTGCAGCTCCTCGATGAGGATACGCCTGGCAGAGCGGTCGGCAGGATTCATGGGGGAGAGCACCTGGCGGGACTCCCGGGTCCATCGAGCGCCGCTCCTGGACGAGCGCCTCGCGGTCGACCACGTGGAGAAGGAGCTGCTCCCAGCCCAGCTCCCGCGCGGCCAGGGAGCGGCGAGTGGCGGCCAGCACCTCGTTGTCCGGGTCGATGGTGACAGGATGGATCAAGCCAGGGCTCGCGAGGCACTCCTCGAGGGAGCTGACATCGGTGGCTGTGCGGAGGAGCCTGTGGATTCCAGCCGGAAGGCTCGACTCAGTGGTCGGCCTGCCACCTGCGGGCGGTCAGCGCGCCGGGGGCGAAGGCGCGGACATGGGGCAGCGCGGGTCGTCGGCGGGCATCATGGTGATGACGGCGGTGACTTCGATCAGGTCAACCCGCTCGTGAGCGATGGGGGGGCTGCTGGGTGACGAACCAGCGCAGGCTGGGAAGCTCGAGGTCCTCGCGGCTCTGGTCCAAGAAGGCACGCCGGCGAGCTCGACCTCGTGGGCCCCGGCCTAGCTACCCGCGGGATTCCGGTCCGCTTCCAGATGGCTCGCGAGGTGCAGGGCCATGCCGACCTCGAGAGTGCCTAGGGCGATGGCACGATCTGGGCGCGGGTCGCTCTCGGGGCGCGCGCCAAGTCCGTCGTCATGGGGCACGTCGTCCTGGCCGCTTGGGACTTCGCAGTGCTCGTGGCCCTCGACCTGGCGCTGCAAGGGGAGCTCGGCGAGCGGCTCGGGCTGCCCTTCGACCAGATCCGACTCGATGTCGACGAGCCTCGGCCGAGGTTGCCAGAAGAGGCGGCTTCCGCATGGGCGTGCGCGCCTCCTTCGTGGACGGCCCCAGCATGCCTGGGACCACGAAGCGCTTGGACTCCGCGGCGCTTCTCTTGGCCGTCTCCCTCATAGGGGACGGCTTGGTTCGGTCCCGACCTCGACCGACGTCAACGGAAGCGAGCCGCAGTCCTGGTGACCTACGCAAGGTGGAGTGGCCGCTCGCGCCGCTGCTCGTGCCGAACGGCGGTGCCTTGGCGGTCCCGTTCCCCGGTGAGTCGCCGCCATTCCTCCTGCTGCTTGATGGCTCCAAGGTAGCCCAGCCCTCCCCCCGAGTACCCCTAGAGCCTGCAGCCTTGCTCACGGAATCGTCACCCCCCCAGATCCCGGGGCCTCCTATCCTCGATGGGCACCCTGAGGCTCGCAAGCCCCCTGTGCGTGCGTTTCCTACCCATTGAGCCCATGGGGGCCACCTCCCGGAGAGAGTGAGATGAACTACCAGATCGAAGACGTCGAAGGCATCGGCCCGGCCTACGGCGAGCTCTTGGCTGCCGCCGGGATCCGCGACACCGAGTCGCTGCTCGAGGCCTGCGGGTCGAAGTCCGGTCGAGTGGCCACGGCCGAGCGCACGAACATCCCCGAGAGGCTGCTCCTCGGCTGGAGCAACTTGGCCGACCTGATGCGCATCAAGGGCATCGGCTGCCAGTACGCCGAGCTGCTCGAGGCGGCGGGCGTCGACACGGTCAAGGAGCTGCGCACGCGCCGCGCCGACAACCTGGCCGCGCGCATGGCCGAGGTCAACGAGGTCAAGCGGCTCGCCAAGTCCTCGCCCGCCCAGAGCGTCGTTGGAGCCTGGATCGTTCAGGCGAACAAGCTCGAAGCGCTGCTCAGCTACTAGGCGCGGTGGAGAGCAGGCGCCGGACGAGCGCCACGAGCTCGCGGGGGGTGTGGGGCTTGTGCAGGACCTGGTAGGAGTCTTGCTCGAGGGCGAGATCGGACAGGGCTTCGGAGCCATAGCCGGTGGTGAAGATCGCCGGCAGCTCCGGCCTCAGGGAGCGCATGACCACCAGCGCATCGGGACCGTTGAGCTCCGGCATGATCACGTCGAGCACGACGAGGTCGAACGCTCGGGGGTCGGACTTGAAGCGGTGCAGGGCCTTGGCGCCATCCTCGGCGACCTCGACCTCGAAGCCGGCCGCCACCAGAGCGGTGTGGTTGAGGACGCGGATCTCGGTCGAGTCCTCGGCGAGCAGCAGCCGGCACGGGGTGTCCAGATGCAGGCCACCGCTGCCGTTGGCCTGGGAAGGCCTGGGGGGGGTGGCCGGGTTGGCCTGGTACGAGGTGACCAGGGGCAGGCGAACCCGGAAGGTCGAGCCCACGCCGAGCTCGCTGTTCGCGGTCACGTCGCCACCGTGCTGGTTGACGATGCCGTAGACCATCGAGAGCCCAAGCCCGGAGCCCTCGCCGGCCGCCTTGGTCGTGAAGAAGGGCTCGAAGATGTGGTCGAGCACGCCCTGGGGGATGCCGCTGCCATCGTCGGAGACCTCGAGCTTGACCCACGATCCGTCGCCGCCGCGCTCTTCGATCCAGGTGCGGATCGCGATGCGACCCCGGCCCTCGATGGCGTCGCGTCCGTTGATGCACAGGTTCAAGAGGACCTGCTCGAGCTGACCGGCGTCCGCGTGCACGGTGGCCACCGGCGCTCCCGCCTGGAAGCTCAGCTCGATGCCCTCGGGGAGTACGCGCCCGAGCATGTCGAGGGCGCCGCGCACGAGCTCGTTGAGGTCGATGTCGACGGCGTGCAGAACTTGCTGGCGGCCAACGCTGAGCAGCTGGCTGGTCAGCTTGGCAGCCCGCTGGGTCGCGGAGCGAATCTCGTCGAGGCAGTCGGCGGTCTCGGAGTTGGCCGAGATCTTGCCGAGGTCCGCGTAGCCGAGGATGACCGAGAGCAGGTTGTTGAAGTCGTGGGCGACGCCGCCGGCGAGGCGTCCGACAGCTTCCAGCTTCTGGGAGCGCTGCAGCTCTTCGCTCAAACGGTCGCGCTCCTCTTGGGTCGAGCGCTTCTCGGCCAAGAGGTAGGCATGGGCGGCTTGGTCGGCCATCTCGGCGGCGAAGGTCACCTCGTCGTTGCTCCACATGCGCTGCCCGCCCTGGTGCTCGTAGCAGACCACGCCGACCATGCGGCCCGAGACGCGGATGACCGCGTCGAGGATCGACTCGACCCCGTGGGTCTCCAGGTACTCGGACAGCTCGCTGGTGCGCGGGTCGTTGCGCGCGTCGAAGGTCGGCAGGGCGCGGCCGGACTCGAGCGCGCGGAAGTAGGCCGGGTACTCGGCCGCTGTGAGGGTCGCGCCACGGCTGTCGGTGTCCGTGCTGAGCTCGTACTGCTGGGCACAGCGCAGGGTGGCTCCCTCGTCCTCGAGCAGCCAGACGCTGCAGCTCGCCACGCCGAGCGCCCGGCCTGCAGCCCTGGTGAGCAGCTGCGCGGCGACCTGGAAGTCCCCCGCGACGAAGGTGGGCGAGCGCGCGACCTCGATCAGGCAGGCCTCCAGGTTCCCGTCGATGCGTGGTGAGCCCTCGGTGCAGCGCAGCATGTGGAGGAAGGCTGGCTCGCCGCCTGAGTTGACGGCGAGGGTCGTCACCAGGGCCAGGAAGTGCCGCCCGGTCGTGGACGTGCACTGCAGAGCGACGCCTTCCTGCTGCGCGTTGAGCTGGGCGTTGCACAGGCTCTCGATGGTGCAGCCCGCGAGGTCGTTGGACTCGAAGGCCTGCCGCGCAGCCTCGTTCGATGTGCGCACCAGCCCGGAGTGGCCCACGACCAGCACCGGATGGGGCGAGTCCGTCAGGAACTCATGGAGGACCAGGATCGGGTCCAAGGGAGGAATGGCTTGCATGGCGAGCAGCGTGCAGGACCGGGCTGCGGCCTCGCACTCGATCCCCTCATACCAAGGCTTTGGGGAGCCTGCAAGCGATCTCGCCGATCCCGGCGGCGCTTCCTATCCTTGGGAGGTCTGGCGCGGCAAAAGAGTGGTGCTACTCGCGGGTGGCGTGGACCCTGACCGAGCCGTCGTCCTCGAACCGCACGTGCAGCTCCATCGGGTTGCAGCAGACCGGGCAGTCCTCGACGTAGTGCTGCTCCCGCCCGCCGGAGGGCTCGACAGGAACCACGATCTCCTCGCCGCAGGAGGCACAGTCGTAGCTCGCTTCGTGTTCCATGCCGACGGCCCCGAACCGGGGCCTAGCCCACCTCGGGAGGAGCGAAGCCGCTGCGGTACTCGCGGCGCACGATCGTGTCGGTGGCCTCGCTGTGGTTCGTGAAGCTCAAGGAGGCGCGGTCCCAGCGCAGCTCCTGGTTCGGGAAGCGCGCGGCCTTGACCGCGAGCAGCGCGGCCTCGGTGATGCGCACCCCGTCGGCGAAGGGCGTGCGCAGCTCCGTGTCGCGGCCGACGATGTTGTCGACCCAAGCGTGCCAGTGGTTGAGGCCGGGGAATTCGGGCAGGCCGGGCATGGCCATGCCGTCGGTCATGACCCCGTCACGCCAGACCTCGAGGCGGCCGCCGGCGGTCAGGGCCAGGATGCCGCCCTCGTGCACGATGATGGTCATGTTGCTGTCGGGCCAGTCCCCGGCGGGGAGGCCGAGCGAGGCGCGCGACGGGGCCTGGCTGCGGTCGCGGTAGTGGATCGGGAAGTGGTGCCTGGCGAAGCGCTCGGAGTCGACCGCATAGGTGATCGTCGAGCTGCACGGGTAGGGGTGGAATTCGTCGGCGGCATAGGGCGCGAAGGTCTGCACGGCGATCGGAGAGACGAGCTCGTCGAACCCGAAGAAGATCACGTCGAGCACGTGCACGCCCCAGTCCCCCAGGCCGCCCGTGCCGAAGTCCCACCACGAGCGCCACTGGACCGGCGCGAGCAGCTCGCGGTAGGGCTGCTCGGCGGCAGGCCCGAGCCAGAGGTCCCAGTCGAGGTCCGCCGGCGGCTCGGTGGGCTCGCTGATCACGCGCTCGAAGTTGAAGTAGCTGCCGGGGTTCGGCGCGCCGGTCCACACATGGGCCTCGATCGCCTTGCCCAGGGCGCCCGAGCGCAGGATCTCCACAGCGGCGCGACGGCCGGGATAGACCATGCGCTGGTTGCCGACCTGGGTCACGAGCTGTGGCTTGGCCTCGATCGCGCGCTGGATCAGGGAGAGCTCCTCGAGCTGGTGCACCAGGGGCTTCTGCCCATAGACGTGCTTGTCGTGGGCCAGTGCGGTCAGAGCGATCGGCGCATGGGAGTGGTCCGGCGTGGCGACGAGGACCGCGTCGAACTTGTCGGCGTGCAGCTCGAAGGCCTCGCGGTAGTCCTTGCAGGTGAAGGCGTCGGGGTGGTCCTCGCTGGCGCGGGCGAGGGCGCCCGCGTCCACGTCGCACAGCCCGACGATCTCGGCGTCCGGGTGGCTCGCCACCTGGCTGCGGTCGTGGCCGCCGATGGTGCCGATGACGCCGATCGAGAGCACCCGCACCTTGCCGTCCCCGAGCCCCCTGGTCGGCATGCCCGCGAGGGTCAGTCCGAGCCCGGCGGCGCCGGTCGAGTGGAGGAATTCGCGACGGGACAGCTTCGGGTTCCTGGTCATGATCTGGAGGGGGGGGCTTGAGTGGTGGGCGGTCCTGCCCTGATCCTAGGTCCGGATGGCGGGCCAGGCGGTGCCGAAAGTCAAGGCGATGATCGAAGAGGTACCGGGCCGGGCCCGGGGAGAGCGCTCACTCCTTGCCCGCCGCGACCAGGTCTGGGGGCGGGGCAGCGGCGACCTGGGACTCCTCGATCGGGCGCTGGGACACGCCGGTCCCAGGCCGGAAGCTGCCGAGCCGGACGGGCAGGCGCTTGCGGCGGACCTCGTCCGTGCGGCGCACCAAGAAGCGCACCAGCAGCACGACGACGACCACGCGCAGGCCGCTGCTCAGGGCGAAGACCCCGCGCGCTCCCAGCTGGGTCGTGAGCAGCAGGCTGCCGAGGAGCCCGCCGAGCAGCTGGGCCGAGCCGCTGACCAGGCTCTGGGCGGCGAAGACCGTCGGGCGCATGCGGCGGTAGCCCAGCTCGAGCAGCATCGAGAAGTGGCCGACCTCGAAGCCGGCCCAGGCCGCACCCGAGAGGGTCTGGCAGAACAGCACCACGACCAGCCCGTTCGCGAAGACCCACGGCAGCGGGATCAACGCCACCAGCACGCCGCCCACGACCAGGGTTCGGCGGACCCCGTTCGTGTCGATCGAGCGACCCCAGAGCGGCAGCACCAGGGTCTTCACGGCCACGACCACGGCCGAGGCCAGCATGTACTCGATGTAGGTGAACTCCAGCTCCTCCAGCATGAAGGGGTTGAAGTAGGGCGAGGACACGAAAACCGTCACCTGCAAGAGGCCGACCAGGAGGATCAGGCGCCAGGCGTTCGAGCCGCGCTCGGTGCGCAGGAAGCGGCCGACGTGGGCGCGGTTGGGGACGCCGAGGAAGCGACCCTCCGCGGACACGGCGAGCAGGGCGGTCGAGGCGACGCGGCAGACCCCGGCGGCCAGGTAGGCGAGGCCGAAGCCGGTGCCCCCTATGGCGCCCGCCACGCCGGCTCGGGACTGCTCGAACTGGCTCAGCAGCAGGCCGCCCAGGACCAGCCCGACGAGCGTGCCTGCGTAGGCCACGCGGTTGCGCGAGGCGAAGTAGCGACCGCGGCTCGCGCCCGGCACCAGGTCGCCGTACCACGAGCTCCACGCCGTGCCGCTGCACTGGCCGCAGACCTGGTAGGCGATCGTGACGAGGGTCAGGAGCTGGGTCGTGGCGCGCCCGCTGGTGGAGAGCCAGGCCAAGAGGAACAGCAGCGAGGCCTGCACGCTGGCCGCGCCGAGCACGACGGGCTTGCGCCGGCCGAAGCGCCACATGAGCCGCAGGGAGAGGATCGGGCCCAGGGCGCCGATCGCCAGTGGCAGGCCCACCAGGAGGGCGATCTGCATGGGGCTCGCACCGAGGCGCACGCCGTCCGCCAGGAAGTAGGCCTCGCCGAGGCCGACCATCAGTGCGAAGGCCAGGGCGTCCAGCTTGGAAAGCACCATGGCGCGCTCCAGGGTCGCGTCGCTGAGCTCCGGCTGCCTGGTGGTGCTCACGAGGGGCCCGCGCTGGCTGCGCCGCTGGCCCGGGTGGGGCCGCGGCGATCTTCGTTCCGCTGGGTGTCGGTCATCGTCGTGGCTCGAATCGGGAGGGCCGTCGGACCCGTCGGGCCTACGCGCGCCCACGCGGGCCGGCGCGGGCCGGGCCACTCGCAGCTCAAGATACCTCCGCACCGGCCAAGACGCTCGTCCCCCGGGCGCCCTCTTGGTGTCCGGTTCGCGGAACGTGGTCGCTCCCTAGGGGCAGCGCCCATGCTCCAGCTCCGTAAGGCCAGGGCTACGGCTTGGGTCGTCGTGGACAGGCCTCGGGACCAGCGGCAGAATGCGCACGTCGTTGCACCCCGAGGGATCCGAACGGCCCTCCTCCCTTCGCGCGCACCTTGGAAGACATGCAGCAGCCCCGTCCACGCCCCTGGGTCCCCGTCGGCCTCGCACTCGCCCTCGCACTTGCGGCCTGCACCGAGCAGGAGGCTGCACGGTCCGGGCCGGCCACCGGCACGCGGGCCGTGCCGGTCGAGGTCGGCGCGATCGAGCGCGGACCGCTGACCTACCGCCGGACCGTCAGCGGCGGCCTCCAGGCGGCCGCCGAGTTCGTCGTTGCGCCCAAGGCCGGCGGGCGCATCGTGCGCCTCGATGTCGAGCTGGGCGAGCCCGTCGCCCGCGGGCAGGTGGTCGCGCTCCTGGACTCGGACGAGCTCCAGCAGGCGGTGCAGCAGGCCGAGGCCGACCTGGCCGTCGCCCAGGCCAGCCACGCCGAGGCGAAGAGCGCATACCTGCTCGCCCAGCGCGCCCTGAAGCGCTACGAGCGGCTGCAGGCCGAGGGCGTGACCTCGGAGGCGCAGCTGGACGCGGGCCGCGCCGACGAGGTCGCCAGCCTCGCGCACCAGGCCGTGACGGAGGCGAACATCGCGCGCGCCCAGGCAGCCCTGCAGACGGCACGGATCCGCCTGGGCTACGCCGAGGTGACGGCCGACTGGAGCGCGGACGATCCGTACCGCTTGGTCGGCGAGCGCTTCGTCGACGAGGGCAGCAACGTGGCCGCCAACGCGCCGCTTTACTCGGTGGTGCAGCTCGACCCGATCAAGGCCGTGGTCTTCGTCGGCGAGCGCGACTACCGCCTGCTGCGCGTGGGCCAGGAGGCCGAGCTGACCGCCGATGCCTACCCCGGGCGCAGCTTCCAGGGGGTGGTGGCGCGCATCGCCCCGGTGTTCCAGCGCACCACCCGCCAGGCGCGGGTCGAGCTCGAGCTCGCCAACCCGGACGGCCGGCTCAAGCCCGGCATGTTCGTGCGCGCGACCCTGGAGCTGGCCCACGTCGACGCGGCCACGTCCGTGCCGGCCGACGCCCTGGTCGAGCGCGACGGGACCTCCGGCGTGCTGGTCCTCGAGCCCGACGGCACGCACGTGCGCTGGCAGCCGGTCGAGTTCGGACTGCGGGACGGGGACCGCGTCCAGGTGCTGGGCGAGCTGGCCGCCAGCCAGGTCGTCACCCTAGGCCAAGAGCTGTGCGACGACGGTGCAGAGGTCCACGTCGTGACGGCCTCACCCCTGCGCCCGCGCCAATGAACCTCTCCCGCGCGAGCGTCGCCCGGCCGGTCTTCACGACCATGGTGACCCTGATGGTCGTCGTGCTCGGCCTGGTGTCCTTGGACCGGCTGCGCATCGACCTCTTGCCGGACGTCGAGCTGCCGACCGTGACGGTGCGCACCGAGCTCGAGGGCGCCAGCCCCGAGGTCGTCGAGCGGCTCGTCACCCAGATCGTCGAGGAGGTCGTCGCGACGGTGCCCGGGGTCGAGGAGATCTCGTCCGAGTCGTCCGAGGGCTCCAGCAGGGTCAGCGTGCGCTTCGCCTGGGGCACCGACCTGGACGCGGCGGCGATCGAGCTGCAGGCCCAGCTCGAGAGCGAGATCGACGAGCTGCCGGCCGAGGTCGAGCGCCCGCGAGTCTCGAAGTTCGACGTGGCCAGCTTCCCGGTCGTGATCCTCGGCATCTCGAGCAAGCTGGACCCGGTCGAGCTGACCATGCTGGTCGAGGACCAGGTGCGCTACCGCTTCGCGCGCGTGCCGGGCGTCGCCCAGGTCGACGTGTGGGGCGGCTTCAACCGCGAGGTGCGCATCGAGCTGGACCCCGCTCGGCTGCAGGCGCTCGACGTGTCGCTCGACCGCATCCTGACGGCGATCCGCGACGCGAACCTCGACCGCCCCGCGGGCAAGCTCGAGGAGGGCCGCTACGAGGTCACCCTGCGCGCGCCGGCGGAGTTCGTCGACCTCGACCAGATTCGCCAGACGGTGCTGCTCGAGCGCGACGGCGCGAGCGTGACCTTGGGCGAAGTGGCAACGGTCAGGGACACCTACGAGAAGCTGACGCGCCTCGTGCGCGTCGATGGCGAGCGCGGGATCCGCGTCGCCGTTCGCAAGCAGGCCGGCGCGAACACGGTCGCGGTCGCGCGCAGCATCCTCGACACGATCGAATCGGTCAACGAGGCCTACCCCGAGATCCGCGTCGTGCCGGTCTCGAACCAGGGCAACTTCATCGAGCGTTCGATCTCGAACGTGGCGCGCTCGGTCCTGTACGGCAGCGGGCTGGCGGTGCTGGTGCTCCTGTTCTTCCTGCGCAACCTGCGCAGCACCCTGGTGATCTCGCTCGCGATCCCGATCTCGGTCATCGGGACCTTCGCGCTGATCTACTTCGGCGGCTTCACGCTGAACCTGATGACCCTCGGCGGGCTCGCGCTGGGCGTCGGCATGATGGTCGACAGCTCGGTCGTCGTGCTGGAGAACGTGTTCCGACGCCGGCTCGAGGAGCAGGAGTCCGTGCGCGATGCCGCGGTCAACGGCGCCAGCGAGGTCGCCACCGCGATCGTGGCCAGCACCCTGACGACGCTGGTGATCTTCCTGCCGCTGGCCTTCGTGCGCGGCGTGGCCGGCGTGCTGTTCCAGGAGCTGGCCTTCGTGATCGTCTTCGCGCTGGTCTGCTCGCTGCTGGTCAGCCTGAGCCTGGTCCCGGTGCTGGCCACGTGGCTCCTGAAGGAGGAGCGCGGCGACGGGGCCCCCAAGGGGCTCCTCATGCGCGCTTCCGAGGCCGCGTTCGGCGCCCTCGACGGTGCCTACCGGCGCGTGCTGGGCCTGGCCCTGCGCGCGCCGTGGGTCACGGTCGTCCTGGCCATGGCCGTGCTGGGGGCGAGCCTGCTGCTGGCGCCGCGCATCGGCACCGAGTTCCTGCCGCCCAGCGACGAGGGCGAGGTGCGCGTGACGGGCGAGATGGAGATCGGCACCCGGCTGGACCTGGTCGATCGCCAGACGCGGCTCCTGGAGGAGCTCGTGCTGCCGGCCGTCCCCGAGCTCGTCTCGTCGGTCGTCACCGTCGGCGCCACCGGGCGCAACGCCTCGTCGGCTGCGTCGGGACAGCTGACCCTGACGCTGGTGCCAGCGGCCCAGCGGACGCGCTCGAACTCCCAGGTGGCCGACGACCTGCGCGCCCTGATCGATGGCCAGGTGCCCGGGATGGTCGTGCGCACGACCGCACCCCAAGGGCAGTTCCTGCTCGAGCGTGTGCTGGGCCAGGAGGAGGGCCTGCAGGTCGAGGTGCGCGGCTACGACCTCAACACCCTCGCCAGCCTGGGGCAGCTGGCGGCCGACGTGGTGCGCTCGGTCGACGGCGTGACCGACGTCAAGCTCAGCCAAGAGGCGGGCGTGCCCCAGCAGGAGGTGCACGTCGACCGCGCGAAGGTCGCCGACGTGGGCCTCAGCGTGCGCGCCGTCTCGGACGTGATCCAGACCGCCTTCGCGGGTCGCGAGGCAGGCGAGTTCCGCGCGGGCGGCAACTCCTACCGCATCCTGGTGCAGCTCGAGGACGCCGAGAAGCGCTCGCTCGACGAGGTCTTGGACCTGACCCTGACCAACCCGCGCGGCGAGCGGATCCCGCTGCGCAACCTGGTCACGACCCAGGCGAGCCGCGGCCCGCTGATCGTGGGTCGCAAGAACCAGCAGCGCCTGGTCACCGTGCAGGCCGGCGTCAGCGGGCGCGACCTCGGCTCGGTCGCGCGTGAGGTGCAGGCCGGCCTGGAGCAGCTGCCGCGGCCAACGGGCACCAGCATCGACGTGGCCGGCTCGATCGAGGAGCAGGCCGAGGCCTTCCGCGAGCTCTTGATCTCCTTGATCCTGGCGCTGGTGCTGGTCTACATGGTGCTGGCCTGCCAGTACGAGTCACTGCGGGACCCGCTCGTGGTGATGCTGTCGGTGCCCGTGGCGGCCGTCGGCGTGCTGGTCGTGCTGGTCCTGTCCAACACGACCTTCAACCTGCAGACCTACATCGGCTGCATCATGCTGGGCGGGATCGTGGTGAACAACGCGATCCTGCTGGTCGACCAGGCCGGGCGCCTCGTGCGCGAGGGCCACGACGTGCGCGAAGCCGTGGCCGAAGCGGGCCGGCGCCGCCTGCGGCCGATCCTGATGACGACCCTGACCACGGTGCTGGCGCTCTTGCCCCTGGCGCTCGGGGTCGGTGAAGGTGCCGACGCCCAGGCGCCCATGGCGCGCACCGTGGTGGGCGGCCTGACCGGCTCGACGCTGATCACCCTGGTGCTGATCCCCGCGGTCTACCTCCTGTTCCACCGCGGGCGGCGCGGGACGGCCGACGCGACCAGCGCCTAGGGCTCGGGTCGCACCAGCCTCCCGGCGCGTGGCGATCGGCAGGTAGCCGACCTCGAGACCCCCGGGTGGCGGCACGGACATGTCAGCGCCGAGGGCGACCAGCTCGTCGGTGGTGGACGGCTGGTGGCGCTCGACGAAGGCCTGCCGCTCAGTCTCCTTGGCGTCGCTCCAGGCGGACTGCGGGGACGAGGGCTGGTCGACCAAGCGGCAGCGGGGCGCGGTCACGAGGGAGCCGCCGTGGCGACGACGAGCAGGGTGGCGAGGTGCTACAGGACTGCATGGA
>JARGPD010000050.1:15375-29639 GCA_029212845.1 Planctomycetota bacterium
GGAGCCGCCGTGGCGACGACGAGCAGGGTGGCGAGGTGCTACAGGACTGCATGGACCGGGAGGGGACCATCCTGGCGAGGCACTGCCTGCCGGGCGGCAGAGGCCTCGCAGCAAGCTCGGGCTCGTTCGCGCGAGCGGTGCAGCCCCACCCTGCGGCCACCGGGTCGAACCGAGGACCACTGCCCCCCGAGCGCAGCTGGATGTCGTGCCTCGCGATCGAAGCCTCGCTCGCTAGCTACACATTTCGCTGGGGCGTGCAGGTCGTTAGGCTGTCGATGGCGTGGCCCACGCCCTCCCTCTCCCTCTTCCACGGCCCACACGAACCCGAACCAACGACGACCATGACCGCGGACAAGGACCCCGCACTCGATCCGAGCGCCATGATGATGGACAAGATCTTGTCCTACTGCCGCTCGCAAGGAATCGGCGCGGTGGCGCGCCTCGGGCTCCCGGACCTGCTCGCGGAGAGCCCGCGCACCGCCGCCGAGCTGGCCGCCGCCTGTGGCGCCGATCCGGACTACCTTCAGCGCATGCTACGAGCCCTCTCGGTCGAGGGGATCTTCGAGGCGCGGGGCGACGGCGTCTTTGCGCTGAACGAGCTGTCCGAGGTGCTCACCACGGGTCACCCGCGCTCGGTGCGTTGGCTCGCGGCCTCGATGTGCGACCACGCACACTGGCAGCCATGGGGCAAGGCCTTCGACGCACTCGTCGAGGGCAAGAGCCAGACCCCGCGCGTCCTGGGCATGAGCCCCTGGGAGTACCTGAGCGGCAATCCCGAGGAGGCGGGCCGATTCGGGCAGGCGATGAGCAACATGAGCCGGCAGGCCATCGCCGCGATCACCGAGTGCTACGACTTCGGATCCTTCAGCCACGTCGTCGACGTGGGCGGGAACCGCGGCACGCTGGTGCTCGACTTGCTCGGGAGCCACCCGAATCTGCGCGCCACGATCTTCGACCTGCCGCCCGTCATCGAGGTCGCGCGCGAGGCCTTGAAGGGGGACCCGCATGGGGCGCGCGTCGAGCTGGTCGCCGGCAGCTTCTTCGAGGAGGTGCCCGCCGGCGCCGACGCGTATCTCCTGAAGCACATCCTGCACGACTGGCCCGACGAGGACTGCCTGCGCATCCTGCGCGCGATCCGCAAGGCGATCCCGAAGCATGGCAAGCTGCTCGTCTTCGATGCGCTGCTGGTCCCCGAAGCGCCGCCTTGGGCCTACTGGCTCGACGTGCACATGATGATCCTGCAGGACGGCAAGGAGCGCACCCCCGACGAGTTCGCGGAGCTCTTTGGCGCGACGGGCTTCGAGCTCGTCCGTGCGCAGCCGACGCCCTCGCCGATCGCCATCCTCGAGGCTCGCTGCGTCTGAGCTTGCCGGCGGACCCCCGTCGTAGCTCCAGCTCGTGGGCGAGCCTCCGGTGCCACCCTGTCGCTGTCATGCTGGCTGGCTCTTGGTGCGACAGCGCATCGCTCCGCGCACCGCCGGCGCAGTGCCTGGGTGGGTCGGTCTGATAGGGGACGGCGCGTCCAAGCTCGGCAAGGCCATGGCCTTGTGCCACGCGATTCGCGGCGCCACCTCGGCTATCATCCTGCGATGCAACCCACCGAAGTCTCCGTGGCCGCCGAGTTCGCGCGCTTGTACGAAGTCCTTGGCGCCTTCGAGGCCTACCACGCCGCGGGACCCGAGTCCCTCGCCCGGCGTGCACCTGGCGTCTCGGGCTGGAGCGTCGAGCAGCACCTGTTCCACATCGCCCTGGCGACCGACCTGTCGCTCTCCAACGTGCGCTCGCTCGCCAGGGGCAGCGGCGCCCTGGTGCGCGACGAGGGTGGGCTCGGCCAGCGCGCCGCCGAGGTGCTCGCCAGCGACGAGCAGCCGCGCGGCGTGGCCGAAGCGCCGCGCATGGTGCGCCCGGGCGATGACGTCAATCCGGTCTTCCTCGCCAACGAGCAGGCAGGCAACCGGCGACTGGTCGAAGAGCTCGAGGCCCAGACCGACGCGATCCTGTCGGCGCCCGGCTGGATCACGCACCAGGACCTCGGCCCCCTGCAAGCGGCCCACTGGCTGCGCTTCAGCGCCCTGCACGCGCGCCACCACTGGGCGATCGTGCGCGACGTGATCGCGGCGCTGGGCTAGACCGCTAGTCCTCGGGCCACTCGGCGTGCTGCGGCAGGTCGCTCACGTGCTCGTACCAGGGCGCGCGGCTGTCCCAGAAGATGTTGCGCGTCGGGCGCAGGCCCGGGTCGTCGTCCAGGGTGCCGGCCGGGACGACCCAGTACTTGCCGGTGGAGGACATGCTCGGCAGGGACGAGCCGCAGCCCTTGCAGAACGCGGTGGGGAAGGGCGGCTCGGCATCGAGCAGGTAGCTGCCGACCGAGTCCGCGCCCCTCGACCACGTGAGCTGGTCGGGGTTCGTGAACAGGTTCGCCGCGTGGGCGCTGCCCGTGAAGCGGCGGCAGCGCGAGCAGTGGCAGTACTGGAAGCCGAGGATCTTGCCGGTGATGCGGTACTGGACCGCGCCGCACAGGCACGTGCCTTGGATCGAGGGTTCGGACATGGGGGGGCTCCTTGGGTGGCTCGCCAGGGTAGCCACGGCGCCCTGGCGAGAGAAGCGCCAGGGCACGGCACCCGGTCGTCGCAGGGCTCGGCATCATGGCGCCCTCCCGAGAACTCCCAACCCACGATCCGCCATGTTCCAACTCCTCATCCTGCTCACCTGCCTGCTCCTCGTCAGCGCCTGCTCCAGCGCTGCGCCCCAGGACGCCAAGACCCTCGCGGCTTGGGAGGGCGTCAGCTTGTTCGAGCTCGAGGCCGCGACCCTGGCCGGCGACACCCTGGACCTGTCCGCGTTCCGCGGCAAGCCCGTGCTGGTCGTCAACACCGCCAGCGAGTGCGGCCTGACGCCGCAGTACGAAGGCCTGCAACAGCTGCACGAGACCTACGCCGAGCGTGGGCTGGTGGTGCTGGGCTTCCCGTGCAACCAGTTCCTCGGCCAGGAGCCTGGCAGCCCCGAGCAGATCGCGACCTTCTGCCGCGAGAACTACGGCGTCACCTTCCAGATGATGGACAAGGTCGAGGTCAACGCCGGCGAGGGCCAGCACCCGGTCTATGGCCTGCTCGGCACGCGCACCGGCTCCCTGCCGGACTGGAACTTCGCCAAGTACCTCGTCTCGCCCGACGGCGAGACCGTTCAGTTCTTCGGCGCCCGCACGGACCCGCTGGGCGACGAGCTGACCGCCGCGATCGAGGCCGAGCTGGCCCGCATCTAGCCGCGCTCAAGCAGCGCCGCGCCTGCTCTTTGGGCGGCGGGACCTCTTGCCGGGCTTGCGGCGGAGTCGGCCCTGCAACAGCGCAACCGGCGCTAGCCGGCTGCGGTGTGGGTCAGGCTAGGGTGCCGGGGGTCAACCGGCCTCGTCCCACTGCTCGTGGGAGCGGCGCTCGCCACGCCCGGGGGAGCGACGGCTGCCGCGGCGGCGGTTGCGCCGGCGCTGGCGCTCCCCGAAGGGATCGTCCTCCTTGCGGTGGGGGCGACTTCCGCTTCGGGCGCTGGTGCGCCCACGGCCGTACTCGTCCCAGGAAGCCTCGGACTCTTCGAGGCGCTGATAGAAATCGAAGGACTCGTCGGAGTCGCTGCGGTGACGGGAATGCTGGCTTTTCTTGCCCATGGAATGGAGCGGTCAGGGGGCCACGGTGGACACATCCTCTCTCTCTCGAACTACAACTTCAATCTAGCTCGATATCAAGGTACCGGGTGGGCTTGGTCGAGAATCTTGATGTCGAGCCAATCGCCCTTAGGGTATTGACATGCAGAGAGGATCAGACCAAGACCGGGTCGACCAGACCCTGGCCCAGTGGGAGGCCGTGCGGCCCGATCTCGACCCCTCGGGGCTGGCCGTGGTGCTGCGCGTGCAGCAGCTCGCGGGGGAGTTCGCCGACCGCCTGAAGCGCATCCTGGAGCCCGCGGGCCTGGCCCCCTGGGAGTACGAGGTCCTGGCCGCCCTGCGCCGCTCGGGGAGCCTGACCCCGACCGAGCTGTGCGCCGCCGCGCAGCTGACCTCGGGGGCCATGACGCACCGGCTCGACCGCCTGGAGCAGGGCCGGTTGCTGCGGCGCAAGCCCAGCCGGACCGACCGCCGCAGCCTGGTGGTCGAGCTGACCGCCAAGGGCCAGCGGCTCGTGGACGGCATCCTGGGCGACCGCATGGCGGCCGCCGCGACGACCCTGGAGGACTTCTCCGAGGCCGAGGTGCGGCGCCTGACGGGCTACCTGCGGCGCATCGACACCGAGCTGTACGAGCCAGGCGAGTAGGTGCTTGGCCCTCGGGCTGGGTGGGGCATTGATGGCTTGGTGCGGAATTGGCGCGGAATCAGTTCGTGACTGGTCACGGATTCGGTACGCTTCCCCCATGGAACCCCAAGTGACCCCCCCCCGGCAGCAGGTCCTCGACCTCGCCGCCGCCTGGCAGCGCCTCGAGCGCCGCCTCGATAGCAACCTCTCTTCCGTGCGTGGCGTGAGCTTCGCCGAGTACCGCATGCTGGTCGCGCTAGCCGACTCGCCGTCGGCCACGGCCAGCCGCGTCGACCTAGCGACCAAGCTGGGCGTGACCCCCTCGGGCGTGACCCGCGCCCTGCGACCGCTCGAGAAGCTGCACGTCGTCGAGACCCAGCGCAGCGAGCGCGACGCGCGCCTGGCCCTGGCCTCGCTCACCGACGCTGGCAAGGAGCTCGTCGACGACTGCTCGGGCGTGGTCGACGACGTGCTCGCGGGCCTCTACGAGCGCAGTCGTGCGGCGGACCCCAGCCTAGCGGACGTCCTGGCCGAGCTGGCCGAGCAGTAGCTCGGCGAGGGCCGCCTGGCCCGCCGGCGTCAGGTGCAGGTCGGCGGGGTAGTACCAGGCCTCTTCCTGGGCGGTGCTCGTCGGTGCGAGGCTCGCGTAGCTGGCGCCGGCAGCGGCGGCCCTCGCGGCGAGGCTCTGGTCCAATGAGCCGAAGTCGAAGGCCTCGGCCGACTCGCCGATCCTCGCGAGGGCCGCGGCGGTCGCCGCCCCCCCCGCGGCGTAGACCGGCGTGACGCGCACGAGGTGCACCTCGCCGGCCACCTGTCCGGCGAGCTCGAGGACTTGCTGCAGGGCGACCTCGGTCTCGGGGTCCAGCCCGCCGACCTCGCGGCGGTGCACCCAGAGGTCGCGGCCAAGGATCGCGGCGCGCGCCTCGGCGAAGCCCGTGGACTCGGCGGCCCGATCCGCGAGCCCAAGGGCGTCCACCCAGCTGGCGACGAGCCGCACGCTGTGCAGCCGCAGGAGCTGCGTGCGCAGCCGCAGGGTCGGCGGCGCCTCGGGCGGTGGCGCGCTAGCTAGGTCGTTGTCATAGAGCACGACGACGAGCGCACGCGGCGCCGGGCCCGAGCCGCGGAGCTCGGCCACGCGCTGGACGTAGTCGCCGAGCCCGTCGCCAGGCATGGCGTGGTTCACGACCGGCAGGCCGGCCTGGACCAGCCGCGCGGTCGCGGACTCCTTGGCCTCGACGCCCCAGCCGAAGGCGAAGGAGTCGCCGACGACGACGATGCGCCCGGCCAGCTCATCGTCCGTGAGCTGGGCCGAGGTCCCGAGCCGGTAGCCGTCAGCATCCCCCTCGTAGGTCACCGAGAACTCGCGCGTGAGGTGCGTGCCGCGCACCAAGGGCCTGATCCGCGAGTGCCCGTCGACCTCTTCGAACAGCCCGTCCACGAGCCCGCGCTGGGGCTGGGGCGCGACGAGCCGCAGCCCGACCTCGAAGGCCACCAGGAGCGCGAGCCCGAGGGCCAGCGCCCTGGGGATCCGGCGCAGCCGGCGCTTGCTGCGCGCACCCTGCGCAGGGGGGGGACTCGGCGCTTGCATGGTCTTCGCCGGGCTGGGCTCAGCCGTCGAGCTCGGCGAGGCGCATGGCTGGGGAGGGCCTCTGCTACTCGGCCGGGCCGACGACCAGGCGGGTGAAGCGCGTGCGCGCGTCGGCCTTGGTCCACAGGCCCACGTGGCCGGGCTCCGTGTGGGTGGCGTCGCTCACCGACAGCTGCTCGTGCCCGTCGAGCCAGCAGGTGATCGCGTCGCCGACCATGCGCACGCGCAGCTCGTGCCAGCCGTCCTTCTGGGCGTAGACGGTCGCGCTGCCGAGCTCGTGCCGGTAGCCGCCTTCGACCAGGTACACGCGGTAGTTGTGCTCGAGCGGATTCCAGCGCGCGACGTAGTAGTCGTCCGGGCCCTGGATGCGCCAGGCCGGGCCGCCGCCCTGGTCCTCGACACCGTCGATGCGCTGCAGCCGCACGGTCAGGTCCAGGTCGGCCGGCGCTAGGCCCGGGGCCCAGGTCAGGTTGTACTCCTGGTCCGTGTGCCCGGCGACGTCGACGAGCTCGAGCACGTCGACGTCGCCAAGTCGGCGCAGCTCCCAGACGCCGTCCTGGTCGTCGACGCCGTTGGTCGTCGCCGCCTGCCAGTCCACCCCGAGCGGCAGCTCCAAGGATTCTCCGGTCGAGGAGCAGGCCCCGACCGAGAGGGCGAGGACCAGCAGCGCCTTCCTTGCCATCCTAGTTCTAGAACTCCTCGTCGAAGCCGACGTTGCCTTCGACCGCCATCTGGTACGCGGACACCTTGCGCTCGAAGAAGTTCGACAGCTCCTGCACGTCTTGCAGGTCCATGAACGCGAAGGGGTTCTTGGTGTTGTAGCGCTTGGAGTAGCCGAGGTTCGAGAGGCGCTGGTCGGCGACGAACTCGAGGTACTTGCGCATGTCGCGCACGCTCAGGCCCGGCACGCCCTGGCCGAGGATGTCCTCGGCGAACTGGGCCTCGCAGGCGATCGCTTCCTCGAGCATCTCGTGCACCTCGGCCTCGAGCTCGTCGTCGAACAGGTCGGGCTCCTCCTTGCGCACGGTCTCGATCACCTCGAAGGCGAAGCCCATGTGGCAGGACTCGTCGCGGAAGACCCAGTTGGTGCCCGCGGCCAGGCCGTTGAGCAGGCCCTTCGAGCGCATGAAGTAGACGTAGGCGAAGGCCGCGAAGAAGAACAGGCCCTCGATGCAGGTCGCGAAGCAGATCAGGTTGAGCAGGAAGCGGCGGCGATCGCCTGTGGTCTTCAGCTCGTGCAGCTCGTCGATCGAGCCGATCCACTTGAAGCAGAACTCTGCCTTGCGCTTGATCGACGGGATCGACTCGACGGCCCGGAAGGCCTCGATGCGCTCGTCGTGGTCGGGGACGTAGGTGTCCAGCAGGGTCAGGTAGAACTGGACGTGCAGGGCCTCTTCGTACAGCTGCCGCGACAGGTACATGCGCGCCTCGGGCGCGTTGATGTGCTTGTAGAGGTTGAGCACCAGGTTGTTGGCCACGATCGAGTCGCCGGTGGCGAAGAAGGCCACCAGCCGGTTCACGAGGTGGCGCTCGCTGGGCATCAGGCGATGCTCGAGGTCCACCAGGTCCGTGGAGAAGTCGACCTCTTCCACGGTCCAGGTGTTCTTGATCGCGTCCCGATACATGTCGTAGAAGATCGGGTAGCGCATCGGCCGCAGGGTCAGGTCCATGCCCGGATCGAGCAGCATGGTGGGGCCCTTGATGGCGTCTTGGGCGGCCTCGAGGGTCGCTGTGTTGGTGTCGCTCATGTCGCTCACTGGCAGGACTCGCAGGACTCGGGGTTCTCGAGGGAGCACGCGATCGCCTCGGCGTCGGGGGTCGCGGTCGAGTTGGTCTGGCGGATGCGCGTCGCGGGGCGCGAGCGCAGGTAGTACGTCGTCTTCAGCCCGCGCTTCCACGCGTGCAGGTACATCGACGAGAGCTTGCCGATGGTCGGCGTCTCGAGGAACAGGTTCAGGGACTGGCTCTGGTCGATGAAGGCACCGCGGTCGGCGGCCATGTCGATCAGCGAGCGCATCGGCAGCTCCCAGGCGGTGCGGTAGACCTCGCGCACGTCGGCGGGGATCTCCTCGATCTCCTGGATCGAACCCTCGGCCGCCTTGATGCGGCTGCGGGTCTCGTCCGTCCAGAGCCCGCGACGCTTGAGCTCGTCGACGAGGTAGTTGTTGATCTGGAGGAAGTCGCCCGAGAGGGTCTCGCGCTTGAACAGGTTCGAGACCTGGGGCTCGATGCACTCGTAGCAGCCGGCGATCGAGGCGATCGTGGCGGTGGGGGCGATCGCGATCAGGAGCGAGTTGCGCAGACCGTGGCGGGTGATGCGGGCCCGCAGCTCGGCCCAGCGGGCCTTGTCGGTGACCTCGACGCCCCACAGGTCGGGCTGCAATTTCCCGCGCGCGGCGCGCGTCTCGGGGAAGGCCTCGTGGGGACCGCTCACCTCGGCGAGCTCGGTCGAGGTCCAGAGGGCGTTGAAGTAGATCTCCTCTTGGATGCGCGCGCTGATCTCGCGGGCGGGCTCGGAGTCGAAGGGCAGGCCCAGCTGGAAGAAGACATCCTGCAGGCCCATCAGGCCCATGCCGACCGGGCGCCAGCGCGAGTTGGAGGCCGAGGCCGCCTCGGTGGGGTAGTAGTTGATGTCGATCACGCGGTCGAGGAAGCGCACCGCGAGGCGCACGACCTCACCGATGCCCTCGTAGTCGACGGCGCCGTCCTTGACGAACTTGCTGACGTTGACCGAGCCGAGGTTGCAGACCGCGGTCTCGTCGTTCGACGTGACCTCGATGATCTCGGTGCACAGGTTCGAGAGGTGCACGACGCCCTTGCCGGCGCCGGTCTGGTTGCAGCGCTCGTTCGACGCGTCCTTCCAGGTCATCCAGCCGTTGCCGGTCTGGGCCAGGGTGCGCATCATGCGCGCGTACAGGTCGCGCGCCTTGAGGGTCTTGGTGGCCTTGCCATCGCGCTCGGCCTGCTCGTAGAGCTCGTCGAACTCCTTGCCGAAGGTGTCGACCAGCTCGGGCACCACCTTGGGGTCCATCAGGGACCAGTCCGCGTCGGCTTCGACGCGGCGCATGAAGAGGTCCGGGATCCAGTTGGCCAAGTTCAGGTTGTGGGTGCGGCGCGCCTCGTCCCCGGTGTTGTCGCGCAGCTCGAGGAACTCCTCGATGTCGCCGTGCCACGGCTCGAGGTAGACGCAGGCCGCGCCCTTGCGGCGACCGCCCTGGTTGACGGCGGCGACCGACGAGTCGAGGGTCTTGAGCCACGGCACGATGCCGTTGCTGTAGCCGTTGGTGCCGCGGATCAAGGAACCCTTGCTGCGCACGCGGCTGTAGGCGAGGCCGATGCCGCCGGCGTACTTCGACAGCTGGGCCACGTCCATGTAGCGGTTGTAGATCGCGGAGAGGTCGTCCTGGGGGCTGTCGAGCAGGTAGCAGGAGGACAGCTGCGAGCGTGTCGAGCCCGAGTTGAACAGGGTCGGCGAGCTCGGCAGGTAGGCCAGGCTGGAGATCAGCTTGTAGAAGCGGATCGCGTCGGATGGCTCGGTCGCGAGGCCGCAGGCCACGCGCAGGAAGAAGTACTGGGGCGTCTCGAAGACCATCCGCGACTCGGGGTCCTTGAGCAGGTAGCGGTCGTAGACCGTGCGCAGGCCGAAGTACCCGAACAAGTTGTTGCGATCCGGCAGGATCGCGTCGTTGAGCTTGCGCTTGTTGGCCTCGACGAACTCGAGGATCTCGTCCGAGAGCACGCCGACCCGGTGCCCGTGGGCGACCGACTGGGAGAAGGACTGGATGTCCTGGCCGGTGACCTCCTTGTCGATGTAGGTCGCGAGCAGGCGCGCGGCGAGGCGCGAGTACTGGGGCTCTTCGGCGGTCAGCGACGCGGCCGTCTGGATCGACAGGCGGTCGAGCTCGGCGGTCGTCGCGCCGTCGTACAGGCCGCTGATCGTTCGGGTCGCGACGCGCAGGGGATCGACGGCGTCGAGGCCGGCGGTGCAGCGCTGGACGGCGCGCACGATCTTGTTCACGTCGACGGGTTCGAGACCGCCGTTGCGCTTCGCGACGCGCATGCCGATCGCGTCGGCGTTGACGTCAGAGGAGTTCTGGGACGGGGCGATGGGGTCGAGCGTGTCGACGGCGGGAACCTGCTCCATGTGGCCAAGATCTGGGGTCGGGGGGGAGATGGGTGACCTGCGGGGCATGCTTGGCGCCTTCGGTCGCGGGAGAGCCAGACTCACAAGATAGTGGGGCCGCCGCCTGGTTCAATACCACATGTTGAGGTTTTGGCTGCCAATGGGAAGATCGGAACCCCAAGGCACGGGGATCCGGGGTGCAACTAGGGCGCAACCTACTGCCAAGGTGGGCCTTAGTGCCGCCAGGACCGGGATCGGGATTCCGTGTCGCCCAGTCCCGCCGAGTGACGTCGCGCCCACCGGGCCTTGGACCCGTGCTGCCGGCGCTGTGGGCCTAGCTCTCCAGCAGCTTCGTCCCAAGTCCCGCCCGAGCAGCGCACCCAGCAGCTTGCTCGCGAGAACCCGTCCCGGTCTCCCTGCCCAGCTGCCCGTGGCGCCACCCGCACCGACCGCTCCGGACCTCTAGGCTCCGGCCTCGCCCCTGCCAAGCACCGGTCCATGCACCCGCTCCGCTACCACGATCCGAGTCGCCACCCGACCTGGCTCGAGCTGTCTTCGGCCTGGTCTTCGTGGCCGGGATCGGCGTCATCACGCACCACCTCGGCCACACCCAGGACGGCCACCTAGGGCTCGGCCAGGTCGGCCTCTTCCCGTCCGAGCTGGTGTCGGTCTGGTGGATCTGGGCGACGCACACGATCCACTCCAACCGCTTCGACACCTTCGACCGCCTGAACGAGGCGCGCCGGCTGCGCCATGAGTTTCACCTGGTCTACTCGAACCTCCTGTTCGTGCTCGGCATGGGCATGCTAGCCAGCGTGATCGGCCACGCGATCACCAGGGACCTCGACCGCACCGAATTCCTCCTGCTGGCGGTCGCGGGCAGGACGCTCTTCTACCTGGGCAAGCAGGTGATCTACTTCCACGTCTTCCCGCCGTACCGCTCCTGGATCGTGGTCAACACGCTCGTGTGCGTTTCCGTGACGGTGGCCGCGACCTTCCTGCCGCGGGTCGAGCTGACCCTGATCGGCATGACCGGCGGGCTGGTGTTCTACGTCTTCTCGAACTACCGCTGGACCTTCTCGAAGAACGTCTCCGCCTACCTCGAGGAGCACCACACCCCGGGCTAGCGCGGCAGCTGGTCGAGGAAGAAGCAGGGCGCTCGGCCGAGGGCGGCACCGTGGAACCTAGAGTGGCCCCGATGAACATCCTGATCGTCGAGTCGAAGGCCAAGTGCAAGACCCTGCTCAAGTACCTGGGCCGGGACAGCTGGCGGGTGATGCCCACCGGCGGGCACATCGAGCGCCTGCCCGTGGACCGAAAGCTGCACCCGCCGAAGGAGGTGCGCAAGGCCTACTGGTCGAACCGGCCCGGCGAGCTGCCGGCGCCGCCGTGGTTCTGGACCGAGCGCGGCGAGGCGGCGATTCAGGCGATCCGCGACGAGGCCGCCAAGCACGACGAGGTCACCTTCTACCTGGCGGCTGACCCCGACCGCGAGGGCGAGCGCATCGCCTGGCACCTGCAGCGCCTGCTCGACGACCTCGGCCCATGCCACCGGGTGACTTTCAAGGAGATCACCAAGCCGGCCGTGCTCGCGGCCGTCGCCGACAAGGGCGAGGTCGACCAGAAGCTCGTCGATGCGGCGCTGATCCGCACCTTCATCGACCGCACCGTCGGCTGGCGCGCGAGCCGCATCGCCAAGCGCTACACGACCACCTCGACCAACTCGATGGGGCGCGTGCAAACGCCGACCCTAGGCTTCGTCGTCGAGCGCGAGCTCGAGCGCGAGGCGCATGTGCCGGTGAAGTACTTCGAGGTCCATGCCGCGACCGACCTGTGCGACTGGGGCGTGCGCTTCCACGAGCGCAAGGACGCCGACGCCTGGGTCGACGAGAAGGGCAAGTTCGACGCGGGCCGCACCTCGGACGAGGCGCTGGCGACCGGCGCCCACGCGAGCCTCGACGCGGCGCGCCGCGTGTCGATCACCGACGTCACGCGCCGCCAGAAATCCCAGGGACCCGCGGCACCCTTCAGCACCGACACGCTGCTGCAGGCGGCCGGTAGTCGCTGGGGCTGGTCGCCCAAGAAGACCGCCGCCCTCGCCGGCCAGCTCTACGAGGCGGGCCACTTCACCTACATCCGGACCGACTCGAACCGGCTCGCGGCCGAGGCGGTCGAGGCCGGGCGCGCGCTCGTCGCAGAGGCCTGGGGCGCGGAGCTGCTCGGGGACCTGCCGGGAAGTGACGCGAGCGCCGCCAGCGGCAAGGCCAAGCCGGGCGCCACCGCAGCCAGCGATGCCAAGGCCCCGGGCGGCGAGGGCGCCGGTGCCCAGGATGCCCACGAGGCGATCCGGCCCACGAACCTCGCGCTCGAGGTCGTCGCCGACGCCGAGCCCGACGTGCAGAAGCTCTACGCCCTCGTGCGCGCGCGCACCCTGGCGTCCCTGATGGCCAACTCGGTGCGCGTGACCCTGTCCCTGCGCGCCAGCTGCGCGGGCCTCGAGCTGCCCCTCGAGGGCAGCGTGGGCTGGTACGCCGAGCCCGGCTGGCGGCGTGCCTTCGCCGTGCCCGGCCTCGACAACGCGAGCGACCAGACCCAGGTCGCGGTCGACGTCGGCACCGAGCTCGAGCTCAGCACCGGCGACGCCGAGCACCCCAACCCGCTCTTGCGCGAGGACGCCACCAAGCCGCCCGCACGCTACCGCGCGCACACGCTGGTCAAGGCCATGAAGGACGCCGGCATCGGGCGTCCCTCGACCTACTCGAAGACCGTCGAGCGGCTCGAGGAGCGCAAGTACGTGACGATCGAAGAGGGCGCCCTGGTGCCGACCCCGAGCGGCCGCAACATCTGGCTCGAGGCCGCGCCGCTGTTCAGCCTCGAGGGCGAGCGCGAGGCCTTCCAGGCCGAGTACACGGCCCAGATGGAGGCCCTGCTCGACGACGTCGCGGCCGGCCGCAGCGAGGCCAGCGAGGTCTGGGAGCAGATGCTCGGCGAGTTCCGCGCCGCGCACCTCGCGGCCCAGGAGGCCAGCAAGACCGGGCCGCTGGTGCCGCGCACGCGCGCCAAGCTCGAGGACTACCTGGCCGCCGCGCCCGAGCTCGCCAAGCCGGGCGCGGATCAGCCCGAGCTGACCGGTCTCGCGGACCTCAGCGCCTTGAGCGAAGAGCGCGGGCGCGAGCTCCTGGCCGAGCTGCGCGAGCGCGGCATCAGCCTGCTCCCCAGCGAGGCCCAGCGCGGTTACCTCGAGCGCCTGCTCGAGGCGACCGGGCTCGACCTGGAAGCCGCGATCGAGTCGGCCCAGCTGGTGCTCGAGCACAAGGACCCCGAGCGCCTGACGCGCACCGAGGCCAGCGCCCTGATCGACCACCTCGACGAGCTGCGCACCGAAGGCCAGGTCCCGAGCCCCAAGCAGCTGCGCTGGATCGCGGACATGACCAAGAAGGCCGGCCTCGACGAGGCCAAGGCCGCGGCGCTCGTCGAGCTGACCTCCTTCGCCGAGCTGACCGGCGGCAAGGGCGGCAGCGCCAGCGCCCTGATCGACGCGCTCAAGCCCCTCGCCCCGCGCAAGGGCGCCGCCAAGAAGGGCGCGGCCAAGGACGACGTGGCCAAGGGCTGAGGGCCGGGGATGGTCGGCGGAGTCCTGGCCGCGGAGTCGGTGCGCCCGGCGCGCCCGGCCGTGAGTCTCCTGGCCTCAGGGGGCTTCACGGAGCCGGCCTCGCCCAACACCTCTGCGAGGGGGACCTCGGCCGTGTCCATCTGCGCACGCCCACGGCATGTGTCGTGATGGCGCGCGTGCGGTCGTCGTAGCGACCGGTCGTCAGGCTCGCGCGGGTGGGGGTGCAGACCGGACTGACGTAGGAGCGGAGGGTCTTTGGGCACTCGGCCGAGAAGGCGGCGGTCGCGCTCGCTGCGCGGAGCGACGGCCCAGCGCAGGCCAGGGGCAGAGCGAGGAGCGAGAGCGGAGCGACGGGGCGATTCATGATGCCCCGGTCCCACACCATCCGAGGCCGCGCTCCTTGGGGCTGAACGCCAGCCGCCCGCGCGGGCCCCGGCCCGCGGGCCCGTGGCGGGCGGCTGGCTTCGGTCACTAGCTACCGACTAGCGGTCGCTCGGGGAGGAGTAGCGGCCGCGGCCCGGGGACGGCGGGCGGTCGGCGCCGACCTCGGAGATGCGCCGGGCCTGGCCGCGGACGCGGGACTTCTGCAGGCGCTGGTAGATCTCGGGGGGCATGCCGACCGGCAGGTCGACGGTGGTGAACGTGTCGTAGATCTCGATG
>JARGPD010000230.1 GCA_029212845.1 Planctomycetota bacterium
CGCTGGGCAATTGCTCGCGGCGCGGCGCTCTGTTGCCGCTGGGCAATTGCTCGCGACGCGGCGCTCTGTTGCCGCTGGGCAATCGCCTGCGGCGCGGCGCTCTGTTGCGCTGGGCAATCGCTCGCGGCGCGGCGCTCTGTTGCCGCTGGGCAATCGCTCGCGGCGCGGCGCTCTGTTGCCGCTGGGCAATTGCTCGCGGCGCGGCGCTCTGTTGCCGCTGGGCAATCGCCTGCGGCGCAGCAATCGAAGGCGGTCCCCAGCTGGTCTCGATCACCTGGGGTTCGGGTTCGCCTGCGGCGGGCTCTCGCTCGGGACCCTAGGCTCGACACCCAACACCCGCGAGTGGAAGCGCCAGGGGGTGCGGCGACCCGTCGGGCGGCTCGTGCTAAGCAATTGGCGGTTGGACGCGTAGGCGGGGACCTGGGGCTTGGGAATGCTTTGCACCGGGAGCGCCCTCGAGGGATCGCCGCACCCCCTGGCGCAGTTCCACTCGCGGGCACCGGGGACCTCGGCCGGGACCTCTCGCTCGGGAGGAGGACGTTGGTCGCACTTTCGTTCGCTGGTCGTTCGCTGGTTCGCCCCGTGGTTCGCCCCGTGGTTCGTCCCTTTGATTCGTCCCTTTGATTCGTCCCTTGGTTCGCTCCCTGGTTCGCTCCTTGGTTCGCTCCCTGTTGTGGGCGATGTTGTGGTTGCGGTAGGGGTGTGAGCGTTAGCGGGTCCAGGGGGTGTTGGGGGCGGGGCGTCCGGTGGGGCCGAGCGGGATGGGCCAGCCGGGGGACATGGTGCCGGGCTCGTCGATGCTCCAGGTGGGCCAGGCCTCTAGGGTGACTCGCTTGGCCGCCGCGTCGAAGCGGACGATGCCGTAGCCGGGGGCGCGGTTCATCTGCAGGCGGGGGGCGCGGCCGTTTTCTTCGGGGTTGGCGACGCTGAGCATCGTCACGCGGTTGCCGAAGCCGTCGTGGTAGTCGCCGGTGTAGCGCGGGGTGAGCGGCTTGCCGTCGGCCGCAAGCGGACGATTCGTGCCCGGGGTCGCGGGCATCCAGCGGCGCGGCCAGGTGTTGCCCATGGCCGGGCTGGTGAAGGCGACCGTGCCGTCGCGCCACGCGTCGATGCCGTACTGGGCCACGGTGCCGAGGTGCTGGTCGCCGCACAGGTGCAGGGCCTCGGCTTCGCGGAGCAGCGCGACGGCGCGGTTGCGGCCCGTCTGGGGCCAGCCGTTGGAGTCGCCGTCGGCGACGGGCGCGTCGTTGGGCGGGTACTCGCCGGGCGCCGGCGGCTCTTGGCGCCCGACGACGCTGTCGCTCTTGGTGCCCGCCGGCAAGGTGTGCAGGCAGGCGAAGGGCGACTGGGAGAGCACGACCTTCGTCCAGGTGTCCGGCTGGTCGGTCGCCCCCCACTCGGCGAGGAAGAACTCCTGGGGCTTGCCGAGCAGCACCGCGTCGTGGTTCGCGAGCTCGCGGGCGTCGTAGCCGTCGGCCTGCATCCAGCCGTTCTTGAAGTCGGCCTCGGGCGCCGCGACGCTCGGGCTGTCCTTCCACATGCGATCGGCGAGCACCGCGAAGTCGACGCCGCCCCAGCTGAAGCTCGTGGTGTAGGTCGTGATGCCCTGGCCGATGAGCGGCTCGACCCGCGTCGGCGGCAGGTTGCCGACCAGGCTGGCGTGCACGACGTTGACGAACTCGGCGGGCATCTTGTAGCCGCCGGAGTCCTGGACGGTCAGCCCATCGCGTGCCTCGGCGAGCTGGCCGCCAGCGCCCCACAGGTTGCCGTGGAAGACGTCGTGGTCGTCGGGCACGAGCACGCTCGGCCGGTGGCGCAGGATGTCCTCGAAGGCCCACAGGAAGCGATCGAACTTGGTGCGGTAGTCCGCGATCGAGATGGCGAGCGAGCGCCGATCCGGACCGGTCAGGTCACCTTCGTAGATCTGGTCGCCGCTGAAGTAGACCAGGTCCGGGTCCTGGCCCAGGACGCCGGCGACGAGCTCCTCGTGCGGGAACCACAGGCCGCTCGCGTTCCAAGCGATCGGCCCGACCTGGTTCTTGAGGCACGAGAGCGAGGCCAGCACCAGCGGCTCGTCCGCCCCCGGCACCGGCCGGATCGAGCCGTGGTAGAAGCTGGGCTGCGCCCCGGGGACAGCCGTGTACTCGACGCGGTAGCGACGCGGCTGGCCGTCGCTGCGATCCTGGTAGTCGGGCACCTCGAAGCCCACGAGGTCTCCGCCATCCGAGCTGCGCTGGCCCAGGGCTGCCAGGCGCCAGGTGACTGGCGCCTCGGCTCCGGTCGGGTCCGCCTGGCGCTGGAGCAGCACGGACGAGCGCGGCCGCGCCTCCTCCCAGGTGGCCTCGAGCCACAACCGAGCCGAGCGCGGGGCCGCCGCGCCCACCGCCGCCAGGTGCGCCGTCATGCGCAGGGTCGTGCCCAGCTCCGAGGTTGGCTGGCCATCGACCAGGTAGGTCGCAGCCAGGATCGGTCCCCGGGCGCGCTCGGGGTGTGCGGTCGCGCCTTCGACCGAGAAGGAGCCGAAGGCGAAGCCCAGCTCCGAGCCCGCCGCACCGCGGGCCGAGAAGAGCGAGAGGCTGCCGAGCAGGTCCGCTGCGGCGAAGTCCTCGACCTCGAGCACGACCGGCATGCCGAGGTGGCCGACCGGCGCCACGAAGGCGCGCAGGAGGCCGCGGCCAAGGGTCGCGCCGGGGACGTACTCCAGGCTCAGCTCGAGCGGTCCGCGGTCCAGGCTGGTGGTGCGCTCGCCCTCGGCGAGCAGCGGCAGGGCGCCATGGTCGACCCGTGTGGGCAGGGTCCAGTAGCCGCCGGCGACAGGCTGCTCGAAGCTGCGCAGCACGAGCCGGCCTTCGTGGTCGACGGCCAACAAGTAGCCGCCGTCCTCGCCCGGCGCCTGCTGGACGAGGGCGCTGCGGCGCGGGTCGACCCCGGGCCCGCCGATCCCGAACAGGAGCCCGGCGTGGGCACCGGCCTGCCACGCGCCGCCCTCGTCCAAGAATTCTGCGGCTTCGAGCTCGAGGGTCACACGAACGCCCGAAGCCAGCGGCCCCTCGATCGTGTGGGTCAAGAGCGCGAGGGTGCGGCCGGCCGTGCCCGCGCGCGCGTCCAGGCACTCGACTCGACCCGGGCGCAGGCGCCAGTCCTGCTGGCGCGTGGCGTGCCAGTCGGCGCCGACCCACGGCCGCTCGTCGGCTTGTTCGACGAGGCCGGAGTCCCAGCTGGTGAAGTAGAAGCCCGGCTCCGCCAGGGGACCCGGGTCCTCCAGTGCGGCTTCCGGGACGCCGGCTGGCAGGGGGGGCTCGCTAGCCGTGCGGCAGGCGGGACCTAGCGCCAGCACCAGGGCCAAGCCGAATCCGAAGCCGACGCGCAGCCGGCTACAGAGGCTCGCTCCCCCCAGGCATGTGGAGTGCCGGCGCACCGGCGCGCCGCCTTCGGTGGGCGCGGCCTTGGGTGCCGTGGGAGCCAGCTGGCTAGCAGGACTGGAGAAACAAGTCGGACTCGGCACGGGAAGACCTCGGGGTGCTTGTGGCGGGTCGGCCACTCGGCTATCACGGCGCCATGACGACACGGCGACCGAGCGGCACGACGGAGGAAGGCGCGATCGGATCGGGACTGCGCCAGGACATGCTGGCCGTCCCGGAGCTCGTGCGCAACTTCGACGTGGGCGTCGTGGACGAGTTCGGTGCCCTCGCCGCCGCCGCAGGCCGCCTGCAGCTGTGTGGCGAAGGCTCGAACCTGTTCGTCCCGCCGAAGTACGCCCGGCTGCTCGCGCGGCAGCGCGGCTACGACTTCCGCTTCGCCGCGGACTCGGCCACCCAGGCGCGCGGCTACGACCTCGCCGGCTGGGCCGTGCTCGGCCTGTCCAACTCCGGCCGCACCGCCGAGACCGTGCGCCTGTTCCGCGACCTCCGCCAGGCCGCGCACCCCGCCCTTGGGGTGCTGACCGCGGACCCTGGCAGCACCCTCGCCGGCCTCGTCGAGCACGCCTTCACCCTGGCCGCCGGACCCGAGCACGCCGTCGCCGCCACCAAGTCCGTGCTCGAGGGGACCCTGTTCGTGCTGGCCCTGTGCGAGCGCATCGCTGGCGACCACAGCCAACGCCGGCTCGCCGACCGCCTGCCCGAGCTCGCCGACGCCATCGACGAGGTCCTGCAAGCTGCGAGCACGCCGATCCATGACGACTTCCTCGCCGCCCTCGCGCCGCAGCCCGAGCGCACCCCCACCATCTTCTGGGCCGGCCTCAACGACGGGGTCGCCGAAGAGCTGACCCTCAAGACCTTCGAGACCGTGCGCCGTCACGCGGACCACCTCGAAGGCACCTTCGCCCTGCACGGCGTGGAAGAGATCATGACCCCCGGCGACGTGGTGCTGTGGATCGACCCCGTGCCCGAGGAGTCCGAGCGCGCACGCGAGGTGCTCGTCGACGGCGCCGGCGTGACGGTGC
>JARGPD010000051.1:0-7386 GCA_029212845.1 Planctomycetota bacterium
CTGGGCGTGCTGAGCCTCTCGCTCGAGGGCGTCGGCAAGACCACGATCGGCACCACGGGACTTGTCGTTGGCGTGCTCTCGGGCGTGCTGCTCGGCTTCCTGTGCCGCGCTTGTGGACCGGCCCGCAGCCCCCAGGACTCGGCCCACTTCCACGGCTAGGCCGCCCTACTCCTCGCGCAGCACCTGGGCCGGCGGCGCGGCCAGGGCGCGGGCGCTCGCGGCGATGCCCGCGACCAGCGCCAGAGCCGTGCCCAGCAGTCCGCCTGCGAGGGTCAGGCCGACCGACGGCGCGCCGGCGAGGTCGAGCCCCAGGTCCAAGAAGCCCCAGGCGAAGGCGAAGGCCCCCAGGGCCCCGAGCCCACCGGCGACCACGCCAACCACGGCGAACTCGGCCACGAACAGGCGCAGCACGCCAAGGCGCGTGACGCCCAGGGTCTTCCACAAGGCCACCTCACGCCCGCGCCGCAGGTTGGCCGAGGCGACCGTGCCGGCCAGGATCGCGAGGCCGGCCAGGACCGCGAAGCCCCCGAGCAGGCGCACGCCCATGGCGATGCGCGAAAGGAGCGCGCCGACCTTCTCGAGGATCGGCCGCACGCGCAGCATGGTCACGTTCGGGTAGCCCGCGACCAGCGCGTCCTGCAGCGGGTCCTCGGCTTCGGGCGCGAGCCGCGCGGCGGCCAGGCGCATGCCCGGAGCGCCCTCGAGCGAGCCGGGCTCGACGGCCAGGAAGAAGTTGATCGCGAAGCTCTCCCACTCGACCTCGCGCAGGCTCGTGACGACGAACTCGAGCGGGATGCCCTGCACGTCGAAGGTCACCCGCGAGCCGAGGTCGAGCCCGAGCCCGCGGGCGTACTCGACCTCGAGGCTGAGCTCGTTGGTGGCGGGGTCGCCCCAGAGCTCGCCGGCCACGAGCCGGTTCGAGGCGGGCAGCTGGTCGAACCAGGTCAAGCGCTGCTCGCGCGTCAGGCGCCAGCGCGAGGTGCGCCGGCCATCCGGCTCGTGGCGCGCGCGCATGAGCTCGTCCACCGACTCGCCGTCGAGGGCTGCGATGCGCGCCATGACGACCGGCAGGCTGCTGACGTGGAGGGCGCCGGCGCGCTCGAGCTCGGACTCGACCCCGGGCCACTGGTCGGGCTGCACGTCGACCAGGAAGATGCTGGGCGCGTCGTCGGGCAGGGCCTCGTCGAGGCGCTGGGAGAGGGCCGTCTCGACCAGGCTCAGGGTCGTGATGACCAGGGTGCCGAGGCCGAGCGCGACGACGGCGCCGACGGTGCCTGCGCCGGGGCGCGCGAGGGCCGCTAGGCCGTGGGTCAGGGTGGCCGAGAAGCGCGCGCGCGGCAGGCGCGCGATCAAGGCGAGCAGCCCGCGCGCGCCGAGCCACAGCACCAGGCCGACCCCGGCCAGGCCGGCGGTGAAGCCGGCGGCGAGCTCGAGGTCGCCAGCCTGCCACCAGGCCGAAGCCAAGAGGCCCAGCACCAGCAGGCCGAGGGTGGCCCAGCGCACCAGGGCCGGCGCCTCGAGCGGCACGGCGTCGGCGCGCAGCACCAGCGCCGGCGGCACGCGCCAGACCGCGGTCAGGGCCGGCAGGGCGAACAGCGTGGCGACGCCCATGCCGAGGGCTAGGCCGCGCAGCACGGCGGCCAGCGGCCAGCCCGAAGCGCTGCCGGTGGGGAAGAGCTCGGGCGCGATGCCGCCGAGGAGCAGCGGCGCGGCCCCACCGAAGAGCGCGCCGATCGCGCTGCCGAGCAGGGCCAGCAGCAGCACCTGGCCCAGCATCAGTCCGAGGATCTCCTTCGGCACGAGCCCGAGGCTGCGCCAGACCGCGACCTCGCGCGTGCGCGCGCCTAGCCAGGCGCGCACGACCTGGGCCACGCCGACGCCGCCGAGCACCAGGGACAGCAGCGCGACGAGCCCGAGGTAGCGCGTGAAGCGCTCGAGCCCACGCCGCACGCCGGGCTGGGCCTGGAAGTGGGTGCGTACGCGCAGGGCCTCGGCGCCGGGCAGCTCGGCCTCGAGGCGCCGCTCGAGCCGCTCCAGGGTCGCGCGGTCGGGGTTGCCGGGCAGGGCGACCAGGGCCTTGTACTTCACGCGGTTGCCGACGCCGAGCAGCTGCGTGCGCTCGAGCCCGGCCTGGCTGACGAAGACGCGCGGGCCGAGCACGAGGCCGAGCTCGAGCCGGTCGGGCTCGTCGAGCACGCGCGCGGCGATGGTGAAGGTCGCGCCGCCGAGCAGGACCTCGTCCCCGAGCTCGAGCCCGAGGGCGGCCAGCAGGTCGGGGCCGGCGGCGATCGTGGTCGGCGTGAGGGTCGCATCGAGGGCGCCGGGTGGGTCGAGCACGAGCTCGCCGTGCAGCGGGTAGCGGCCTTCGACGACCTTGAGCTCGGCCAGGCGGCTGCCGGCGGGCGCGCCGTCGGGACCGATGGCCGCCACCATCGTGGCGAACTCGCGCAGGTCCGCGCGCTCGGCGCCGGGGGCCAGCCGGGCGAGGGTCTCGTCGAGCTCTTCGGGCAGGGGGCGGCGCGCCTCGATCGACAGGTCGGCGGCCAGCAGCTCGCGGGACTGGCCGCGCAGCTGGCCCCGCACGGTCTCGGACAGGGACGAGACGGTCACGACCGCGGCGACACCCACGGCGACGCACAGGACGAGGAAGGCCGCGCGGCCGATGGCACCGCGGGTCTCACGCGCCAGGAAGGTCAGGACGCCGGCGCGCTTCACGCGGTCCCCGGCTGGTCGCTCGAAGCGTCGACCACGCGGCCCGCTGCGAGCTGCACGCGGCGGTCGGCGCGCGCGGCGAGGGCCGGGTCGTGGGTCACCAGCACCAGGCTCGTGCCCTCTTCCTCGCGCAGGCCGAAGAGCAGGTCGAGCACGCGCTCGCCGGTGGCCGCGTCGAGGTTGCCCGTGGGCTCGTCGGCCAGGATCAGGCGCGGCCGCGGACCGAAGGCGCGCGCGAGGGCGACGCGCTGCATCTCGCCGCCCGAGAGCTGCGAGGGGTAGTGGTCGAGGCGCTCGCCCAGGCCGACCGCGGTCAAGAGCTCCACGCTGCGTGGGCCCGCGCCCTCGAAGCCGATCAGCTCGAGCGGCACGCGCACGTTCTCGAGGGCGGTCAGGTTGGGCAGCAGGTGGAAGGCCTGGAAGACGAAGCCCAGCTTGCCGCGCCGCAGCCGCGCGAGGCCGTCCTCGTCCAAGCCGGCGAGGTCCTGGCCTTCGATGGAGACCGCGCCCGAGGTCGGCCGGTCGAGGCCGGCGAGCAGGCCGAGCAGGGTCGACTTGCCGCTGCCGGACGCGCCGAGGATGGCGACGCTCTCCGCGGGCAGCACCTGGAGGTCGACGCCGTCGAGGACGCGCAGGTCGTGGGTGCCCGAGCGCAGCACCTTGGTCAGGCCGCGGCAGGCGACGCGCGGGGTCGGGGAGGTCAGGGTCATGTTGGGGAGGGTAGCGTTTGCGCGCGGCTGGGGTAGGCTGCCGCCATGGGACGAGCAAGCTTCCTGACGAAGGTCGTGCGTTGGATGCCGCGGGGGGTCGCCAGAGGGCGGTCGGTCGCGGGGCGAGGCGGGCGTGCAGCTGGCGCGGTCCTGGGCCTCGCGCTGGTGGCGGCGTGCGGCGGTGGGGAGGCTGCGGCGCCGCCCGAGGGCGCCCTGACGCCCGCGAGCCTCGACGGCCTGGCGCCGGCGGAGTCAGGCGGCCCAGCGGGGGCGACGAGCCCCTACCGAACGGGCGAGCGTACGCCGCCGAGCCTGGCCCCGGACGCGCCCAAGGTCGTCGTGCTCGGCGACAGCCTCTCGGCGGGCCTGCACCTGCCCGCGGACGAGGCCTGGCCCGCGGTGGCCGCCGGGCTGCTGGCGGCCGAGGGCCTTCCCATCGAGCTGGTCAACGCCGGGGTCAGCGGCGACACCACCGCCGGCGGCCTCGCGCGGCGCGACTGGCTGCGGCGCCTGGCCCCGGACCTTATGGGGCTCGAGCTCGGCGCCAACGACGGCCTGCGCGGCGTGGCGCTCGACTCGGTCGAGGCCAACCTGCGCGCGATCCTCGAGCGCCTGGAGGCCGAGCAGGTCGAGGTGCTGCTCTTGGGCATGAAGCTGCCGTCGAACTACGGCGAGCAGTACGCCTCGGGCTTCGAGCAGCTCTTCGCGCGCCTCGCCGAGGACACCGGCGTGGCCTTCGTGCCCTTCTTCCTCGACGGCGTCGCCCTCGACCCCGAGCTCAACCTGGCCGACGGCCTGCACCCCAACACCGCCGGGCACCGCATCCTGGCCGCCAACCTGCTGCCCGCCCTGCGCCCGCTCGTGCGCGCCCTGGCCCCCGAGCCGGAGTCCTGAGCCGCGACTCCGCCGTGCGCCCAAGCGCAGCCGGGCCGGCCCTCCCACGGAGGACCGGCCCGGCTGCTTCTCTCGCTGGGGCGCGGCCTACGGCACGCTGATCGAGAGGCCGTTGGTGAAGGCCAGGCCGAAGGGCTGGGCCTTGTCGAACATCGCGGCCTGGGCATAGACCGTGAGGCCGGCGACCAGCGGCGGGACGTAGGTGGTGTAGCTGCCCTCGCCGACCGGGATCGGGATGTAGGCGACCCCGCCGGGGCCGAAGATCGAGAGGTTGCTGTCCACCAGCAGGGTGCCGCCCATCACCGGCAGGCTGGCCGGCGCGGCCGAGATCATCAGGAAGGCGAGCCCGGTGGCGTCCCCGGCAGAGATCTCGAGCTTGACGAAGTGGTTGACGAGCGGCGGCGAGTAGCTGGAGAGGTCGCCCGTGTTGGCGCCGGTGCCGGGGCCGTACTTGGCGACACCCCACGGGGAGCTCAGCTCGAAGGCATAGACCGCGCCCGAGCCCGAGCCGCTGTTGTCCGTGGGGTCGCCGTTGACGCCGCCCTGGCCGCCGTCCTCACCCGGGGCACCCACGATCACCGTGTCGCCCGAGACGCCGACGGCCGCACCGAAGTGGTCCTGGGCCTCGGCGTTGGCCGCCTTGAGGTAGGCCTCCTGGGACCACACGCCGCCGCTGCGCAGGTAGCTGTAGGCCGCCCCCGCGAACATGGCCGAGGTGTCCTGGTCGTCGCCGTTGATCCCGACGGCCGCGCTGTCCTCGAAGATGCTGCCGACGACGACGCGGTCCCCGGACACGTCGATGGCGTTGCCGAAGTAGCACGAGCCCGCGGTGTTCGAGGCCTTGAGGTAGGCCTCCTGGGACCAGCTGACCCCATCGTCGACGAAGACGTAGGCAGCCCCGGCGGCGGGCATGGAGTTGTCGGACTGGTCGCCGTCGATGCCGGTGGCCGCGCTCTCCTCGACCGACGCACCGACCGCCAGGGTGTCCCCGCTGAGGGCCAGCGAAGCGCCGAAGCGATCCCAGGCGCCCGGGTTGGAGGCCTTGATGTAGGCGTCCTGGACCCAGAGCTCGCCCTTCTGCTCGAAGACGTAGACCGCGCCGGAGCCGGGCGCGCCCTCGTTCTGCTGGTCGCCGTTGATGCCGGCCGAGCCGCTGCCCTCCGAGCTCGCAGCCACCGCGATGCGGGTGCCGTCGATGGCCACGCTCACGCCGAAGTAGTCGTTGGAGTCGGGGTTGGAGGCCTTGAGGTACAGCTGGGGACTCCAGCTGAAGCCGCTCCGGGAGTAGACGAAGGCCGCACCCGAGCGCCAGACGCTGTTGTCGCTGGCGTCCCCGTTGATCCCGGTGGCGCCGCCGTCCTCGTAGCGGGCACCGACGACGATCAGGTCGCCCGAGATGCCGACGGAGAAGCCGAAGCTGTCCCCGTTCTCGGTGTTGGTGGCCTTGAGGTAGGCCTCCTGGCCCCAGGTCAGGCCGAAGCGGTAGAACACGTAGGCGGCGCCCGAGTCGTAGGCCCCGCCGAGGCCCTGGTCGCCATCGACTCCGGTGGAGGCGCCGTCCTCGAAGGGCGCACCGACGACGATGCGGTCGCCGTCGATCGCGACCGAGTACCCGAAGCGATCCATCGAGCCGGTGTTGGACGCCTTGAGGAAGGCCTGCTGGGTCCACGTGCTGCCGTTCTTCACGAAGACGTAGGCGGCGCCGGAGCCGGTCATGTCGTTGTTGAACTCGTCCCCGTAGGCGCCGGTGCTGGCGCTGGCATCGTGGGGCACGCCGACCACCGCCGTGTTGCCGGAGATCGCGACGGCGTCGCCCATGCGGTCCGAGTAGTCCGGATCGAGCGCCTTGAGGTAGCCCAGCTGGATCATCGGGTCGATGGTCAGCGGATAGACGGCGCCGGCGTCGTCGACCTCGAGGCGCAGCTCGTCCCCGCGCGGCTCGAAGTGCGACGGCAGGCTGCGGCCCTCGGCGTCGAAGACGGTCAGGCCGGTGTAGGAGACGACGGCGTTGCCGGCGGCGTCGAGGAACAGGACGTCGCTCGCACCCGGCGCGACCGCGGGGCTCAGGTCGCCGCGCACGTCGAGGTCGAAGGCCAGGGCGGCGCCGGGCTGACCCGCGGTGGGGCGCTGGTGCAGGGTGTAGCCGTGCTCGATGCCGCGGGCGTCGTTGACGACCCACTCGTCGAGGGCCGCGCCCCAGGAGTAGGTCACGCGGTTGCCGTCGGCGCGCACGGCGGGCTCGCCGGCGACGGGCTGCAGGCTGCCCTCAAAGCCGTAGCCTGCGAGCTCGAGGCCCCAGGCGGGGGCTCCGCCGGCGAGGTCGAGGCCGCGGCCGTCGAGCCGCACTCGCACCTGGCTCGCGCGGTGGTCGAGCCGGAAGCCGTCGGCCGTGGGCACGGCTGCACGCCGGGCCGAGGCGAAGGCGGCCTGGAGGCCGGCGAGGTCGGCCTCGGAGGCCGGGTGGGTGCTGGCCGTCAAGGTGGGGGGCGCGCCTTCGGGAGTGCCTCCGGCGGAGGCCAGGCTGATGAGGGCGAAGAGGGATGCTGGAGCTGCGATTCTGGGGTTCATGGCTTTCGTGGGGCTGGGATGGAGCAGGCACCACGGGGGCGCCACACCCCTCTGGGTGCAGACCACGTGTCCCGATGGCGAAGCAACCGAGGAATTCTTTGCAGCGCGCTCCCCGGGACTGGGTGGCCCCGCTTGCGCCAGCGGCCCGCGCAGGCGCTATGGTGGATGACCCCACATGCCCCCGCCCAACGACCCATGACGCCGGACCCGCCATCGACCAGCCCCCAGCACCTGGACCTGGTCAGCTGGGACACCTTGGTCGAGGCGCTGGGCCCGGCCTCATGCATCGTCGTGATCGACTCGTGGATGGGCCAGGCGGTGACCAGCGAGGTGAGCCCCGAGGACATCTGGCAGGAGGCGCTGTTCCTCGCCTGGCGCGATCGCGAGCAGCACGAGTGGCGCGGCGTGGGGGCCCACCCCCGGGGGCGGCGTGCGATAGCGCGCCCCCGCAAACCCCCCCACCCCCCGCGCCCCCCCGCCCCGCCACCGGGGGGCGGGGCGG
>JARGPD010000051.1:7396-29383 GCA_029212845.1 Planctomycetota bacterium
GCGGCGGGCGCGCCACCCGGGGGGGGCTGCTGTCGACCCCCCGCAACCGCATCCGCCACCACGCGCGGCGCGCCTCGGCCCTGAAGCGTGGGGGCGGCGCGGCGCCGGCGCTGTTCTCCGAGCTCGGCCTCGAGGAGGGCGTCACACTCGGCAGCCTCTTGCCCCATGGTTCGACCACCCCGAGCCGCGTGGCGCACACGAACGAGCAGGCCCTGCGCATGCGCAACGCCATGGCCGAGCTGCCGGCTGAGCAGTCCGAGGTGCTGCGCATGCACCTGTTCGAGGAGCGCGACATGACCGACGTGGCCGCCGCCCTCGACATCGGCCTTTCCGCGGCTTGGTACCGCTTCCGCGCGGGCTCGGAGGCCTACGCGCGCCTGCTCGGCGGCGCCGGGGGCGAGGCTTGAGCGAGTCCGCGGGCGACCAGACGCGCCTCGACGAGCTGTTCGGCGAGCTCGTCCAAGCCCTGACCGACGGCCGCGAGGTGGACCTCGCGGCGCTGCTCGCGGACCGCGCCGACCTCTTGCCGCGCGCGGCCGAGCTGCTCGAGCTCGCGCGCCAGGTCACCGTCCGGCGCCCGGTCGAGGCGCCGCGCTTCCCGGGCTACGAGATCCTGTCCGAGATCGGTCGCGGTGGCATGGGGCGCGTCTACTGCGTGCGTCACCTCGAGCTGAAGCGCGTCGTGGCGCTCAAGACCCTGCCGGCCCAGTGGCTGACCGGCGACCGTGCCTACGCGCGCTTCGAGCGCGAGGCACGCGCCGTGGCGCGCCTGCAGCACCCGGGCATCGTGCCCCTGTTCGACGTCGGCGAAGCCGGCGGCGTGCCGTACTTCACGATGGAGTTCGTCAAGGGCCGCACCCTCGCGGGCGTGCTCGACGGGCTGCGCGCGCTGGGCAAGGACTCGCACCACCTGCGCGCCGAGAGCGTCGGCCCCGAGGCGCTCGGCGCGCGTAGCTCGTCCTACGTGAAGCTCTCCGCGCGCATCGTGCGCGACGTCGCGCGCGCCCTCGACCACGCCCACAGCGAGGGCGTCGTGCACCGCGACGTCAAGCCCTCGAACATCCTGCTGCGCCCCGATGGCACGCCGCTGCTCTTCGACTTCGGCCTGGCCCGGATCGAAGCCGGAGAGGCGGGTGATGGCGGTGATGCCCTCACCATGAGCGGCGAGTTCCTGGGCACGCCGCACTACGTCTCGCCCGAGCAGGCCGCTGGCCGGCACCTCAGCGCGTCGACCGACATCTTCTCCCTCGGCGCGACCCTGTACGAGCTCTTGACCCTCGAGCGGCCCTTCACCGGGGTCTCGACCCAGGAGGTCCTGCGCTCGGTGCAGGAGCACGAGCCGCGCCCCGCGAGCCGCCTCAACCGCGAGGTGCCGCGGGACCTGGCGACGATCTGTGAGGCCGCCCTCGCCAAGGAGCCGGGTCGCCGCTATGCGACCGCAGCAGCCATGGCCGAGGACCTCGACCGCTTCCTCGAGGGCCACCCGGTCGCGGCGCGCGCGGTCGGCCCGCTCGGGCGCGGCTGGCGCCTGGTGCGCCGCAAGCCCGCCGCCGCTTCGGCCGTGGCCCTGGGCGTCCTGCTCCTGGTCGCAACGCCAACCGCGCTCTACCTGCAGCAGCGCAGCGCCAACGTCGCGATCGGGGCCGCCCTCGACGTGGCCGAAGAGGAGCGCGACCTCGCGCGCGAGGTGACCGCGGTGCTCGAGAGCATGTTCGACTCGGTGCAGCCCGAGAACGGCGGCCGCGACGTGCGCGTGATCGACGTGCTCGCGGACCTAGCCGACGACATCCGTTCCCTGCGTCCCGAGGTGCGCGCGCCGCTCGAGCGGACCTTGGGCAACAGCTACTTCGCCCTGACCCTGTACGACGAAGGGCGCGCGCACCTCGAGCGCGCCCTGGAGGTCTTCGAGTCCCTGCCCGACGCGCCGGTGGCGGGCGCCCTCGGTGTGCGCGCGGACCTCTGCTCCCTCGCCGTGAACCTCGGCCACTACGCGGAGGCCCTCGAGCTCTCCCGCGCGGCACTCGCTGACTTCGTGGCCGCGGGGCTCGTCAACGGCGACTACCTGCACGTCGTCGGCAGCTACAGCACGGCCCTCTCGAACCTGGGCCATGCCGACGAGGCGGTCGCGTTCCTGGAGGCCGAGCTCGAGCAGGTCCGTGGGGCGACCGCCGAGCTGCCGGCCTTCATGACCCTCGAGCAGGCGCTCGGCCTGGCCTACTCGGTCGTCGGTCGGCTGGACGAGGCGATCGCGCTGCTGCGCGGCGTCCACGCTCGGCAGGTCGCCAAGCACGGCCGCGACCACCCCGACCCGGTCGCCGTCTTGTGCCTCCTGGCCCAGGTCACCAAGGAGTCCGGCGACCTCGAGACGGCCGCGAAGCTGACCGAAGAGGCCCTCGCGGGCTGCCTCGAGGTGTTCGGCGAGGAGGCCTTCTTCACGATCACCGTGGCCCACAACCTGGCGGGTCTGAGCTTCGCGCGCGGTCAGACCGAGCTGGCCCTGGAGCAGGAGACCTACGCCCTGGAGCTCGCCGAGCGCGCGCTGCCCGAGGACCACCAGCTGCTCGGCTACATCTTCGAGGTCCGCAGCACGCTGCTCAGCGAGCTCGGCCGACACGACGAGGCGCTCGCCTCCCAGCGCCGCTCCCACGCGCTGCGCCTCGGGCTGTACGGCGAGCACCACGCGCTGATGATCCAGGCTCGCATCTTCCTCGCGCGCCGGCTGCTAGCCCTCGGCCAGATCGACGCCGCAGAGGACGAGCTGCTGCACGCCCGCACCGCCTTCGCGGAGACGCCGAACGCGAGCTTGGTCCTGCTCAAGGCGATCCACTTGGACCTCGTGCGCGTCTACCGCGAGAGCGGCGACGAGCAGCGGCTGGCCCTGGCCGAGGCGGACCTGGACACGATCCTCGAGCTGATGGGGGAGTAGGGCTACCGGCCGCGCAGCCCGGTGGGGCTACACTTCGTCCCATGACCTGCCCCTGCTGTTCCGGTGCTCCCCTGGCCGAGTGCTGCGGTCGCTACCTCGACCACGCGGTGCCGGCGCCGACGCCCGAGGCGCTGATGCGCTCGCGCTACACGGCCTTCACGCGGGGCACGCCGGCCGCGCTCGAGTACCTGGTCGCGAGCCACCATCCCCTGCACCGCGAGCCGGGCTTGGCGGAGGGCCTGGCCGAGACCACGCGCGCGCTCGACGGCTGGGAGCGGCTCGAGGTGCTCGCGTCCAGCGTCGACGGGGACACCGGCTGGGTGGAGTTCGTCGCGACCTTTCGCCAGGGCGGCCAGCGCGGCGAGCTGCGCGAGCGCTCGAGCTTCGTGTGCGAGGGCGGCCGCTGGTTCTACACGACCGGAGTCATCGACTGAGCGGCGGAGCCTTGCCACGCAGCCGCCCTCTCCATTGACGCGGCCGGGGGCGTGGAGGATGCTCTTGCCATGCCGAAGCGCCTCCTGATCTTGAACTGCATCGCAGCGGAGGCGCAAAGGTCCTCCTTCGACCGTGACGTGGCGCCCGAGCTGGGCGCGAGCTTCTTTGGCGCGTGGGAGGTCGCCCACCTGTGCGGCGACGGCGCGGCGCGACCGCTCCCGGACGCGGGCGCTTACTCGCACCTGATCCTCAGCGGCTCGGAGCTGTCGGCCGCGGCGGAGAACCCGCGCGACGTCGAGCTGTGCGACCTGATCCGCGATTTCGTGGAGCGCGGGCGGCGCGTGCTCGGGATCTGCTACGGGCACCAGATGATCGCGCGGGCGCTCGTTGACGGGGCCTGCTGCCGGCGTGCCGAGACGCCCGAGTTCGGCTGGAAGCGGCTCTGCCTCGAGCCGGACGCGCTCTTCGAGGGCATCCCCGAGCTGACGGCGGTGCACTCGCACTACGACGAGGTCTTCGACCTGCCCGCACCGCTGCGCGTGATCGCCTCGACGCAGGACTGCGCCGTGCAGGCCTTCGCTCACACAAGCCGCCCGGTGTGGGGCACGCAGTTCCATCCAGAGCTGGGCTTCGAGCAGGGCACTGCGATGCTGCAGGACAACCTGCGCACCGAAGCGCGCGCCCCCGAGCTGTACGTGGACGAGCTGCAGGACCCGGGGGTCCTGCGCTGGAACCAGGTCCTGCTCCAGAACTTCTTCGGGGTCGCCGAGTGAGCGCGAGCCAAGCCCACCTCGAGGTCTGCGTCGACTCCGCCGACGGGGCGCTAGGGGCCCAGCTGGGCGGGGCCCAGGGCGTCGAGCTCTGCGACTCGATGGTCGAGGGTGGCACGACCCCGAGCCTGGGCATGGTCCGCGCCGCGCGCAGGGTGCTGGACATCGAGCTCCACGTCATGATTCGTCCGCGCGGGGGCGACTTCTGCTACTCGGAGCTGGAGCTCGAGGCCATGGCGGACGACATCGCGGCGGCGCGCGAGGCCGGTGCCGACGGCGTCGTGCTGGGCATCCTGCGGACCGATGGCACCGTCGACGTCGAGCGCGTCGCGGGCCTCGTCGCCGTCGCGCGGCCCATGCGCGTGACCTTCCACCGCGCCTTCGACATGACCCGCGATCCGCTCGAAGCCCTCGAGGCCCTGGTCGAGCTGGGTCTTGACCGCGTGCTGACCTCGGGCCAGGAGGCCAGCGTGCCCAGAGGGCTCACCCTGCTGCGCGAGCTCGTCGAGCTCGCCGGCGACCGGATCGCGATCCTGCCCGGCTGCGGGATCCGCAGCCACAACCTGGCCGAGGTCCGCGCCAAGACCGGCGCGCGCCAGTTCCACGCCACCGCCTGGGCCCCGCGCGAGAGCCCGATGGCCTACCGCAACCCGCGCGTCTCGATGGGCAGCGGCCAGGCCCTGCGCGAGTACGAGCGCAACGGCACTTCGGTCGAGGGCGTGCGCGCGCTCGTTCAAGCACTCGCGCCGTAGACCGGGCAAGGACGCCGCGGACAGGGAGAGGTCAGGCCTGAGCAGCTATTGGATCCTCAGGTCACGGCCGTCGGTTCCTGCCCAGACCCCGTTGCCGGCGAGCGGTGAGATGACATAGCCCTGGAGGCGCACCGTGATCCCGGTCAGGCCGGGAGGGATGACGAAGGCGACGTCCTGCCCGCCGGGTGGCAGCACCACCGGTCCGAGTGGACCGCCTCCGAAGCCAAACAGGGCGACCCCGGGCTGGGTCGTGTCCATCACCGAGCCGGGCAAGGTTGGGTTGACGCCCATCGGCGGGCCCGACGCGTAGGGCTGCAGTGCGTAGAGCATGGGGTTGCCCGTGAAGGTCTGGTTGGGCGAGAACATCGTCGAAGTGACGAAGTCGCCAGCCTGCACGTCCAAGCCCGGGGTCTGGTTCACGTGGCTTGGTCCAACCTGCACCAACAGGACGAAGTCCTCGTCGGTCCCCACGAGCTGGAAGTCTTCGTCGCTGCCCATGTCAGGGACGCCGCCGAGGATGCGTGGGTCTCCATCCCGGTCGAAGGCGAGGGGCCCGGTCAAGCCAGCGTCGCCAGCGTCGATGCACGCCGAGCCGGGGTGTAGGTGCAGGTCGCCGAGCTCGGTGAAGGCGAAGCCCGGAGTCACGTCGATGTTCGTGCCGCCGGCGCCGCCCTGGATGTTGCTGTAGCTCGAGAGGACGTTGTTCGAGACATCCGGGGAGGCTTGGTTGCTGACCGCGATCGAGTTCTGGAAGAACGAGGGGGCGAAGATGCCGGGGGGCGGGGCGAAGAGGGCATAGCTGTCGTTGAAGTACGCGGTGCAGTGCAGCATGGTCACCGCGCCGAACGACGTGTAGACGCCGCCTGCCAGGCCCGTGTCCCCCGGGGAACCTTGCGTTCCGGTCGCGCCGCTCGGGCTCCCTGATCCGCCTTGCCCGCCGAACCCGAAGAGTCCACCGGACCCGAGCGTGTTGCTGCGAATGGTGCAGTTCGTGATGCTCAATGAGCTGCCGGCCGCGCTGAAGATCGCAGCTCCACTACCGCCTTCACCGCCCTTCCCGCCGGGGCCTCCCTGGCCACCAGGGTCACTGCCGCTGAAGACTCCGCGGATGTCGTCTCCGCCCCTCCCGCCGGTGCCTCCGGGGCCACCGTCACCGCTGCGGTTGTCGAAGAACTGGCAACCCTCGATCGAAGACGGAGAGGTGAAGCCCCCGTTCTGGAGGATCGCGATCGCGCCGCCGTGACCTCCGGCACCTCCCTTGCCACCTGGCAGGCCGGGCAGTCCGCCAATGGAGAGCGGCGCACCGTCGACCCCTTCGACGCCCTGGCTCCCATCGCCAGCCCGGTTGCCATCGAAGATGCACCCGCGCACGACCACGCCACCATTGTCTACGAGGATCGCACCTCCACTGCCGCCAGCCTGACCCGTCGACCCGGGTGGCGCCGAGGGAGCCTTCCCGTTCGCGATCGTGAAGCCCTCGATCGTCATCGGCTGGGGTCCGGTCGTCGTGGTGCCGCTCAAGAAGAAGCAGCGCCCGGGTGTGCCGACGAAGATGTCGGTCTCGCGGGCGCCATGGCTGGACATGATCAGCACGTCCTTTCCGATGATCGAGATCGTGCTCACGTTGTAGTGGCCCGGTGCGACCAAGATCGTGTCACCGCTCGAAGCCGCGTCGACCGCTGCTTGGATCGAGGCGAAGCTGCCAGGCACGGGGAGCGTTGATTGGGCGGGGGCGGTCGCCGCGAGGGCAGCGACCAGGAGGGAGCCGAGGAGGACCTTCATAGGAGGCGATGGGGCGAGGGGGGCGAGTGGGGGGAGTCTTGGTTGTACCAAGTCCTGTCCCTTCGCCCCCCCCGCGGATCGCACGACCCGAACGGGCACCTCCGCATGCCATCCGGGCCGGACGTCCAGGGTCACCGAACGTGGAACACGTCGTCCTGGAGCTCCTGCCCGATGTCCGTGTTGCGCCGGATGATGGTGGCGAGGGTCTGCTTCTCGACGAGCTCGCTGATCCCCTGGGACAGGTAGGCCCGGTACCAGAAGCGATCGCCGTCGCGCAGGCGTCGGAACTGGTCGACCAAGATCGTCCGGAGCGTCTTGCCGACGACGGCACCCTGGGCGTGGTCTTCACTGAGGAGCCCGACCCAAGCATCGATGTCATCCACGTCGTCGTACGCCAGGGCGAGGCGCGCTTGGACCTCGAGGTCCGTCGACACGTCCTGGAAGGACTGGGCGCGCGGATGGCCGAGCGCGTCGCGGAGGTCGTTGTAGCCCGGCAGCCCGTGGTCTCGTCCGCGCTGGATGTTGAGCGAGGCGAGGTCGAAACCGCCGGCCCCCGGCGGGCCGAAGAGGAAGTTGCGGACCTCGTCGATCACAAAGGGGTCGACCCTCTGGGCCAGCTGCTTGCCGAGGCCGCGCAGGTAGGGGTCGATGCCGACCGAGGACAGCTCCTCGGGATGGAAGAAGGCACTAGCCAGGGTCAGGTCCCCGGCGGGGTGGGTCGAGCCGTCGGCCTGCACGCGCAGCAATTGTGGCGAGAGCATGGTGTGCCCGACGCGGTAGCCCGCCGTCGCGAACTCGTTGGCGATCGAGGCATCGACCTTCGAGTTGTAGCCCTGGTACGGAGGCAGCGCACCCTTGCCGAGCAGCACCGGCAGGAACTCGCGGTAGGTGATCGCCTGCATCTCTGCGGCGACCACGGCGCGTGCGAGCTCGTAGGTCAGCTCGCCATCGTCGATGCCCAGGGTCGCGATCCTCTCCGCCCAGAAATTGTGCTCGCGGACGAACAGGGTGTGCATCGCGGTCAGCGCGACCTGCTCGTTGGCGCGGATGTCTCCGGCGAGGAAGAAGGACGCGTCCGTGCTCATCGCGTTCGGGTACCCGTTCAGGTTGTACGGCAGCAGGTCCCCTTCGCTGGTCTTCAGGCGGCCGGTGCCGTCGAGGGTGCGCAGCTCGTGGGCGCGGTCCTCTTCCGAGCCGTACACGTTCGAGGCATCGAGGAACGCGGTGATCAGGTTGACCTGCTGTCGCACGCCCTGGACGACGTCGTAGGAGGATCGGTCCAGGGGGATCGTCACGAGGCCCGTGCCCGCGGGATCGAACCACGCGTCCCCAAGGGGCACCTCGATGTCGAGCGCTTCGGACGGGGTCGCGACGGGTGTCTCGGTCAGGTCATGGTCGAGGAACTGCCCCCACATCCAGAGGTAGTCCGAGGCCCCATGGGCGTTGGGGATCGAGCGGTCCTGGGCGACGACGCCGTTGCTGATCGCACGCGGGCTCGGGCGCTCCGCACCGGCCGGGGCATGGGCGCCATCTCCGTAGTCGGCCGGAACGAGCCGCTGGAAGACCGCCTCCGTGGCGCCCCAGTCCGGGTGCTTGGTGTTGTTGCCAGCTCCGTCGATGGTTCGGAATTCGAAGGGGAAGGTGGCCGCCTGGGAGTTCGGCCCCTGGTGCTGGCCAGGGCCGGCCTGTCCGCCGCCCGGCGGTCCGCCAGCTCCCTCCACCGCGGGAGGCCCGTTCCCCGGGCGCGCGCGCTGGACAGGAGAGCGCTCCTGGTCCGGTCGGCCGTCCTGTGCGGGCAGGAGCGTGCCGGCGCTGACGCCCGCTCCGAGCAGTGCTGCCATGACTAGCCCGATTCGTACTTCCATGCTGTGTCTCCGTGTCTGTTGGTGGGGCGACTCTTCACCGCCCGAAGGTCTAGGTCCACCCCCCTTGAGCCGGGCGGTCCTTACGAGCACCTGAAGTTGCGACGCTTTTCTCGACGGAAGTGGAGCCCGGTCTCGCCGCCTGCTCCACAGCCCTTGTGGTGGCCGAGCTCGCTGAAGGTTGGCCCCGGCGGACCCGTCGACACGCCAGGCCGCGCGGACGGATTCGGCCAGCCCGAGGAACTCGGCGTCGGCTGATGGGTTCAGGCCGAACCTACAAGGAGAGAGTCCCCATCGTTTCCAAGTCGAAGATCCTGCTCGTCGAAGAGGATGAGAATCTGGCACACCTCGTGCTCCGCCACGTGCGCGACGCCGGGTACGCGGCCGACTGGATTCGGGATGGAGGAACGGCGCTCGGTACGGACCCCGCGGAGTACGGCCTCTGGATCCTCGACCTGATGCTGCCCAGGGTCTTCGGTCTCGACGTGCTCAAGCAGGTCCGCACGACCTCCGACATCCCGATCATCATCATGAGCGGTCAGGTCGAGACCCACGTCAAGGTGCGCGCCCTGCAGATGGGGTGCGACGACTACCTGACGAAGCCCTTCTGGCCCGAGGAGCTGATCGCACGCGTCGAGGCGCGCTTGCGCCGACCGAACGCGGTGCACAGGAATCAGATCGTGGTCGGGGAGCTGTTGCTCGACCTCGAAGGGCGGCGTGCGATCCTGGGGGGCATCGACGTCATGCTGACGCGCGTCGAGTTCGACCTCCTAGCCCAGCTGACGCGGCGTAGGGGTGGAGCGATCCAGCGCGGCTGGCTCGCCGAAAAGGTGCTCGACCCCGCGCGAGAGGGCACCCAGCGAACCCTCGATGTGCATGTCTCGCGGCTGCGCAAGAAGCTGGGCAGCCACGCCGGCTGCGTCGTCACGGTCTTCGGCATCGGCTATCGCTTCGACGAGAACGGGGCACGCTGAGGCTACGGGCTTGGCACTTCCCACCGGCTGCGGGATCCGCAGCCACAACCTGGCCGAGGTCCGCGCCAAGACCGGCGCGCGCCAGTTCCACGCCACCGCCTGGGCCCCGCGCGAGAGCCCGATGGCCTACCGCAACCCGCGCGTCTCGATGGGCAGCGGCCAGGCCCTGCGCGAGTACGAGCGCAACGGCACTTCGGTCGAGGGCGTGCGCGCCTTGGTGAAGGCCCTCGGACCCGAGGCCGGGTAGGCCGCGGGTCCGAGGGCTGTAGGAAGAGCAGGCCGAAGGTGCCCCCCGAGCAGCTCGAGGGGCACCTCGGCGCCTACGGGCAGACCTTGATCTCGAGGCCGTTGGTGAGCGCGATGCTGCTGGGCATGGCGAAGTCGAACATGCCGCCCTGGGCGTAGAAGGTCAGGCCGCCCAGCCCCGGCAGGACGGGGATCTGGTAGCTGGTCTTCTCGCCCTGCAGCAGCAGGAACACCAGCTGGTTCGGACCGAACACCGAGAGGTTCGGATCCACCAGCAGCGTGCCGCCGAGCAGGGGCGAGTTGTCCGGGGCGCCGGAGATCATCAGGAAGGCCAGGCCGGTGGTCTGGAACTCGGAGAGCTCGAAGACGTACTTGCCGCCTTCGACGGGCGCGCTGTAGCTCCAGAGCTTGCCGATGTTGACGCCCGTGTCCGGTCCGTAGGCGGTCGCGCCGCAGTCCGAGTCGAGCTCGAAGAGGTAGCCCGCGCCCGAGGACGGAGCCGACTCGTCGTCCTGGTCTCCGTTGATGCCCGTGGCCGAGCTCTTCTCCCAGGTCGAGCTCGCGACGACCGTCCCGCCATCGATGGCGAGCGCCTGCCCGAAGAACTGCTGCTTGGCGGGGTTCGAGGACTTGAGGTAGGCCTCCTGGCTCCACGTTCCGGCCACACGCCGGAAGGCGTAGACCGCGCCAGCACCGACCAGGCTGTCGTCCTGCTGGTCCCCGTCGACGCCGAAGGCTTGGCTGCGCTCGTTCGTGGCGCTCACCACGATGCGGTCGCCCGAGATGTCCACCGATTGCCCGAAGGAGTCGTTGCTCCCGGTGTTGGAGGCCTTGAGGTATGCCGATTGGTGCCAGGCGCTGCCGTCGTAGTCGAAGACGAAGGCCGCGCCCGAGCTGGAGACGGACTCGTCCGACTGCAGGCCGCCGACGCCCATCGAGCCGCCGTCCTCCCAGCGTGCGCCGATCACTGCGGTGCTGCCGGAGATGGCGAGCGAGTCGCCGAAGATGTCGCCGACGCTGGGGAGCTGAGGCTTGAGGTAGGCGTCGACGCTCCAGAGCTCACCCGTCCGACGGAAGGCGTAGACCGCGCCGACGTTCCAGCCGGAGTTGTCCGTCTGGTCGGCGTCGATGCCGCCGGCCAGGCTGGCCTCGCTGGGGGCGCCGACCAGCACGACGTCGCCCTCGACGGCGACGCTGTAGCCGAAGAAGTCGCCGACGTCGGGGTTGGTGGCCTTGAGGTACAGCTGGTGGCTCCACTGGGTGCCGTTGCGCACGAAGAGGTACGCCGCGCCGGAGGCGGCCAGGCTGTTGTCGCTGGCATCCCCTTGGATGCCGGTGGCGGCGCTGTCCTCATCGGGCGCACCGACCACGACGTAGTCGCCCGACACGGCGACGGCCTTGCCGAAGGAGTCGCCGATATCGGCGTTGGGCGCCTTGAGGTAGGCCTGCTGGCTCCAGGTCGAGCCGGTCCGCGCGAACACGTAGGCGGCTCCAGCTTGTTCGGCGCTGTTGTCGAGCTGGTTCCCGCCAACGGTCGTCGCTGCGCTGTCCTCGCTCGGTGCGCCGACCACGAGCGTGTCCCCCGAGAGGGCGATGTCCCAGCCGAAGTTGTCAAAGACGTCCGGGTTGGAGGACTTGATGTACGCCTGCTCGACCCAGGTCGTGCCGCTGCGCACGAACACGTACACGGCGCCGGATCCGGCGATGCTGTTGTCGCTGCCGTCGCCACCGACGCCGGTCGCGCCACTGTCCTCGCCGACCGCCGAGATCGCGACCGTGTCACCGGACATGTCGAGGTCCCAGCCGAAGCTGTCGTTGGCGCCGGCGTTCGATGCCTTGATGTAGGTCGTCTGGACGATCGGGTCGATGGTCACGGGGTAGGTCGCCTTGCGCTCGTCGATCTTGAGCAAGAGGTCGTCGCCCACGCGCTCGAAGGCGGCCGGCAGCTGGACGCCATCGGCGTCGAAGACGCACAGCCCCGCATAGGTCAGGGCGGCCACGCCCTCTGGGTCGAGGAACCTCACGTCGCGCCCGCTGGACGAGACCTCGGGCACGAGCTCGCCGAGCACGTCGATCGAGAAGCGCAGCTGCTCGGCCCCCGAGGGGTTCTCGAGGCGGCGACGCAGGGTGTAGCCGTGCTCGAGGCCGGGGCGGTCGTTGACGTACCACTCCTCCAGGTCCTCGCTCCAGCGGTAGCTGATGCGGTTGCCGCGGGCCTCGACGGCCTCGGGCTCGCCCGTGCCGAGGAGGGCGCCCTCGTAGCCGTAGTGCTCGAGCGCGAGGCCCCAGGTCCAGTCGCTCGTGGGACTGGTGGCGGTGAAGCCGCGGCCGTCGAAGCGGAGGTCCAGGCGGCTGGCTGGGTTGTTCGCGTGGTGCCCGCTGGCAGCGGGTCGCACCGCGTGACGGGCTGCCGCGAAGGCGCTCTGGAGGTCGGCGCGGTCGGCGCCGGGGACCTGGGGGCTGCCGACGGCGGTCAGGGAGAGCATGGCCAGGAGGCCGGCTGAAGCTGCGTTCTTGGAGATCATGGCTTGCGTGGGGGCTTGGGATGTTGGGGCCCCGAGCGGGGCGCCATGACCCTTGGGGTGCAGACCGCTGCTGCCGATGTCGCAGCAACCCGAAGAAAGTTGGGGCTCCCGGCTCGGACGGCCCAGATGGACCCGCTGGGCCCGGGGGCCCGGGGGGATCGAGCAGCCAAGGCCCGCCAGGCAGCTAGGGGTCTGCTTCTGTGACCCGCATGGGGGCAGAGAGCGTTTGCATTTTCCAAGCTCCTGGCGCGCAATGGGCGGCCCTCCCGCCTCCCTCCCCCAAAGGTCCATGTCCGACAGCAGCCCTCCCCCGAAACGCAGCACCAAGCGGCGCGTGGCCTTCGCGCTCGGCTACCTGGGCTTCCTGCTCGTGCTGCTCGAGGCCGGGGCCTGGTCGTTCCTGGCCCTCGGTGGGATGGCCGCGGGGTTCGACGAGCAGGTCGCTGGGGTGCTCGGCCAGGCGGATGCCCTGGAGAGACCAGTGGGCGGCTCGCGCCAGGGCGCGGCCACGGTCGCGACCGAGGAGCTGCACCCCTACCTGGGCTTCACGCCCAAGCTGATGGACACCGGGGCCGCGGGCAACGAGCTGTACCAGGTCTGGCAGCAGCGGCTCTTCGAGCCGGGCTCGCCGCTCCACTCGACCGACCCCACCGACCTGGTCGTGGGCATCACCGGCGGCTCGGTGGCCGAGCAGTTCGGCCAGTTCGGCGGCGCGAAGCAGCTGGCCGGGCTGCTGGGGCAGACGCCGCGTTTTGGCGGCCGCCGGGTGCGCTTCGTGGGCTTCGCCTTCGGCGGGGTCAAGCAGCCCCAGCAGCTGATGGGGCTCAACTACCTGCTGGCGATCGGCGGGCGCCTGGACCTGGTGATCAACCTGGACGGCTTCAACGAGGTCGCCCTGCACGAGTCGGACAACCAGCCCCAGGGCGTGGCGCTGAGCTACCCGCGCGCCTGGTTCCACCGCATCGGTCGCGCGGAGACCCTGGTCCTGGTCGGGCAGCGTCGCATCCTGCAGGACGAGCGCATGCGGGCCGCGCGCGCGGTGCTCGAGTCGCCGCTGCGCCACTCGGGTCTGCGCCGCCTGGTCTGGGTGCTCGCAGACGAGTCCCTGCGCGAAGAGATCGAGCAGCTCGGCGAAGAGCTGCGGTCCTACGAGGTGGACGCGGAGGCGAAGCGCACCGCGCTGGGTCCGCGGTCCTCGGCCGCCGACGAGCTGGCCAGGCTGGACGAGCTGGTCGGGATCTGGCAGCGCGCCTCGCTCCAGATGCACCGCCTCTGCGAGGCCAGCGGGATCGAGTACTACCACTTCCTGCAGCCGAACCAGTACGTCGCGGGCTCCAAGACCCTCAGCGAGGCGGAGCTGAAGCTGGCCTTCCGGCCGGGCCAGGGCTACGGCCGGCTGGTGCCCGAGGGCTACCCGCGGCTGCAGGCGGCCGCCGACGGGCTTGTGCTCGAAGGCGTGCGCTACCACGACCTGACCGAGGTCTTCCGCGACGTCGAAGAGACCGTCTACAAGGACAACTGCTGCCACGTGAACGCCCTCGGCAACCAGCTCTTGGCCGCGGCTATCCGCGAGGCGATCGTGTCCTGGGGCGACTGACCCCTGGCCCGCCTCCTGTAGGATCGACTGGGCCCGAGCCGCCCCGTCCCCGTCCCTGGATCGAACCCCATGGCCACCCTGATCGTCAGCACCCTGGTCCCTGCGCCCATCGAGCGGGCCTTCGAGGTCTTCACCGAGCTCGACAAGGCCGCCGAGCGCATCCCGGCCATCGCGTCCCTCGAGCTGCTCACTGAGGGTCCCTTCGGCGAAGGCACGCGCTGGCGCGAGACGCGCGTGATGTTCAAGAAGGAGGCGGTCGAGGAGATGTGGGTGACCGGCTTCGACCCACCGCGGAGCTACAACGTCGAGGCCGAGTCCCATGGCACCCGCTACTCGACGCGCTACACCTTCGAGCCCGAGGGCGACGGCACCCGCGTGACCTGGGCCTTCACGGGGACCCCGGTAACTTTCGGCGCGAAGGTCATGGCGCCGATCTTCAACCTGCTGCTTAAGGGCACCATGAAGCGCTGCATGCTGGGCGACCTCGAAGCCCTCCGGGATGTCTGCGCGGCCGGTGCCGAAGGACCGGGCTCCTCCGCGTCGTGATGCACACCTTCGCCCTGTCCTTGCTGTCCGCGTCGTCCTTGCTCCAGGGCGCGCCTGGGGGCGAGCCGGACCAGGAGCCCGAGCGCCGGCCCCCGAACGTGGTGCTGGTCTTCACCGATGACCAGGGCTTCGGCGACCTCGGCTGCTATGGCGCCGACGACATCCCGACGCCGCACATCGACCGGCTGGCCAGCGAGGGCCTGCGCTTCACCGACTTCCTGGTCAGCCAGGCGGTCTGCAGCGCCTCGCGCGCGTCGCTCTTGACCGGCTGCTACGCCGAGCGCGTCGGCGTCCAGGGCGCCCTCGGCGCGGGCGCGCGGGTGGGCTTGAACCCCGCCGAGGAGACCCTCGCCGAGCTGCTACAGGAGCGCGGCTTTGCGACCGGCATCTTCGGCAAGTGGCACCTCGGCCACCAGCGCGCCTTCCTGCCGCTGAGCCAGGGCTTCGACGAGTACTTCGGGCTGCCCTACTCGAACGACATGTGGCCCGTCGGCTACGACGGCGTGTCGAGCGAGGCCGGCCACAAGGCCAGCTACCCGGGCCTTTTCCTCTATGAAGGCGACGAGCCGGTCGAGCCCGTGGAGACCCTCGAGGACCAGGGACGCCTGACCCTGCGCTACACCGAGCGCGCGGTCGACTTCATCGAGCGCCACGCGGACGAGCCCTTCTTCCTGTACCTGCCGCACTCGATGCCGCACGTGCCGCTCGGCGTGTCGGAGCAGCGCGAGGGCCGCACCGAGCGCGGTCCCTTCGGCGACGTGATCGCCGAGCTCGACGACTCCGTGGGCCAGGTCCTCGCGGCCCTCGAGCAGCACGACTTGGTCGAGAACACCCTAGTGATCTTCGCCAGCGACAACGGGCCGTGGCTCAACTACGGGGACCACGCCGGCAGCACCGGCGGCCTGCGCGAGGGCAAGGGCACCGCCTTCGAGGGCGGCGTGCGGGTGCCATGTGTCGTGCGCCTGCCGGGCACGATCCCCGCGGGCGCGACCACCGACCAGCTGGCTGCGACGATCGACCTCTTGCCCACGATCGCCGCCCTGACCGGCGCGCGCCTGCCCGAGCTGCCGATCGACGGCGTCGACCTGACGCCGCTGCTGGTGGCGCCCGAGGCCAGGGACGCGACGCCCGTGCGGCGCGACTACTGGTACTACTACGGGCGCGAGCTGTGCGCCGTGCGGCGCGACCAGTGGAAGCTGGTGCTGCCCCACACCTACCGCTCCTACGGCGGCGTCGAGCCAGGCACGAACGGCTTCCCAGGTCCCTACGCCAAGGCGCGCACCGGCCTCGCGCTCTATGATCTGGCGACCGATCGCGGGGAGACCACCGACGTCGCCGCCGCACACCCCGAGCTCGTCGCCGAGCTCGAGGCCCTCGCCGAGCGCGCCCGGGCGGACCTCGGCGATCGCCAGCGCGGCCTGCGGGGCGCCGGCGCACGCCCCCTCGGCCGCCTCGATCCCCTGCGCAGCTCGCCGGTCGAGCACCTGGCCGTCGGCGCGACCGCGACCCTGGCCGACGAGCCGCACCCCAAGTACGCTGCCGCCGGCGCTGCGACCGTGACCGACGGCGTGCTGGGCTCGGAGGACTTCACCGATGGCACCTGGCTCGGCTATGAGGCGACCGACTTCGAAGCCGTGGTCGACCTGGGCGAGTCGCGCTCGATCCAGCGCCTCGCCTGCAGCTTCCTCCAGGACCAGAGCTCCTGGATCTTCTTACCTGCCGAGGTCGAGCTGGCGCTCTCCGCCGACGGCGTCACGTTCCAGCCCGTGGCCGAGGAGGAGTTCGAGCTGACCTCCGACCTAGCCCAGCGCACCGCCACCTCGGGGGTCCGCTTCGAGGCGCGGACCGCCCGCTTCGTGCGCGTGCGCGCGGCCAGTGTCGCGACCTGCCCGCCCTGGCACCGGGGCGCCGGCGGCAAGGCCTGGCTCTTCGTCGACGAGCTGGTGGTGGAGTGATGCGGCCCGGGTGATGCCCGTCAGCGCAGGCCGAGTCGCTTCGCCAGGTGGTAGAGGTTGCTGCGGTGCATGCCCAGGGTGCGCGCCGCCGCCGCCCAGTTGTCGTCCGAGCCCGCGAGGGCCTGCTTGATCAAGCTGCGCTGGTACTCCAGCACGGACTCGCGCAGGGTCGCCCCCAGGGGCGGGACAGGCTGCGCGCCGGGGGCCGGCGCGGCTTCGACGATCGCCTGGGGCGACTCCGTCAGGTCGGCGCTCGTTACGAAGACCGGGTGGCCCCGCTCGATCCGCGACGTCGCCCACAGGATCGCCCGGGAGACGGCGTTCTGCAGCTCGCGGACGTTGCCGGGCCAGGGCCGCTCCAAGAGCGCCGCGAGGGCGTCCGGGCTGAAGCGAATCGGGCCGGTGCCGAGCCGGCTGCGGGTGTGGTCCGCGAAGTGCCCGGCGAGCTGGGGGATGTCCTCGGGGTGCTCGCGGAGCGCGGGCGCCCGGATCCGCAGCACGTCGAGCCGGTGCAGCAGGTCGGCCCGGAAGCGGCCGGCCTCGACCTCGGCCTCGAGGTCGCGATTGGTCGCCGCGAACACGCGCACGTCGACGTGGACCGCGTGGTCGGCACCGACCGGCTGGATCTCGCCTTCTTGCAGGACGCGCAGCAGCTTGGGCTGCATGTGCAGGGGCAGCTCGCCGATCTCGTCCAAGAGCAGGCAGGCGCCTTCGGCGACGCGGAACTTGCCGGGCCGCTCCTCGTCGGCCCCGGTGAACGCGCCGCGCGTGTGTCCGAACAGCTCGCTCTCCACGATCGAGTCCGGCAAGGCGGCGCAGTTGACGTAGACCAGCGGGCGGTCGGAGCGCGGCGACTGGGCGTGCAGGGTGCGGACGACGAGCTCCTTGCCCACGCCGGTCTCGCCGGTCACCAGGACCGGGAAGTCGGAGCCGGCGACGAGCTCGATCTCGCGCCGGACCCGGGCCATCACCTCGCTCTCTCCGATCAAGAGTCCGCCGCGGCGCTGGAGCACGTCCTGCACGAGGTCCTTGGCGACGAGGCCTTGGTGGCGGGCCTGGCGCTCGAGCGCGTCGATCAGGTCGCTCGTCCGCAGGGCGGCCGCGGCGAGCGCGGCGAGGTGCACGAGGAAGCGCTTGTCGACCTTGTCGAAGGCGCCCGGCTCGAGGGCGTCGATGGTCAGCACGCCGACCAGCTTGCCCTCGACCCAAAGGGGGCAGCCGAGGCACGCGTGGACGTCCAGGTGCGGGGCGCCTTCGACCAGCCCGTCGTAGGGGTCGGGCAGGGAGCTGTCCTCGGGGAACAGGGTCGGCGCGTCTTGGCTACAGATGATGTCGAGCCGGGCATGCTCGGCGCGGACGAAGCGCCGGCCCATGATGTCGGGCGAGAGCCCGTGGGCAGCGACGGGCAAGAGCTCGTCGCCCTCGAGGCGCAGGACGACGGCGGCATCGCAGGGCAGCGCCCGAGCGACCGCCTCGACGAGCCGCTTGGTGCGGTCGACCGCCGTCAGGGAGGCGGTCATGTCGAGGGCGATGGGGAGCAGGTCGTGGAGCTGGGGAGTTGTTGTCATGATCGCAGCGCTGTTGCGATCCGCACCCTACCCGAGTGCTGCGATCTGGACAACGGGGCGCCCTAAGTCCTTGGTTTGCAGGGGTACGGTGGCTGGCACGGAGTGTGCGGGGGCCTGGGCCCACGTCGCTCGAAGAACACCCATGACCACGACTCCACCGCCGCCTGCGCCCAACCAGACCCTTGGGAAGCTCGCCTCGACCTCGCCCGGGGCGTCCCGCGTCCTCCATCGCCACGGCCTCGACTTCTGCTGCGGCGGGCACGTGACCCTCGCGGAGGCCTGCGCCTCGGCGGGGCTGGACCCGGACTCGATCCTGGCCGAGGTCCAGGGCGAGGCCAGCAAGCCCGGAAGCTTCGAGCGCTGGGACACGCGCCCGCTGGCAGACGTCATCGACCACATCCTGGAGCGCTTCCACGAGCCGCACCGCCAGGAGCTTCCGCGACTGGTCGCCATGGCGAAGAAGGTCGAAGAGGTCCATGCCAAGAAGGCCACCTGCCCGCGCGGGCTGGCCGAGCACCTCGAGCGCATGACCGAGGAGCTCGAGCAGCACATGCAGAAGGAGGAGCTGATGCTCTTCCCGCTGTTCCGAAGCGCGCGGGCCCTGGCGGTCCCGGGCCTGATCCACGTCATGGAGGCGGAGCACCGGGACCACGGTGAGCAGCTCGAGCGCCTGCGCGAGCTGACCTGCAACTTCACCCCACCGCCGGAAGCCTGCGGCACGTGGAGCGCGCTCTACCTCGGTCTGGCCGAGCTCGAGCGGGAGCTGATGGAGCACATCCACACCGAGAACAACATCCTCTTCCCCAAGACGCTGCGGAGCTGACCCACGCGCGATGAAGAACGAGAACACCAGCTTGGCGGCTCGCCCAGCCGGCCTCCCGAGGACCGACGAGGTGCAGCGATGACCCACGTCGTCGCCGAGCCGTGCATCGAGTGCAAGCACACCGACTGCGTGACCGTGTGCCCCGTCGACTGCTTCCACGAAGGCGAGAACTTCCTGGCCATCGACCCGGACGAGTGCATCGACTGTGGCGCCTGCGTGCCGCAGTGCCCGGTGGATGCGATCTTCCCCGAGTTCGAGCTCCCCGAGCGCTGGTCGGAGTACCTGGAGCTGAACGAGCGCCTGAGCCAGGTGTGGCCGGTCCTCTCCACCAAGAAGGACGCGCTCGCTGGCGCCGCGAGCTGGGGCTCGGTGCAGTCCAAGCGCGAGCAGCTGTCGGAAGCGCCCGGCCCAGGGACGGAGGCCTAGCATGCTGCGCAGGATCCAAGCCTTCGTCCTGGACGACCGCGAGCGGTGGGTCGCAGAGCTCGAGTGCGGGCACCACACAGCCGTCCCGCCCGACGCCCACCCGCCCGCGCCGGAGTGGGCCCGCAGCGAGCACGGACGCAAGAACCTCGTGGGCAGCCACCTGGAGTGCCCCGCATGCCTCGCCGCTCCCGTGGGCAGCCGCGTCAGCGAGGACCAGCGCCCCCAGGCTCGCGCCAGCACGTCGCTGCCCTGGTGGCTCTCGTTCTGGGTGCGCCCGAAGGCGCCGCGCGCGGGGGTCGAGCCCCTGTGGCTTGACGCGAAGGTCGCCTCAGGAACGGTCGAGTCCGTCCAGGACCTCGAGCGCCTGGCCGAGCTGGGCTTCCGGGACGTGCTCACCCTGAACGAAGCGGGGGAGCCGGGGCCGGCGCTTGCGCCCCTCGTCGAAGCCTCCTGGGTGCGCACCCTCCGCATGACGCCCCACTGGGTGCCGGTCGACCCGACGCGCATCCGGGCCGAGGACGTGGACCGGTTCCTCGAGCTGGTCGATGGCGCCGAGGGCCCCGTGCTCGTGCACTCGAACGGCCCGGAACGGGCCACGGCGTTCGCCACGATCTGGTACGGGGTCGCGAAGGGCCTCGGGGCTCCCCAGGCCCTGCGAGCGGCGGCGGCCGCGGGCCTTGGCACCGGTCGGCGCTGCGCCGAGCTCGTTGCCAAGCAGCTCGGTCGCCTGCGCGCCCAGCGCGATGTCCTGCTGGTGCCTGTGCACAAGTGCGCGGACTCGACCAAGGCACCGCATGTCGCGGATCCGGCTGGCCCGGCGACGGCCAGCGAACAGCTCAGCCCAAGCAGCTCCGTCCTCGAGTCCTAGGCCATGGCGATCCAGATCGGTCACCAGGGTAGCCCCAACTTCCACCAGCCGCTGGAGCTCTTGAGCGACTGCCACCGGCGCATCGAGCGCTTCCTGCACGCGCTGGTCGTGGTGAGTCGCGAGGAGCGCGGTCGCAGGCTGAGCCCGGCCGGACGGCAGGCCCTCGAGCTGGCCTCGGAGTACTTCCGCACGGCGGCGCCCCTGCACACGGCGGACGAGGAGCAGAGCCTGTTCCCCCTGGTCCGGGCCCATGCTGTCGGGGACGACCGCGGGGTGGCGGCGACGCTCGACGCCCAGGAGTCCGAGCACCGCGACAACGAAGCCGCCCACGCCCGCGTGGAGGAGCTCGTCGCCCGCTGGCTGCGGCTCGACGCGGGCGGGCTGCCGGAGGCCGAGGCCGCCGAGCTGGTCTCGATCCTCGAGTCGCTCGAGGGCATCTACGCGCGCCACATCCGGGTCGAGGACGAGGAGCTCTTCCCGGCGGCCCAGCGGATGCTGGCGGACCACGAGCTCGAGGACGTCGGGCGCGCCATGGCGGAGCGGCGCGGCCTCTCGTTCCAAGGTCCGATCGCCCGCTTCCTCGGCGCCGACCACGACCGCCTGGGCGAGCTGTTGGCAGCCTCCTTGGCGGGCGATGGGCCGGTGTTGCGGGAGCCCTTCGACGCCTTCCGGGCCGGGATCCTGCGGCACATCTCGATGGAGGAGAAGCACTTGATCCCCCAGGCGGCGGCCGCGCTCGACCACCAGCGGCCGGCGATCGCCGACCTCTTGCGGGTCGACCACAGCGCCATCGCGACCCTGCTGCTGGCGCCCCCGACCCGAGAGCTCGTCGCCGAGCTGCGCGCGATCCTGGATCGCCACGACCGGTGCGAGGAGCAGCCCGGCGGGCTCTACGACCTGTGCGATCGAGCGCTCGGTGCAGAGGCGGCGCTGCGGCTCGTCGCCGAGATGGACCAGCACCCGCCGGTCGCGCTCAAGCCCTACAGCACGAGCGCGCGCATCGTGCGGCACATGGCGGAGTCCGTCGAGCGCTCCTCTGAGGCCTGGCGGCGGTGGCAGCAAGCCCCTGGCAAATCAGACGGACTTGGTGGATGATCGCTCTGGCCCTGTGCGGGCCCACCGACCTCACCGATGAAGGACATCCACGCACTCCGCGAGCGGGCCAAGGAGCTGCGCTGCCTCTACGCCGTCGACGCGATCGTCTCGGACCGCGGGCGGCCCCCGGCGCGCACGTTCCTGCGGGTGCTCGAGGCCATCCCCGCCGGCTGGCAGCACCCGGACACGACCGGGGCCGCGATCGAGTACCTCGGCCGCAGGTACGTCGGCCCAGGCTTTGCGGCGCAGGCTCGGGTGATGTCCGAGCCGATCAGGCTGTGGGGGGCCGACGTGGGCCGGATCTCGGTGAGCGACGATGGCGATCTGGTGAGAGGTGCCGAGACCCCGTTCCTGGCCGAGGAGGCCGAGCTGCTCCGGCGCATCGCCGGACGCCTCGCGGACTTCCTGGAGTGGAAGCACACCGAGCTGCTCGGGGATCGCAGCGCCGGCGGACGGGATCACTGGGCCTGGCGCCAGCGCTTCGCCGAGGCCCTCGCCGACAGCCTGGATCCCGGTCGCTTCGGCGTGTCGCGCGCCTTCGTCGGCGGCAGCACGGCGCGCGGTGACGCCGGTCCCGGCAGCGACATCGACCTGTACTTCATCGCTGACGGCACGCCCGAGCAGCGGCGCGAGCTCTCACTCTGGATCGAAGGCTGGAGCCTCTGCCTGGCCGAGGTCGCCCTGCACCAGACCGGGCAGCCCTTCCCCGGTGGGATCCTGAACCTGCACTGGCTCGAGGGAGAGCCCAGAGTGGCCCACCGCACCTAGCTCCTGGAGCTGCGAGGAGGAGGGTCAGGCGGCTGATGGGTGGTCGTGGGATCGGTGAGGGGCTCCGGG
>JARGPD010000052.1:0-16698 GCA_029212845.1 Planctomycetota bacterium
AGCGCCCGCCTCAGCCACGCCGCAGGCGCTTGCCCCGCGGCAACAGAGCGCCCGCACCAGCCTCGCCGCAGGCGCTTGCCCAGCGGCAACAGAGCGTCAATCCCCACTCGGCGCAGCCAAGCGTCGACCATCATCGGCGAGGCTGCCATCACCTGGCACCGGCAGCCACAAGCCGCCGACCTGCATGAGCCCGTCACTGCTCCAGCGGTAGCCGGCGGGCGAGACGTGGGCACCGATGTCGGGGATGCGGGCGATCGGGCGCTGGCCCGAGGGCTGGAAGGGGTTGAGGCCGCCGACCACGACCGGCGGCGTGCCGGGCTCGGACTCGCCGAACTCGGCGATGCCGATCCACAGGCCGCAGGGCACCAGGTCGCCGCGCGAGTTGGCGCCGCCGAAGAGGTTCGGGTCCGTGGGCAGGCGCAGGGGATAGCTCTCGCGCAGCACCCAGCCGGGCTCGAGCTGGCTCGTCGGCCAGGCGCCGTAGGCCGGCTCGCTGTTCTCGTTGAGCGAGCGGTCGTCGGGGTCGGTCAGGCGCTTGACGATGGTGTAGTCGTGGCCCGCGGTGTCGCCGATGTACCAGTGCAGGGTCAGCCAGGCCAGCTCGCCACCAGCGAGGTCGGTCTCGAGGTCCCAGCCCAGCAGCACCATCTGCAGGGTGCGATCGCCTGCTCGATAGCGGAAGTCGACGCTGTGGGGCGTCGTGATCGAGGACTGGTAGGCGCCCGGATCGATGTCGCGATAGAGCTCGAAGAAGGTGCGCTCGTCCCCGCGTGGCTCGGCGTCGCGGCGCTTCAGGACGTAGAGCGCGTCGAGCTCCTCGAACGAGGCCGCCGCGTAGAGGATGTCGACGATCTCGAAGCGCGCGTTGACGCGCCGCATGATCTCGGGGTCCTGGGTGAGGATCTGGCGGTGGGCCAGGAAGCCGTCGAGCTCGTCGAGGGCGACGAGGACCTGCTCGCGCTCCTCGGGTCCGAGCCGGTGCCACTGGTCCATGTGGTGGGGGAGCTTGGTCAGCTCGAGGTGCTCCGCGCCGCGGAAGCGCACGGCCCAGTGGTAGGCGCTGGTGTAGGTCCAGGTCTCGCCGGCCTGGGCGGCGGCCGCGTCGAGCAGCTCGATGCCCTGCCACCAGGCGCCGTACTTGGTCAGGTTCGAGCGCGCGAGGATCGACTGCCCGCCGAGCAGCGCGGCCACCAGCGCGGCGGCGCCGACGGCGCGCGCGAGGAAGCGCCCGAAGCCCGAGCTGAGGGTCGCACGGATCAGCAGCAGGACCTCGGACAGGCCGAGCCCGGCGAACAGCGCGATCATCGGCAGCAGCGGCTGCCAGAGGCGGAAGGACTTCGAGGACTTGATCGAGAGCACGAAGGCGTTGGCCAAGAGCACCGCCGCGATCAGCACTACGAAGGGGCGTCGGCGGACGAGGCCGAGCAGCGCCCCGGCTCCGACCGCGAGGGCGGCCGGCAGGACCAGGAACTCGGAGGTCAAGCGCTCGACGTACCACAGGCTACCGGTCGACGACGCCTTGACCTCGCCCACGGTCTCGGCGGTGGCGGCCACGGCGCCGTCGGCGTAGACCGCCTCGTAGATGCTCGCCGCGAGCTCGAAGGTGCCGGGCACCCCGAGCGCGTGCAGCTTCAAGAGCAGGTCGGCGGACTGGCTGCCGATGTTGACCAGCAGGTACTCGGCCAGGCTCGACCCGAAGGTGCCGTAGATCCACAGGTCGAGCAGGCACTGCAGCAGCATCAAGGCGGCGTAGGTGCCGAAGGCCGCGAGCCAGAAGCCGCGGCCGGACCAGCGACCGCGCACCACGAGCGCGAGCAGGAGCACCGCGCTGATCGGGAAGGTCTTGAAGGCCATCAGGAGCGCGACGCCCGACCACAGGCCGACCAGCATGCCCTGCCGCGCGCCGCGCTCTTCGCGGGTCGCGGCCTCGAGGGCGAGGGCGATCGAGAGCAGGGCCGCACCGCCCGAGAGGGGCTCGACGCCGTACTGCAGGAAGGTCGGGTTCATCGCCAGGAAGGCCGCTGCGAAGAGCCCCGCCTCGCGCCCGAACAGGCGCGTACCCGTGCGCGCGACCACGGCGATGCTGAACAGGCCGAGGCCCATCACCAAGAGCCGGATCGCGCCGGCCGCGGTCCCGGCCCCGAGCCCCAGGAGGTCGGCGACCCAGAAGATCGGCACCATCAGCGCCGAGAAGGCGAAGGAGCGCACGGTGGTGGGGTCCAGGGTCCCGCCCGAGGCCACCTCCTGGGCGCGGTCCATGTACTCGACCGAGTCGGCCAGCAGGTAGCCCTCGATGCGCCCGAGCGTGACCAGCTGCAGCACGAAGGCCAGCACCAGGATCGCCACCAGGACCGGGTCCAGGTTCCGGAGCCGGTTGGGGCCCTTGGCGAGCCGAGGGGCCAGGGGGCCGCCGTCGGCGACGTAGCCGACCTTCTGCTTGTCCTTATACATGGTGCACAGCGCCAGGGAATCTAACCCAGCCGGGCCCAGGGTGCAGTCGCGAGCCCGCCCTTCCCTCGTTCGCGGGCCTCCGAGTGTGCCCCAACCGGCTACCCGATGGTGTGCCTAAACTGCGTTGGCATACCCCATTTTGTGGATTTCTGGAGCGGCGTGCTTGGTTTCGACACCGCCATCGGGGATAACAGGTCCCAGGGAGGCGTGTCGCGATTCGGGCGGCCGTCGGACCCTACCCGGCCAGACCCGCAGCGCATCCAGGGCACTAGGGGCACCCCCCCGATCCGAGCAAATCACCATGGGCAACTTCGAGAAGCTTGTCGTCCTGACCGTCCTCTTCCTCGCCGCCACGATCCTCGGCATCACGATGCACGGGGACGGCGAGGTCCGGTCCGACGACCCCCTGGGGACCGGCGCCGAGGGCACCGGCACCCTCTCCTCCCTAGTGACGGACGCCGACAGCGAGGCCCTGCAGCCGAAGACCGAGCAGCGCCAGAAGCCGAAGGCCGAGCCGGTCATCGAGCTCCCGAAGGCCCCGGTCACCGAGCCCGCGGCCGAGCCCGTCGTCGAGCAGGCCCCGGTCAAGCCCCAGCCGAAGCAGCCCGAGCTGTTCGAGGCCGAGGGCAAGCTGACGATCCTCAAGACCACCGCCGGTCTCCAGGAGGCCTACCAGGGCGCCCACCTGCTCTCCTACGTCTGGAAGGACGGGGACAGCCTCAGCTCGCTCGCCGAGTTCTACTACGGCGACCGCAAGCTGCGCACGCACCTGCGCGCGGCGAACGAGGGCCACGAGCAGCCCCTGGCCGGTGAGGTCATCTGGATCCCGCGCTTCGACGAGCTGGCCGAGGCCGGCAGCCGTCCCACCAAGGATGCCGCCCCGGTCCACAAGGCCCCGATCGAGGCGCCGGCGGGCAGCTCGACCGCCACGACCTACACCGTCGTCGAGGGCGACAGCCTCTGGAACATCGCCAGCGACGCCTACGGCAAGGGCACCCGCTGGAGCGACATCTTCAAGGCCAACCGCCACCAGATGAAGAACGAGAACGACCTGAAGATCGGCATGCAGCTGATCATCCCCTAGGGTCGCATCCGTCACGAGCTCTCGGTCGAGGCGGTGGTCCGGGCCTGAGCCGAGGATGAGCGCCGAGAGGGTGGCTTTGGGGGCCTGGCTTGGCGTCGAGACGTCCCGCCACTGACTCGATCGGCCATGTTCCGTGGCGCAGTCCCATGCGCGGCCACCGGCTCATCATCCGTGCCGGGCCTCGACCGTCGAGTCGATCGCAGCCGCGACCAGACCTCCGCGAAGTGGTTCTGCATCGGATCGCCCTCGCTCATCGACAGCCCGATCCGCCTGACGGTCAGGGGTACTCGCGCGCCAGTCTTCAGCAGCCTGGTCCTGATCGTCCCACACTGAGCCCGGTCCAGTTCCGTCCCCACGAGCCCGATCCTGCGCAGCCCGCTCACCAGCACGAGGGCATCGACGACAGGTACAGCCGCGTCTGCCTCGCGCGCCTCGACCAGCAGCAGGTGCGATCCGCCAAGAGGTCGAGCCGCTGCTCCTTGATCCCGCTCTCCATCTCGCCGCGCGCGCAGGAGAGGCCCTCGTACAGCTGAGCCGCCGGCCACTCCTTCTCGTCGAGGCTCGTCATCAACAACCGCGGGTTCGCGCGGCCTACGCGCTCCTCGGCCTTGGCGGCCACGCGGCGCGAGCGCGACCAGCTCTCCTCCGGGCGATTGGTCAGCTCCTTGAGGTGACGGGCTGGTTTGCTCGTGCGCTCACAGGTCAGCCGCGCCGCCTCGAGCGCGTCTTCTGCCATCCGCACCAATCGCTCGTCTTGGCCAGACCGAGCATGCATTCGACGCCCCGCTCCTCGCTACTCGCATCAGGCCATCAGGCCATCAGCCACTCCCGGCAAGAGCCCGAGTCGCCGCGCACGATGATGCACGTCTTGGGCCATGTGCCGCGAATGCGCGGCACCAACCGCTCGAGCTTGTCGAGCGTTCCGTCGGCACCGTCGCGGTCGGCGGTCCGCAGCCTCGCACCGAGCAGTTGGCCCCCCGCGAAGACGTACAGCGACATGTAGCAGTCGTGGTCGCAATGGCCGTGACCGAAGCGGCCCTGCTGCTTGCCGTGGACGCGATCATCGGTCGTGTCGAAGTCCAGGATGACTTCCTTCGGCGCCTCGTTGTGGGCCTCTAAGAAGCGAGTTGTGGAGAGGTCGTCGACCTCGCGACCCTCGAGCGCGATGCGCTTGTAGCGATCGTCCGGCGCGATGTCGGGATGGGCCAGTTCGAGCCGGAGCAGGGTCGTGCTGGCGGCGAGGTCCTTGCCCTCGTCGCGGGCTCGCGGACGACGCTGGCTCTCCGGGTCGACCATGCCGACGAGCGCGGCTAGGAGCGGGTCGAGCCGCAGCGTGTCGTGGTCGCTGATGTCCTCGTAGCCAAGCGCCAGGGCGCAGACGCGCTGGGCGAGGAGCTCCTCGACCGTGTGCTCGATCCGGGCTGGGTCGCGGTCGTCACGGAAGCAGCTGGCGAAGCGGGTCAGGACCTGGCGGCGCTCTTCGACCAGGCCGAGCAGCAGCCCGCCAGTGTCAGACCTGATGTCCCCGCCGTCGAAGCGGGCGTCGAAGATGCGTCGGCCTGGGGCCCTGGCGGTCAGGGGCTGTGGAGTACACTCCGTGCCTGAAACCGTCGTTCGTGAGCTGCGTCGCAGAAGTCAGATTCCTGCACGATCCCACGAACAAGGGTTCATTAGCTGGAGCCTGGTGACGGATGCGGGCTAGGGTCGCGACCTAGGACCGATCCCGCGGCGGGCCCCGTGCTCTCAAGTGAGCGCGGGGCCCGCTGTCCTTCCCGGACCCGGCCGCCCCTACGGGAACTTGACGCGCCCTGTCCCTCGAAAAAGACCCCAGCCGGACCCGGATTCGGCAACATGGTGGCCCCCATGAAGACCCACACCCAAGCGCTCGACGTGCGCACCGCTCGCCAGTGGATCGCCGCGCGCGCCTTCGGTGCGATCGCCGCTGGACCACCGACCCCAGAGCAGCCCGGCGGCATCGGCCTCGAGCCGGAGTACTTCGTCGTGCGTGTGGACGCGCTCGGCCAGCCCGGAGGCCGGCCGCGGCTCTTCCGCAACGAAGCCACGGGCGAGGCCGGCATCATCGACTGGCTGCGGGAGGCGTCCGAGGATCCGGAGCTGGGCTTCTTCGAGTACGTGCCCGGGGTCGTGCCGCGCTTCGAGCTGTCCTGTGGGGGGCAGCTGACCTTCGAGCCGGGCGCCCAGGTCGAGCACTCGACCCGCGTCCACGAGAACGCGGCCGGGGCGATGGAGGACCTCGAGCGCGTGCGTGCCGGCCTCGTGAGCATCTTCGAGCGTCACGGCTGCGCGCTGGTTGCGCTCGGGCTCGACCCGTGGCACAAGGCCGAGAGCGTGCCCCAGCAGCTGCCGGGCGGACGCTACCGGTCCCAGGCCGAGTTCTACGCGAGCAAGGGGCCGGCGGGTGCGAAGATGATGCGCAACTCGACCAGCTTGCAGATCAACCTCGACTTCGGCGGCCAGTTCGGCGACCCCAAGATCGTCGAGGAGCGCTGGCGCATCGCCAACCTGGTCAGTCCGCTGATCACCGCGACCTTCAGCACGAGCCCCGGCGCCGACCTCTGCGGCAGTCCCGTCGCTAGCCGTCGCGCGCGGGTGTGGCAGGTGCTCGATCCCAGCCGCACCGGCTTCCCGCCCGCGCTGCAGGACGGCCGCGGCGGCGACCCAGCCCTCGACTACGCCGACAAGGTGCTCGACGCCGAGCTGATGCTGTATCGGCGCGACGGCGGGCCCGAGGGCATGCACACCGCCCTCGACGGCTTGACCTTCCGGCGCTGGATCGAGGAAGGCCACGCGACCCACGGCAGCGCGACCCTCGAGGACCTCGAGTACCACCTGACCACGGTCTTCCCCGAGGTCCGCGCCCGCGGCTTCATGGAGCTGCGCTCCGCCGATGGGCTGCCCCGCGAGCTAGCCGGCCCCTTCGTCGTGCTGCTCTCGGGGCTGGTCTACGACCCCCAGGCCCGACGCGAGGCCCTCGCGCTCTTGGCCGACCACCAGCACGAGCTCGAGGACCTCTGGATCCGGGCCGGGCGCGCCGGCCTCGAGGACCCGATCGTCGCCGGTCTCGCCGGCTGGATCTGGCCCCTGGCGCTCGAGGGCGCCAAGCGCCTGCCCGCGGACTACTTCCGCCTCTCGGACCTCGAGGCCACGGCAGCTTTCCTCGACCGCTACGTACTCGACGGCGCATCGCCCTCGTGCGAGCTGCGTGACCTGCTCGCGGTCTCCCCCGAGGCCGCCCTGACCTGGGGCCGCAAGGTCACGGGCGCCTGAAGCGAAGCTTCGGACCACGGCGTCAGCCCCACCCCGTGTCCCGCTCAACGATATTTTGGCAGTAGCTTCAGAGCACATCTCGCTGCCTGGCCTGTCGCGAGTGGTCGGTGGAGGGATCGGGTCCAGCTGAACCCTTGCCAAGGGAGCTGGCCTGGTCTCGGGCTATGGCCGTGGGCCGGGGAGAGGTGGACGCTCAGCCGCGAAGGCCGTAGCGGTCGAGCTTCTTGTAGAGGTGGCTGCGCTGCATGCCGAGCTCCTCGGCAGTGCGCTTGATGTTGCCGTCGTTGGCGTCGAGCTTGCGGCGGAAGAAGAGCGCCTCGCTCTCGTTCTTGAACTCCTCGAAGGTGCTCGCGCGGAAGGGGTCGGCGGCGCTCGAGCCGGAGGCGGTGGGGGTAGCTAGGGCCGGACCGCCGGCGAGGATGCCCTCGAGGTCGGCGGCGGTGATCGTCGCGCTGTCGCCGAGCACCACGGCGCCCTCGAGCAGGTTGCGCAGCTGGCGCACGTTGCCGGGGAAGTCGAGGCTCGCGAGCAGGGCCACCGCGTCCTTGTCGAGGGCCGAGGGGGCGCGGCCCCAGCGGGCGGCCATGTCGCTGAGGAAGGCGTCCGCTAGGTCGGGGATGTCGGTCGGGTGCTCGCGCAGGGCGGGCACCCGGATCGGAACCACGTTGAGGCGGTAGAACAGGTCCATGCGGAAGGCCTTGGCTTCGACCGCGGCGGCGAGGTCCGCGTTGGTCGCGGCGATCACGCGGATGTCGACCTCGACGGTGCGCGTGGAGCCGACCGGGGTGATCTCGCGCGTCTCGAGGGCGCGCAGCACCTTGGCCTGGGCGGCGAGCGGCATGTCGCCGACCTCGTCGAGGAACAGCGTGCCGCCATCGGCCGCCTCGAAGTGACCGATGCGGTCGGCATGGGCGCCGGTGAAGCTGCCCTGCACGTGGCCGAACAGCTCGGACTCGATCAGCTCGGCGGGGATCGCGGCGCAGTTGACCGCGATGAAGGGGCCGGTCACGCGCGGACCCGAGAGGTGCAGGTTGCGGGCGACGACCTCCTTGCCCGTGCCGTTCTCGCCGGTGATGAGCACCGGGGCGTCGGCGCGCGCGGCGCGCTCGATGCTGCTCTTGAGCTCGACCATCGCCTTGCTCTCGCCGATCAGGCGGTAGCGCTCGCCGAGCCGCGCCTTGAGGCTGCGGTTCTCGGCGCGCACCCGCGGCAGGACGCGGTTCTGGTCGAGCGGCTTCTCGAGGAAGTCGAAGGCGCCCTTGCGCACGGCCTCGACCGCCATCGGCACGTCGGCGTGGCCCGAGACGAGCACCACCGGCGGGCGCTCGGGCTTCGCCAACAGGGCGTCGAGCAGCCCGAGGCCGTCCAGCTCGGGCATCTTGACGTCGCTGATCACCAGCGACGCGCGCTCGCCCGCTTTCGCCTCGGCGTCGAGCCGCGCGAGGGCCTCGCGTCCGTTCTTCGCGGTCCACACGTCGAAGCCCTCGTACTGCAGCAGCATCTCGAGCGCCACGCGGATGTCGGCGTCGTCGTCGACGACCAGGATGTGGTGTTCGGCGGCGCCGCTCTTGTCGTTCTTCATGGTGGTCTCGGTGGTTGGGCCCTTCTCGATGCTGGAGCCCTAGGGGGGAGCGCCCGACAGCGTATCCTCGGGCGCATGTCGGTCGCACCCAAGCAGAGCGTGAAACCAACGAGCGGGCACCCAAGCCCGCTCAGCCACGCCGAGCTGGTCGCGGCGCTCGGCGCGGGCGAGGCGCTGGTCGCGGGGGTGCTCTCGGGGACCTCGGCCGATGGGATCGACGTGGCGCTGATGCGGCCTCGGTTCCAAGGCGGCCGCTTGGTCGAGCTGGGCCAGGTGGCCTTCGAGACGGTCGAGTACGGGCCCGGGCTGCGCGCGCGCCTGCGCAGGCTGCTGGACGACCCGGGCGCGCGTGTGGGGCTGGGCCAGCTGGCGCGGCTGGACCGCGACCTGGGCCTGGCCTTCGGGCGCGCCGTGCGCGCGGTGGCCGGCGAGGCGCGCGTGGACCTCGTCGGTAGCCACGGGCAGACCCTGTGGCACCACGACGGCGGGCGCGACGACTGTGACGGGGAAGCGCTGGGCGCGACCCTGCAGCTCGGGGACGGGGACTTCTTGGCCGAGGCTGCCGGCGCGGCCGTAGTCAGCGACCTGCGCCGACGGGATCTGGCGGTGGGCGGCGAGGGCGCGCCCCTGACGGCGCTGCTCGATCCGTGGCTGCTTGCGGCCGCAGGGACGGGTGGGGCTGCGGACGGCGAGCGGCTGGGGCTCTTGAACCTCGGCGGCTACGGCAACCTGACCTTGATGGTGGGGGGGGACGTGCGTGGCAACCTGGACACCGGGCCGGCGGGGGCCTTGCTCGATGGGCTCGCGCGGCGGCTGCTCGGGCGCGAGCGCGACGAGGATGGAGCCGTGGCCCTTGGCGGCAGCGAGGACCTCGAGCTGCTGGCGAGCTGGGAGCGCGAGCCCGGGCATGGGGGTGGCGCTAGCTTGGCCGAGTTCGTCGCGACCGCGCCGCCGCGCAGCACCGGCCGCGACACCTATGGCGAGCCCTGGGTCGCGCGCCTGATCGAGCGCGCCGGCGGGCACCTTGGCGAGCACCTTGGCGAGGCCAGCGCGGGGCCATCGGCGCGGCGGTCCGAGGCCGATCTGTTCGCGACCGGCTGCGGCCTCGTGGCGCACTGTGTGGCCGCGAGCCTGGAGCTGCCCGAGCTGGCCCCGCACCGCCCCGACGAGCTGCTGCTGGCCGGCGGCGGCGTGCACAACCCAGCGCTCGTCGCCGCCCTCGCCCGCCACCTGCCCGACATCCGCGTCGCCAGCAGCGCCACCCGCGGGCTCGACCCCGACGCCCGCGAGGCCCTCTGCTTCGGCCTCTTCGCCGCCGTCCACCTGCTCGAGCTGCCGCTCGGCCTTGGCGTCACCGGCGCCAAGCGACCGGCCCTGCTCGGCAAGCTCAGCCCCGCTCCCCAGAAGTTGCTTCCTTAACTACATGAACCAGGCACCTCCACCGGCGAACCGCCGCGAGCTCGAGCGCTGGATCGGCGCCGTGATCATCCCGCCCTACCGCCCCGCCGGTGGCTTCGAGCCAGGCTCCCCCGAGCGGCGCCCCTCGGCCGCCTACCTGCGGCGCTTCCCGCCCACCTGCCTGATCGGCTTCGGTCGGCGGCTGAGCGATGGCGCGACGATCGCGGGCATGGGCGCGGGCTTGAACGCCCTGGCCGACGAGTGCGTCGAGCTCGGCGGCCAGCGCCCGTCCCTGTGCGCCGACCTCGAGCGCGGCGCCGGCTACCACCTGCCCGGCAGCACGCTGCTGCCGCCCGCGCGGGCCGTGTTCGAGGCCGAGGCCCAGCGGCCCGGCAGCCTGTTCGACGCGGGCTTGTTGACCGGGCTCGAGGCGCGCGCCGCGGGCATCGACCTGGTGCTCGCGCCGGTCCTGGACGTGAACTCGAACCCGGTCAACCCGATCATCAGCGTGCGCGCCTTCGGCACCGAGCCCGGACCCGTTGCCGCGGGGGCCACGGCGTTCCTCGAGGGCCTCGACGCCGCCGGCGCGGGGGCCAGCCTCAAGCACTTCCCCGGCCACGGCGACACGGCGGTGGACTCCCACGTGGACCTGCCGCTGGTCGACCGCAGCTTGGCCGAGCTCGAGGCGCTCGAGCTGGCGCCCTGGCGCGGCTTCTTCGACCTGCCCGTCGCGCGCCGCATGGGCGCCCGACTGACGGTCATGGTCGGACACCTCGACGTGCCGGCGCTGACCGGCGAGCCGGGGCTGCCGGCGACGTTGAGCGCGCGCTCGAACGCATGGCTCGCGGCCGCGGGCTTCGAAGGCGTGGTCCTGTCGGACGGGCTCGAGATGGGGGCCGTGGCCCAGCTGCCGGACCTCGGGGTGCGCGCGCTCGAGGCCGGCTGCCACGGGCTCTTGGTGCCCGTCGACGAGCTAGCCCTGGCAGAGCAGCTCCTGGAGGCGGTCGAGGGCGGGCGCCTCGATGTGGAGGTCCTGCGCCAGGCGGCCGAGCGGATGCAGCGCATGCGGGCGGCCTTGGTGGGCGCCGCGCGGCCGGACGCGGGGGTCGCTGAGCGCGTCGAAAATGGAGAGCGGCTCGCCACCGAGCTGACCCTTGCGGGGCTCGCCGGGCAGCCGGGAGCCGCTGCCGCCGCCGGGCTCGCGGGCTCGGCGATCGAGCTGGCGGGCCAGGCGGACCTGGTCGCGGGGCTCGTGGAGGTCGGCGGGTTGGAGCTCACCCGGGACCCCGCCGCGCCCCTGGTCCTGTGCCTGGGCGGGGTCGTCCTGGCCGGCCGCGGCTCGGCCGGCGCCGAGGCCGAGGTCGAGGCCGAGGCCCAAAAGCAGGCCTCAGCGGCCCTGGAAGCGGGGCGCCGGGTGCTGCTCCTGTGGTTCGGGGCCCGCGAGACCCTGCCCGAGTGGGGCGCGGGCTTCGACCACCTCTGGGCCTGGGCGCCCGGGTCGGCCACGGCCCGGGGGGTCGTCGCCCTCTTGACCGGCGGCTCGGCCCGCCTCCTCTCTTAATGAGATTCTGGGCCGCCTAGGTAGCCGCCTAGGGGACCTGGGGTAGAGCCGGGGACCAGCGGCCCCCTGATCTGGCTTGCCAGGCGCTTGAAAGCAGGGCCGTCGCGAGTATCATCCTCGGACGTACCCCCCGGGAAACTCCGCCCGACCGGTGTCCGAAACCATCCCCCCCGCGCGTCTCTCGCCCTCGAGGACCATTCGACCATGACGATTTTCCGCCCCCTGGGTATCGCTGCCGGCCTCTTCCTGCTGGCCACTCCGTCGCTCGGCTTCATCGCCAACGATGCGGAGGACACCTTCAACGACGGCCTCGAGGCCCTGCGCCGTGGCCGTCAGGAGGAAGCCTTGGCTTCCTTCCAGAAGGTGCTGGCCATGGACCTCTCGAACGAAGAGGCCTACGAGCTCTGGAAGAACACCGACGCCGAGATCTGGCTCGAGATGCTCTCCCAGGAAGGTGACCTGAACCTGGTCACCATGCGCCTGATGAGCATGGCCAAGGCCCAGGTCAACGAGCGCCGCGACGATGCCGACGCGATCCGCGAGCTGCTGCGTGCCGCCACCGGCAACGACGTCGTCGCGCGCATGGCCGCCATCCGCAGCCTCTCGTCGGACCACGGCGAGTACGCGGTGCAGTACATGCTCCCGTCGATCGGCGACCAGGCCAGCCCGGACCGCCGCGTCATGGTGATGAACATCCTGACCACGATGGGGGACGAGGTCGTCCTGCCCCTCTGCGCGGCCCTCGACGCCCCCGACGCCTTCCTGCGTCGCAACGTCGCGGTCGTGCTCGGCTACATCGCCGACCCGCGCGCCGCCGCCTTCCTCGCTCGCCTGTCCGAAGGCGACGCGGACGAAGGCGTGCGCCAGCAAGCCGCCAAGGCCCTCGCCGCTTGCGGCGGCACCAAGAGCGCCGAGTTCGGCTTCCTGGCCCTCGGCAACCTCTACCACCAGGCCAGCCCCAAGGTCCTGCGCCCCGATCAGTACAGCAAGGTCGTCTGGAGCTTCTCCGGCGGTGGCCTGCAGTCGACCGAGGTGCCGCGCTACCTGTACGCCCAAGAGCTGTCCAAGGTCGCCTTCTACAACGCCCTGCGCGTCTCGTCCGCCTCGGGCCCGGCCCTCGCCGGTCTCGCCCGCGTCTACGCCAGCCAGATGCAGCTGATCGCCGACCGTCAGGCCAATGGCCTGGAGGTCGGTGGCGAGGCCGCCCAAGCGCGCGCTGGCCTCTTGGCCGTCGCCGCCTCGGGCACCGGTGCGGTCGACGCCGGCCTCACGCGCTCGGTCAACGACGGCGACCAGATGGCCGCCATCGGCCTGTGCCGCGCCGTCCAGCAAGGCCTCGCCGTTGCCGGTGATGGCCTGAACCTGGCCCTCAGCAAAGGCGACGCTGGCCTGCGCTGCGAAGCCGCCCTGGCCCTGGTCGCCCAGGCCAACGCCTCGGGCACGGCCGTCAGTGACGCCGCCGTCGCCGCCCTCGGCGAGGCCGTCGGCCGTCGCATCTCCCGCGTCGCCGCGGTGATCGACGCCAACGCCGCGCGCTCCGCAAGCATCGCCGCAGCCCTCACCGCCGAGGGCGTGCTGGTCAACACCTTCGCCACCGGCGCGAGCGGTCTGGCCTCGGTCTACAAGGTGCCCGGCCTTGACGCGATCATCGTCGCCGACAGCCTCCCGGACCTGACCACCCACCAGGTGCTCACCGAGCTGGCCGCCTCCTCGCGCTTCGGGGACACCCCGGTGCTGGTCGTCGCGGCCAACACCGAGCTCGCCGAAGAGCTGTACGGTGATCGCACCGCCGGCATCCTGAATGGTGATGACGTGTCCGCCGTCCGCGAGGCCATGTCCGAGTCCCTCGGTCGTGACCGCGAGTACGCCGACGCCCTGTCGCGCCGCTCGGCCAAGGCGCTCGGCGCCCTGGCGGCCCGTGGTCAGAACGTGACCGCCGCCCGCGCCGGCCTGACCGACGCCCTGCGCAACGACCGTCCCGACGACGTGGTGATCCCGGCCCTCGAGGCCCTGGGGTCCGTCGGTGGCAAGGGTGAGGCCGCTGCGGTCGCCGCCCTCTGCGCCGACGACGCCGCCTCCGACGCGGTCCGCGAAGCCGCCGCCATGTCCTGCGCGGCGATGTTCAGCCGCGGCGTGGCCGGCACCGACAGCCTCGACGCCCTGCACGGCGTCGTCTCTTCCGACGCCAGCCTGGCCGTCCGCGGCGCCGCTGCTGCGGCCCTCGGCCGCCTGCAGCTCAGCGACGAGATGCGAGCCGAGCTGCTGCGTCTTGTGCGAGTGAACGTCGGGGAGTAAACTCCGCGCCCGCGAACGAAAGACTGGGGAGCGTCGAACGCGGTTCGACGCTCCCCTTCCTTCCTTCCAAGCCAGAGTAGCTCAACGGTAGAGCACTGCTTTCGTAAAGCAGCGGTTAGGGGTTCGATTCCCCTCTCTGGCTCCACACTGGTTCGAGGCTCCCGCCCAATTGGCCTCGGACCTTGCAGGGCCCCGAAAAGGGGCCCTGCTTCATTTAAGCTGCGCGCCCCGGGGCGCTATGGTCTTGCGATGAGCATCCTCCAAGCGACCCAAGGGATCCACGACTGGATCATCGAGCACCGCCGCAGCCTGCACCGCATGCCGGAGCTCGCCTACCGCGAGGAGCGCACCTCGGCCTACCTGCGGAGCGTGCTCGAGGGGCTCGGCATCGAGGTCCAGGGCGGCCTCGGGGGCGGCACCGGCATGATCGCTGATTTAGGGCCCAAGGTCGGCAGGCGCATCGCGCTCCGGGCCGACATGGACGCCCTGCCGATCACCGAGGACACGGGCCTCGACTTCGCCAGCGAGACGCCCGGCGCCATGCACGCCTGCGGCCACGACAGCCACATGGCGATGCTGCTGGGCGCGGCGCGGGTCCTGAAGGAGCGTGAGGCCGAGCTCAAGAGCCCCGTGCGCTTGATCTTCCAGCCCGCCGAAGAGGGTGGAGCCGGCGCCAAGCGCATGCTCGACGAGGGCGTGCTCGAGGGTGTCGAGCGCGTCTTCGGCCTGCACGTCTGGCCCGGTCTGGCCTCGGGCGAGGTCGGCCTGCGCGACGGCGCCTTCCTGGCCTCGGCCGGCTTCTTCGAGATCACGATCACCGGCGTCGGTGGCCACGCCGCCATGCCGAACCTGGCCATCGATCCCGTGCCCGTCGCGGCCCAGGTGATCACCAACCTCCAGAACATCGTCAGCCGCGAGCGCGACCCCTTTGGCGCTAATGTGGTCAGCATCACCCAGCTCCAGGCGGGCGACGCGTACAACGTGATCCCGCGCGAGGTCAAGCTGGCCGGCACCCTGCGCTCCCTGAGCCTCGCGGAGCAGGACGCCAACGCCGAGCGCATCCGCGAGATCACGACCGCCATCGCCAGCGCCCACCGCTGCACCGCCGAGGTCAGCTTCCCGGGCACGATCTACCCGCCCACGGTCAACCACCCTGGCGCCCTGGCGATCGCCCGGCGCTTCGCCGATGCCGAGCTCGGCGGCTGGGTGCACAACCCCCAGACCATGGGCGGCGAGGACTTCAGCTTCTTCGCCCAGGAGGTGCCCGGCTGCTTCGCGGCGCTCGGCATCGGCGACCGGGCCAAGGGCACCGACGTGAGCCTGCACAACCCGAAATTCCGGGTCGACGAGGACGCCCTGCCGGTCGGCGCGGCCCTGCACGTGGGCTTCGCCCTCGGGGTCTAGAGCGGCCTTAGGGGAGTTTCCCTGAAACCAAGGGGCCGCACCACCAGGCTCCTGGGCTAGGATTCAAGCTGCTGCTGGGCAACGACTTGGACAAGTCCGGTCCGCTCCCCCCAGCGCCCTCCAGCATGAGCTCCACCCCCTCGATCGGCCTGCCCCAGGACTACGCCAGCGACCCCATCGCGAGGCGCATCGCCGAGGTGGGCGCGATCCTTCTCGAGAGCCTCGGGGCCGTCCTGGACGGCCTCCCGTCGGCAGCCCGCGGGCCCCAGGCCCTGGCCACCGAGCTCGGCCTCGACAAGGTGCTCTGCAGCCGGCTGCTCAAGGCGATCCGCAAGAACCGCGACCCCCTCGCGACCGTGCACCACATCCCCGGGCCCGACCCCCTGCTGCGCTTCCTGCGCGGTGCGAAGAAGGCCGGGGTGGAGGCCGGGCTGGTCACCGCCGGGATCGAGTCCGTCGAGGCCTTCCGGGCTTTCGTGCGCGACGAGATGGGCGACCGCGGCAACCTCGAGACGGTGGTCGCGACCTGGCTGCCCGAGGCGCGCCGGGAGTTCGAGCTGCGCCGCAAGCAGTCCGCCTTTCGGGCGATGAGCCAGCTGCGCGGCATCTCGACCCGCGTGCGGATGAGCTCGGTCTTCCTGGCGCCGTCCAAGACCGAGGGGCGGCTCGACCTGGTGTGGCTCATGGGCTACTTCGGCCTGCGCCGGCTGCGGCCTGGGGCCCGGGCGACCTTCTCGACCCAGCGCATGCTCGAGTCCGTCGTGGGCGAGGCCTCGCCGCGGCACCCCGAGACCCTGGCGGGAAAGGCAGGCGTCTACCCGGAGAGCTACCGGCTCGACGAGTTCTGCGAGGCCCCGGCGGCGACGGTCCAGGCCACCCCCCACGGCGAGTTCATCCACTACGACCTCTCGGGCGACCTGATCGGCCCGGGCTCCGAGGTCGACCTGATCCTCTGCGAGGTCAACCGCGCCGAGCTCCCGAGCAGCCTACCCCTGGGCTCCCGGCGCAAGGCGCACTTCTCCAACGAGGTCGCCACGCCCACCAAGCTGCTGGTGTTCGACGCCTTCGTGCACCGCGACGTCTACCCGGGCTCGGAGCCCGAGCTGCGACTCTACGACCGGATCCAGGGCGCGACCGCGGACATCAACGATCCCTCGAACGAGGCCTACCGGCTGGACATGGCCGAGTCGCTGACCAGCCTGGGCAGCGACCCGGCCAACTTCCGCTCCGATGCGATCGGCTCGTACCACGAGATCGTGCGCTCGGTCTTCGGGCGCCTGGGCTGGGATCCGGCCGCCTTCACCGGCCACCGCACCCGCATCGAGTACCCGGTCCTAGGGACGCGGGTGGCGATGCTCTTCGACCCGCCCCAGCGCTAGCGGCCCGGGTCTTCCTCGGCCTCTTCGTCGGCGAGGTCCTCGTCGATCTCGCCCTCGAGGGCTTCGAGCTCTTCCTCGAGCGAGTCGAGCTCGGCCTCGGTCGCCGCGGCCTCTTCCGAGGCCTCGGCCGCCGCCACTTCGCTCGCCTCGGCGTCGACCGCGGGCGGGTCCTGCTCCGGCGCCGCGGCCTCCTCGCTAGGGGCTGCCTCGGCGAGCGGTTCGCCGCTGGGCTCGGGCTGCTCGATGGTCTCCTCGA
>JARGPD010000052.1:16798-28520 GCA_029212845.1 Planctomycetota bacterium
CTCGATGGTCTCCTCGAAGGCGGACTCCTCGAGCAGGTCGTTGCGGACGCCGGTGGACTCGAGGGTGGCGAACTCCACGGACTCCTCCTGGTCGGGGTCGACTCGGGTCAGCCGGAAGACGCGGTCGCCGGCCGACTTCTGGTCCTCGTAGAAGGTCCACGAGGTCAGCAGCTGGTCGTCGTCCATGGCCAGGAACGAGGTGCGGTGCATGTGACCCTGGTTCATCGTGCGCAGGTTGGTCGCCCCGATGTACTGGAAGTGGATCGGCCCGTCGGGCTCGCCGGGTTCGGCGCGCATGGTCGGTTGGTTGCCCGCGCTGGAGTAGTGCGTCATCACCAGCTGCTGGCCGTCGAGGTGGTAGACGGTGACCATCTCGTACTTGTCGCCGGGGAACATGGTCTCGACGACCGCGCTGCCCGCGCTGGTCACCCGGTAGGTGACGACCAAGCCCGACAGGTCCGGCGCGAGCTCGGGTGCCCAGGCCCAGTCTCCTTCGAGGGCCTTGATGCGCTGGAACTGCTGCTTCGCGCCGTGGTTGACCGGGGGCAGGAAGATGCGGCCGCCGCGCGGGCCGTTGATCGAAGCGCACGCGCTGGTGAAGGCGAGGCAGGCGATGAGGACGAGGGGGGCGACTCGGACATGCATGCACCAAGCATACCTAGCCGTCGCGCAGGCATCAGCCTCCCAGGCCGAAAGCGCCTGCCCCGGACCCGCTCCGTGGCCATCTTGACCTTCGTCGAACGGGCTCCGAGGCGCCCGGCCGGCTAGCAGCCGGCGTCGCGCAGCCAGGCCAAGGTGCGCTGCATGGCCACATCCGGGGCGACGAGCTCCTGGTAGCCGAAGTCGCGCGCGGCGGGCTCCATGGTGTACGAGTGGGACGTGCTCAGCTGACCCGCGACGAAGCGCGTCATCGGCGGCTCGCCACCGAGGCGCAAGAGCTTCCACAGCACCTCGCACACCGCGCCGATGCCATGGGCCGCGCGCGCCGAGATCGACGAGCGGATCGGCGGCACGTCGAGGGCGGCGAAGAGCTCGTCGATCCACTCCCAGAGCCGGACCGGCTGGGCCTGGCCGATGAAGTAGGCCTTGCCCGCATGGGGCGCGCCGGGCTCGAGGCGTTCGGCGGCCTGGAGCTGGGCCGCCGCCGCGTTCTCGACGTAGCACAGGGTGACTTGGTTCTGGCCGTCGCCGACGCGCTTGAGGCGCCCCTTGCGGCCGCGCTCGATGATGCGCGGCAAGAGGTGCGGGTCGCCAGGGCCGAAGATCAGGTGCGGGCGCTGGACGGTGACCGCCATGGCCCCGCCGGTCATGGCCAGCACCAGGCGCTCGGCGACGGCCTTGGACTCGGGGTAGTGGGCCAGGAAGTCCTCGGCGAGGGGCAGGGTCTCGTCGGCCATGACCTCGCTGTCGCCGGTGAAGCAGGCGCTCGGGGACGAGGTGTGCACCAGCCGCGGCACGCCCTCGCGCAGGGCGGCATCGGCGACGTTGCGCGTGGCCTCGACGTTGGCCGACCAGAATTCGTCGCGCGCTCCCCAGATGCCGGCCTTGGCGGCGGTGTGGAAGACCACGTCGCGCCCACGGGCCGCCCGGCGCAGGGGGCTGCCCTCGTCCTCGGTGATCTCGCGCCCGAGGTCGGCCTGGAAGCAGGTCACGCCCTGGGCCTCGAGCTCGGGGTAGCGACCGCGCGAGATCGAGGCCACGTCCCAGCCCCTGGCCAGGCACTGGCGCACGAGCTCCGAGCCCAGGAAGCCGCCGCCGCCGGTGACCAGGACCCTCATCGCGAGGCGGCCTCGGCCAGCTGGGTCGCGGCCCAGTCGCGCAGCTGGCCGCGGTGGATCTTGGCGTTGTGGCGCACGTCGACGGGGAAGTCCCGGTGGAAGAGGATGCGCCCGACCCCGTCGCAGGCGAGGTTGCCGGCGACGTGCTCGAAGAGGCTGGCGGCCAGGTCGGCGCCGGCTGGGTTGCCCTTCGGGAAGCGCCCCTCGACGGGCTGCACCACCAGCACCTGCACCTGCTCCCCAGGCTCGCCCACGCCGACGAGGGCCGAGCGGAAGACGTCGGGATGGGTGTTGAACACGTTCTCGACGGGCACGGGCATGACCAGGCCGGTGGAGGTCTCGAGGCGCTGGGACTTGCGGCCTTGGAACCACAGGCGACCTGTGGCGTCGAGGCGTCCGATGTCACCGATGCGGTGCCAGACCTCGCCCTTGTGGTGGGCGCGCTCGGGCGCGACGGCGATCTTGGCCGCGCCGGTGTGCAGCGGCTCGAACTTGTACTCGGCGGTCACGACTGGACCGCGCACGACGATCTCGCCGAGCTCACCGGGGGCGACCTCGAGCTCGTCGCTCCAGGCCGCGATCGGGTCGTCGGTGATGCGGATCAGGCGCAGGTCGATGCCGGCGACCGGGCGGCCGACGACGGTGCCGGCTCCGGACTCGGCCGCGAGCCGCAGGGCGCCGCCGTCCTCTTCGAGGAGCTCGGCCCCGGACAGGCTGGTGACCGGCAGGCTCTCGGTGGCGCCATAGGGCGTGTGCACGTCGGCGCCCGGGGGCAGGAGCCGCTTGAAGTCGGCGATCAGGTCGGCGGGCACGGGCGCGCCGGCGACCAGCACCCGGCGCAGGCTGGGCAGGTCCTTGCCCTCGGCCAGGCAGTGGGGCACGACGCGGCGCCAGATGGCCGGCGAGCCGAAGGTGGTCGTGGCGCCCGAGGCGCGGATCGCGCCGGCGAGCTTGGCCGGGTCGCAGGTGGCCGGCTTGGACGGGTCGAGCTCGGGGAACACGCAGGTCATCCCGAGCGCCGGGCTGAACAGGGCGAAGACCGGCAGGCAGGCGACGTCGACCTCGCCGGGGCCCATGCCGTAGGTCTCCTTGAGGGCGCGCACCTGGGCCTCGAACATGCCGTGGGTGTAGGTGACGCCCTTGGGCGGGCCGGTGCTGCCGGAGGTGAACAGCACGGCGGCCTCGGCGTCCCGTGGGGTCTCGAGCAGCGGCCGGTTCTTGGTCGTGCTGTCGGCGAGCAGCCGCTCGAGGGAGACGGCGGGCGTCAGCCGGGCGACCAGGCCGCTGCCGGGCCCGCCGGCGACGAAGTCCAGCTCGACGCTGCGGAAGGCGCGCGGCTTGAGACGTCGCAGCAGGTGGGCGATCGGGATCCCGATGAAGGCCTTGGGGGCCATGCGCTCGACGCACGAGAGCACGCTCTGCATGCCCATGCCGGGGTCGATCAGGACCGGCACGGCGCCGATCCGCAGCAGGGCGAAGGTGATCGCGATCAGCTCGACGCCGGGCTTGACGAAGATCGAGACGCGGTCGCCGGGGTTGAGGCCGCCGAAGCTGAGCGCCATGGCGAGGGTGCCGCTGTGGAACTCGAGCTCGCCATAGGTGGTGTCGTCGAAGGCGACGCCCTCGGGCGCGTCGGGGTCGGTGCGCGCCACGCGGATGGCTGTGGCGTCCGGGTCCTGCTTGGCGCGCTCGACGAGGAAGCCGGCCATGTTGACGAGCGCGGGCAGCTCGCCGAGCTGGTCCCAGGCATCGGGTCGGGTCGTGTCGCTCAAGGGGTGGCCTCGACGCGATCGAGGAACTCGGTGTAGGCGGGCAGCAGCTCGGCGTGGGCGTCCTCGAGCAGGTAGTGGCCTGCGTCCGCGTGGCGGTGGACCTCGGCGTCGGGGAAGCGCTCGATCCAGCCCTCGAGGAAGTGCGGCGTGAAGCACCAGTCGCGCATGCCCCAGTGGATCGACATGGGCTTGCCCTGCAGCTGGGAGAGGCCGGCCTCGATGCCCGCCAGGGTGTCCCAGGTCGGGTGGCTGGGCTTCATCGGGATGTCCTGGACGAAGCGCAGCTGGGCGATGCGGTCGTGCCAGCTGCCGTAGGGCGCCAGCAGGCCGCGCGCGTGGGCGGGCTCGAGCTTGCGCTCGACGGCCATGTGCACGGCGGCGCGGCTGAAGGCGGCGAAGCCGCGCAGGGCCAGGGGACCGAAGACCGGCCAGCGGCAGACCGCGATGCGCAGCGGGATGCGCGGGATGTGGAAGGCCGAGGTGTTGCCGAGGATGATGCGCCCGATGCGCTCGGGCTGGCGCACGGCCAGGCCCATGCCGATGGCGCCGCCCCAGTCGTGCAGCACCAGGGTGATGTCGGTCAGGTCGAGCTCGAGCACGAGGCGCTCGAGGTTGTCGACGTGGCCCTCGAGCCGGTAGCTCCAGTCCTGGGGCTTCTCGGACAGGCCGCAGCCGAGGTGGTCGACGGCCAGCACCCGGCGCCGGTCCGAGAGGCCGCTGACCACGCGCCGGAAGTAGTAGCTCCAGGTCGGGTTGCCGTGCACAGCGAGCACGGGGCCGAGGGAGGCCTGGGGGCGCTCGGCAGGTCCCTCGTCCACGTAGTGCATCCAGCCGGCTGGCTGGCGCAGCCAGTGGGACGCGAAGAAGTAGCTGGCGTCGAGCTGGGCGCGGGTGCGGGCCGCGCTGGCCAGGACGGGTGCCGGGACTTCGGCCGGGGGGGCGGGGGGGGAGGCCATCGTGTCGAGAGGATAGCGACTTGCACCGGCGGTCGCATTCCGCGTCCGCCAAGACCCTCACGCCGAGTCGCGGCAGCCATGTATGGCTGTCAACATGTAGCGGGCGGGGCCGACCAATGGGCGTGCCCCAGTGGACCGCCGCCTTGGACCAGGGCTAGCCCGAGCAGCTAGCGCTTGGCGGCCTTGGCGGCCTTGGCGACATCGGGCGCGCCCTCGGCGGCGTGCTGCCAGTCCCAGTGGACGTGGCTGATCGGCCCGCAGGTGACCGACGCGAAGTGGGCGCCGTGGCGCAGCTGGTGCACGAAGTGCTCGCCCTGGCCGTGGTGCAGCCACAGGCCGGGTCGGTGCTCGAGGTCCGAGCTGGGCGACAGGCTCACCTTGGACAGGCCGCAGAGGCCCTCGCCGGTGAGCTTGAGCAGGGCTTCCTTGGCCGACCAGAGCCGGCTGAAGGCCTCGGCCTCGCTCTCGCCGAAGATCCGCATGACGACCTCGAGCTCGGCCTCGGAGGCGGCCTCGGCGATGACCTCGGGGCTGGGCTCGCGGACGCCCTCGATGTCGATGCCGAGGGGCCACGGGGCGGCGGCTCCACCGGCGTACTCGCTGGTGTGGGTGATCGACCAGAAGTGGCCGTCGACGGGCTGGGGCGCGCCGTGCTCGTTGCGAGGCATGGTGCCAACGGACAGACCCTGGCGCTCGGCGGCAAGGCTGAGGGCTTCGCGCGCGGCGCGCTTCTGGGCGTCGACGCGCTTGCGCGCGGGCTCCCGGAAGCCCTGGCCGGGCGTGGGTCGGATGACTACGTGGAGGACGTTCATGGTTTCTGTGCGAAGCCAGCGAGTATGACAGGTTCCATCGGCGGACCTTCGGCGGATCGGTCGCACTTTGTGCGAGAAGTGCGCCCGAACCGTGGAGGTCTGGGGAGGCCTCAGCGTTCGATGCGGGTGGCGCGCTCGACGAGTGCGCGATCGAAGTAGCCCGACCCCATGCCCGCGTCGACAACGATTCCCTGGCCGTTGATGCCGCTCGAGCGTGGCGACAGCAGGAACAGGGCCGTGTCGGCCACCTCGCCGGTCGAGAGCCCGCTGCCGCGGAAGGTCGCGCCCTCGGCGAACAGGTAGCTCTCGAGGTAGCCGGGGATGCCGGCCGAGGCGCTGGTCTTCAGCAGGCCGGCGCGCACCGCGTTGAAGCGCACGGCGCGCTCGCCGAAGCTCTTGGCGAGGAAGACCACGGCCGAGTCGAGGGCCGCCTTGATGGGGGCCATGATCCCGTAGTTCTCGGCCGCCATGGTGGTCGTCGAGATCGAGATCGTGACCACCGACGCGCCACCCTCGGCGCTGAGGTTGGCCTCGAGGGCGCGGGCTAGGGCGACCAGGGAGAAGCAGGAGATGTCGACGGCCTGGAGGAAGTCGGCGCGCTGGGTCTCGTGGAAGGGCTTCATGCCCTCCTCGTAGTTGGCGAAGGCGATCGAGTGCACCAGGCCGTCGAGGCTGCGCTCGCCGAGGGCGGCCGCCAGGGCTTCGATCTGGTCCTGGTGCTCGACGTCGCAGACGTGCACCTCGCGGCCGGCTAGCAGCTTTGCCGTGGTCTCGGCTCGCGCCTCGCTGCGCACGGTGAAGATCACCTCGGCGCCCTCGTCCTCGAGCCGCTTGGCGGTCTGCCAGGCGACGCTCTTCTTGTTGGCGACCCCGGTGACGAGGAAGCGCTTACCGGCCAGGTCGAAGCCACTCATCGGGGGCTCCCTTCGGCGGGGGCGGCGGCGACGGCGAAGTCGCAGGACACGACCAGCTTGCCCGCTTCGTTCTTCAGGCGCGCCTTCATGAAGCGCGCGGGGCCGAGCGCTTCGGTCAGCTCGAGCTCGGCGGTGAGCGGCTCACCCGGGCGCACCTGGCGCTTGAAGCGGCCGCCGGCGATGCGGGTCAGGACCGGCACCGTGCCGGCCAGGCTCTCGTCGTCGGCCAGGGCGCGGCCGGCGAACCAGATCGCGGCGCTCTGGAAGAGCATCTCGAGCATCAGCACGCCGGGCAGGATCGGGTTCTCCGGGTAGTGACCGCGGAAGAAGTCGGCGTCGGCCGGCGGGGTCCAGCGGGTGGTGATGGTGGTCTCGGTCTCGGCGACGAGCTCGTCGACGAACAGGAAGGGCGGGCGGTGGGGGATGCGCTCGAGGATGGTCTCACAGGCCACCGGTCACCTCCAGGGTGGCGCCGGTGATGTAGGCGGCCTCCTTGGCGGCCAGGGACAGCACGGCCCAGGCGACCTCGGAGGGCTCGCCGAAGCGCTTCATCGGCACGCTCTTCTTGTGCGCCTTGACCGCGTCCGGGTCCAGGTCGGCGATCAGCTCGGTGGCGACGAAGCCCGGCGAGACGCAGTTGACGGTGATGCCGCGCTTGGCGACCTCCTTGGAGAGCGAGCGCGTGAGCGCGACCTGGCCAGCCTTGCTGGCCGAGTAGTTGGCCTGGCCCTCGAAGCCGTGGTCGCCAGCCGGCGAGGTGATCTGCACGATGCGGCCGTAGCGCCGGCGCAGCATCGACAGGACCCCGTACTTGCTCATCAGGAAGGTCCCGGTCAGGTTGGTCTCGAGCACCGCATGCCAGTCCGCGCTGGGCATCATCGCCAGCACGTGGTCGCGGCGGATGCCGGAGTTGTTGACCAGGATCTGCACCTCGGTGCCGGCCTCGTCGAGGCCCTCCCAGAAGGCCTTGACCGCGGGCTCGTCGGCCACGTCGAAGCTGGCCAGCTGCACGCGGCTGCCGGCCTCGCCCAGCTCGGCCCGGAAGGCCTCGGCGGCGGCGTCGTTCGAGCGATAGGTAGCGACCACGGTCGCCCCCCGCGCGAGCAGGGCCTCGGTGATGGCGCGGCCGATGCCGCGGGTTCCGCCGGTGACGACGGCGGTCTGACCTTCGAAGTTCAAGCGCTGGCTCCCTGGGTGCTATCCTTGGTGCCCATGTCGTCCATGGGCGTGGTGTGCAGGTACTCGTCGACCTTGGCGGCCTGGATCACGCCATAGTTCGCGGCGCCGAGCCAGCCCGACATGATGATCCCGACGCTGCCGGCGTGGAACAGGCCCGCGACCTCCTTGTGCAGCCGCATCGAGGGCTCGAGCCCCTCGAACTTGGTGCCGAACGAAGCGCCCGCGGGGTGCTGGGTGTAGAACTCGAACGAGAGCGGTGTGGAGGCCTCGACCACCTCGACCTTGTCGCGGATGCCCGGGACGTACTGCTCGAGGTGGGCCAGGGTCTGCTCGCACAGCTCCTGCTTCGTGCGCTCGTAGGCCTCGGTGTCGAGGGCCTTCCAGTCGGCGTAGTTGGCGTTGGTGGAGGACACGATGGCGTAGCGCCCGATCCCGTCCTCACCGACCAGCTCGGGGCGACCCTCGGGGTAGTAGAACGAGAAGGTGCGGCTCTCGCCGAGCAGGTCGCACAGGCTGTGGGTGTCGAAGGTCGGGCGGGTCGACGTGAACAAGAGATCGCCGACGTGGGGCACCGTCTCGCCCTTCTTGATGCCGATGTAGACCTGGGTCGACGAGCTGTTGAGGCGCACGTCCTCGACCTCGCGGCGGAAGGCCGGGCGCAGGTGGCGCGGGTCGACCAGCTTGAGCACGGTGGTCTTCAGGTGGGCGTTGCTGAGCACCGCGCGGCAGCGCAGCTCGCGGCCCTCGGCGCAGAGACCGACGACCCGCGGGGGGCCGTCGCGGGTGGGGTCGTCGGGCTCGCCGTCGATCAGGATCTCGTCGACCTGGGTGCGCGTGAAGATGTCGACGCCGTTCTTCACCAGCTCCTCGCGCATGGCCAGGATCAGGCCGTCGGTGCCGCCGACGAAGGTGTAGACGCCCTTGGACATGAAGTTCGAGAAGACGATCCCGTAGGTGATCGCGGGCTCGTCCAGGTTCGAGCCGTTGGCGTAGCTGATCGGCTCCATCAGCAGGCGGTGCACGTCGTTGCGACCGGGGAAGAAGCGCTCGAACAGCTCGCCGGTGGTCAGGCTCGAGTCGTCGAAGAAGTCCATCTTGGCGAGGTGCGCGAAGAAGGCGTCGACTCTTCCGCGCTCGACGCCGAAGACCTCGACCAGCTTGGCGGTGAAGTCCTGCTTCGTGAAGCTGGTCTCGAACTGGAACTGGGGGTTGTCGAAGCGCACGCCGTCCAGCTGGACGATGCGGTCGGCGATCGCCTGGCTCCAGTACTTGCGGCAGGTCTTCTTCATCCCGAAGGGGAAGCCGTGCAGGGACACGTCGAAGATGTGCCCGCCCTTGCGCTTGAACCAGGTCGCCAGGCCGCCGAGCTTCATGTGCTGCTCGATCAGCGCGACGCGGAAGCCAGCCCGGGCGATGCGGTTGGCCGCGGTCAGGCCGCCGAGCCCCGAGCCGACCACGATCAGGTCGTACTCCGGCTGGGCCGCGGCCAGCGGGTCCTTGGTGTTGGGCTTCTTGCCGAAGCGGCTGCCCCAGGGATTCTGCTTCACGTCGTGGGTCTCGCGTTAGGAGGAGGCTTGGCTCATCAGGCCGTGCCGGTTGGCCATCGAGATGCCCGAGAGCATCGCGCCGACGACGCCGAGCAGGCCCTGGTCGGTGCCGATCAGGAAGAGCTCCTCGACCGGGGTGCGGCCGTCGAGCCGCTTGTTCGGGGCGCCATAGACCGCGCCCAGCGGGTGTCCGGTGAAGTGGGTGATCGTGCGCGGGGTGAAGGCGTCGCGGTCGACCTCGAAGGGGCGCGGGTCCGGCGCGAAGCGCGCGGCCGAGTCGAGGAGCGCCTCGCTCGAGGCGCGCTTGGCGGCGGCGTAGGCGGCCTCGTCGTCGAAGGCGTCCCAGAAGGAGGGATCGCTGAGTGCGGTGAAGCGCATCACGCCCTCGGTGAGCGGGTCGGCCGCTGCGTAGTGGTTCGGCGAGCAGATCACGCCACTGCGGGTGTCGATCGGCCAGGTCCTCGGCGGGCCGTCCTCGGTGGGCGGACGGTAGTGGAAGGTGTCGCTGTCGTTGAAGAACACGATCGCGGCGCCGGCCCCGGGCGCGTCCGCCTGGCCGGGGTACTCGAGCGGCGGCCGGTCGGTGACGATCACGGTCTCGTTGAACGACAGCCGGCCGCGGTCGTCGGGCTCGACCTCGTCCCCGCGGCCGCACAGGCCGAGGGTCGGGGCGTAGCCGGCGGACGAGTAGACCTGGCCGGCGCGCAGCTCCTCGCCGGAGTCCGTGCGCACGCCAACGGCGCGGCCGCCTTCCTCGAGGATCTCGGCCACGCCGGTCTTCATGCGCAGCTCGCCGCCGAGCTCGCGGTAGCGCTTGACCAGGAGGTCGAGCAGCGGGCGGATGCCACCCGCGGGCCGCGCGAAGCCCTCGTCGAAGAAGCTCTTGAACAGGATCGCGAACTGGTACCAGGCGATGTCGCCGGGGATCGCGCTGCCGTAGTAGCACATCGGCAGCATCAGCATCTCGACCAGGAGCGGCTCGGACAGGTGTCGCTCCAGCACCGGCCGCGCGAGCTGCGCGGGGTCCGGCGGCGAGAAGCTGTCGTAGCCCATGACCTCGGCGGTGAGCGCGCGGAAGCCGTCGACCTGGCCGGGGAAGGCGCGCTCGATCTCGCTCATCAACAGCTCGAATTCGTTCGAGAAGCGCAGGCGCTCGGTGGGGAAGGCGATCTCGCTGAAGCTCTGCTCGCCGAGGGCGAGGTCCGCGTGGCGCAGGCGCAGCTGGCGCAGGAGCTTGGTCAGCGGCACGCCACGCCGACCCTTGGGCGCGAAATTGGTGAGCGCATGCAGGCCCACGTCGTGCAGGCGCCCGCGACGCTTGTAGAAGGAGTTGAGCCCGCCCCACAGGTAGTGCCGCTCCAGGATCAGCACACGACGGTCGTACATCGCGAGCCGGATGCCGGCCGCCAGGCCGCTCATCCCCGCTCCGATCACGATCGCGTCAAAGGGGCCGTCGCTCTGGCTCATGCCTGTGGGCTGGGGCGGCCCAGGGAGGGCGGCCTCCCCGGGGCCTGTCTAGGCGCCGACCTTGAGCTCGATGTCGGCCATCTTCGGGCCGAGGTACTCCGCGCAGGAGTCCAGGGAGGCGAGCTCCTTGTAGTCCTCCTCGGGGACCTGCACGCCGTAGCGCTTGCGCAGCTCCATCACGATGTCCAGGAAGTCCATGGAGTCCAGCTCGATCTGGTCGCGCAGGCGCTCGGCCGGGTTGAGCCCATCGAGCTCCTCGTCGGGAGCGATGGTGGTGATGATGTCCTTGATGGCCAGGATGACTTCGTCGCGGGTCATGGTTCTACTTGCTCTGGGAGTGAGCGCTAGGGGGGGCTAGGAGTAGCGGCGGATGATGACCGCCGAGTTGATGCCGAGCATCCCGAACGACAGGTTCAGGATGTTGTCCATGCGGGGCACCTCGCGCGGCTCGTTGATCACGAGGCCGGGGTGTGCGCAGCCGGGGTCGAGGTCCTCGACGTTGATCGTCGGGTGCACGATCTTGTCGTCGAAGGAGGGCAGGTTGCCGGCTAGCTCCAAGGCGCCGGCGGCGCCCATGGTGTGGCCGATGTAGCTCTTGGTGTTGTTGATTGCGACCGTGCTGGAGTCGTCGCTGCCGAAGACCCGGCGCACCGCGTCGGACTCCTGCAGATCGCCCTGCTCGGTCGAGGTCGCGTGGGTGCTGACGAGGTCCACGTCGCCGGGCTGCATGCCGGCCTTGGCCAGGGCGCCGTGCATGCACTCGGCCTGGCGCTCGGCGTTGGGCAGCACGAAGTCGGTCGCGTCGGAGTTGACGCAGTGGCCGACGAGCTCGCCGTAGATCTTCGCGCCGCGCGCCAGGGCGTCGTCGAGGCGCTCGAGCGTGTACAGGCAGCCGCCCTCGCTGACCACGATGCCGTTGCGGCTCGTGTCGAAGGGGCGCGAGGCCTTGGCCGGGTCGGCGTGGCTGCCGAGGGCGCCCTGGGAGGCGAAGCTGGCGAAGATGCCGAAGGTGTGGATCGACTCCGAGACGCCGCCGCCGAGGGCCAGGTCGACCTCGCCGAGCTGCAGCATCTGGGCCGCGTGGATCAGGCCCAGGTTGCCCGCCGCGCAGGCGCCGCCGAGGCAGTAGGCGGGTCCGGTCAGGGACAGGTTGAGGGTGACCTCGCCGGCGGGGTTGTTGGCCACCGTGCGCGGGTTGTGGTGGTGCGACCAGTAGCTCAGGTCGAAGCCGTAGTTGGAGACCTCGTGGACCTCGTTCTCGGTCTCGACGTTGCCGTGCTCGGTGATGCCGACGTAG
>JARGPD010000231.1 GCA_029212845.1 Planctomycetota bacterium
TACCGTTGGCGCGTTGGGTACCGTTGGCGCGTTGGGTACCGTTGGCGCGTTGGGTGCCGTTGGCGCGATCCGGCGGGGTGCCGTTGGCGCGTTGCGACGGGGCTGGCCGACGGGGTGCGGGTGCCGTGGGCGGGCAAGGGAGCCGGTGCGCTAGCGACGCCTGGCACCCAGATGGCGACCACTTGTCAGTCACTTGACATGCCCGCAGCCCGAATGCGCGTGCAGGCGAGCGCCGCGACGTGCAGGGGCACGATCGGGGCGCTCGCCTGCATGGGGGAGCCTGGCTCCCTCGGGCGTTGGTAGCCTAGTCCTCGTCGGAGGGGGCGCGCAGCATGGTCTCCGCCGCCCGGCGCGTTCGCTCGGGGGTGTTGAGGCGACCCTCCTTGTACTCCAGGCGCAAGCGCTCTAGAGCTTCGGAGCGGTCCGACTGCGAGGCCTCGGCGGCAGCTGCGCGGCGCGCACTGGCAGAGATCTCGATCCGGTCCTGGGTCTGCTTCGCCTCTTGCCTCGTGGCGTCGATGCGGCGCTCGGCATGCTGCCGGCGCGTCGCATCCGCCTGGCGCACCTTGTTGCGGGTGGCCTCCATCGATGCGCGCTCCGCCGGAGAGGGCGGCTGCGAAGATTTGCTACGGCTGAGTGGGTCCTGATTGATGTTCATGGTTTGTCGACCTCGCGTCGTTCACGCGGAAGGATTTTCACCATTCCCTTTATCGGAGCCCAGCCGGGGGACATGAGGTCTTTTTCCCTAGAATCGAGGACCCCCCCGTTCGCGGCCGATCCGGGTCCCGAGTCGCCGTCATAACATCCTTGGTATGAACATGTTGAGTCCGTTTATCGCTTCTCGAGGCGGAGCCCGACGGGTCCTCGTCCGCAGCCTGGGGATCGTCGCTGCCCTGGCCATGCTCGGCTTTCCGACAGCCGAGGCCCTCCCGGGTCCGGCCCCCGTCGCCGACAACCAGGTCCATTACGACATGGATGTGCGCCTGGAGGCCGACTCCTTCATCCTCCATGGCACCGAGCGCATCAGCTGGACCAACGGCAGCGCCGACCAGGTCGGCGACCTGTGGTTCCACTCGTACCTGAACGCCTTCGCCAACACGGCCTCGACCCACCTGGTCGAGTCCGGCGGCAAGCTGCGCGGCGTCGAGGTCCAGCAGGACTGGGGCTGGTGCCGGGTGAAGCGCGTGGTGCTCCTGGACCCCGTGGGGGACGTCGAGCTGACCTCGAGCCTGGCCTGGCGCGCCCCCGACGACCAGAACCCGGAGGACCGCACGGTCTTCTCGGTCGACCTGCCGCGCCCCGTGGCTCCGGGCGAGACGATCGACGTGCTGGTCGAGTGGGAGAGCAAGCTGCCCCGCGTGCGCCGCCGGACCGGCTTCAAGGACGAGTTCATGCTGGTCGCCCAGTGGTTCCCCAAGCTCGGGGTCTACCAAGAGGGCAAGGGCTGGAACTGCCACCAGTTCCACCAGAACACCGAGTTCTTCAGCGACTACGGGACCTACGAGGTGCGCCTCGACCTGCCCGAGCAGTACGAGGGCAAGGTGCGCGGCTCCGGCGTCCGGACCCTCGAGCGGGCCGGCAACGAGGGCCGCGTGATGGTCAACTTCTCGGCGCCTTCGGCCCAGGACCGCGCGAGCCTCGACCGCACCGGCAAGGCGCCGCGGGTGCACGACTTCACCTGGACCGCCGACCCGAACTTCGAGGTCCACGAGTTCACCTTCAGCTACGCCGCCTGGAAGAGCCGCTTCCCGACCGAGGTCGACGAGGTGCAGCAGGCCCTCGGCGAGACCAAGGACGTCAGCCTGCGCGACGTGCAGGTCACCGTGCTGATCCACCCCGAGCGCAGCGACCAGGCCGAGCGGCACTTCGAGGCCACGGCCGCGGCGCTGTTCTTCTACGGCCTGTGGTTCGGCGAGTACCCCTACGAGCACATCACCGTGGTCGACCCGCCCCACGGCGGCGGCGCGGCGGGAGGCATGGAGTACCCGACGATCTTCACCTGCGGCACCTCGATGAGCGCGACCGAGGACATGCACCGCCCCGAGAGCGTGACCGTGCACGAGTGCGGCCACCAGTTCTTCTACGGGCTCGTGGGCAACAACGAGTTCGAGAGCGCTTGGCTCGACGAGGGCTTCAACAGCTACGCCGACTCCGAGGTGCTCTGGCGGCGCTACGGCGCGTCGCGCGCCGCCAAGACCTACTCCGAGCTGGCGGTCTACGGCACCGACCTGACGCCGACCTCGGGCGGCGGCAAGCTGATCGCCGCCCTCTCCGGCCGCAAGCTCCCGCTGGACTTCCTGGACGTGACGATCGAGCCCTTCGGCTCGTCGGGCTTTCTCGACTGGTGGCGCGACCAGCCGCTCTTGACCCTCTCGCCCGAGACCACGGACCCGCGCTGGGGCGACCGCGCGGGCTACCTGCGCTCGCCCGACAAGGATCCGATCGACCGCGAGGCTTGGAAGTATGTCGACCGGGGCAGCTACCGCTGCAACAGCTACCCGCGCCCCGCGGTCGTGCTGCGCTCGCTCGAGGGCCTGGTCGGCCGGGATGTCTTCCTGCGCGGGATGCGCAGCTACTCCGAGACCTGGCGCTACCGGCACCCCGAGCCGGACGACTTCTTCGAGTCCTTCAACGCGGCCGCCGAGGTCGACATGAGCTGGTACTTCGACGAGCTCTTCCGCGGCACGGGCACGATCGACTGGAGCGTCGACGTCCAGCAGTCCAAGGTCGAGCAGCCCCAGGGCATGTTCGAGTCCGAGGACGGCACGTGGAAGCTGCGCGAGCCGGAGCCGCTGCCCGAAGGCGCCCAGGCCAGCTGGTCGACCGAGGTGACCATCTTCCGCTCGGGCGAGCTGCGCCTGCCGCTCTTGGTGCGGGTGACCTTCGCCGACGGCAGCGTCGAGAAGTTCACCTGGACGCGCGAGCAGCAGCAGGCCGACGGCTGGGTGCGGCGCAAGTTCGAAGGGCACAACAAGGTCGTCGCCGTCGAGCTCGACCCCGAGATCGACGGGGAGCGCAACTGGTACCTGGATACGGACATGTCGAACAACCAGTGGTTCGATGAGGTCGACGAGGTCGCTCCCCTGCGGTGGAGCGAGCGCGTGTTCGGCCGCATCGTGCAGAACCTGCACTGGCACATCGGGGTCGGAGGCTGAGCGCTATGGAAGACAACCAAGACAAGTCTGAGTTCGAGGCCGACGAGCCGCTGACCTCCTACCTGCCCCCGGGCTTCACCGGGGACTATGGCGCCGAGGAGCCCGCGGCTCCCGAGCCCGAAGACCACGGCTGGGTCAGCTGGACCGCCCTGCGGGTCAGCATGGGCCGCGTGCCGCTCTGGCTCCTGTGTGCGCTCGTGCCGACCGTCCTGGCGGCGATCTTGACCCTGCCGTGGTACGGCTGGTTCGAGGGGGCCCTGGATCACAGCTATGCGCCGGGCAGCCAAGCCGCCAGCCTGGACGTCAACTTCCGCACGGACCACGCGGGCGAGCTCGGCGTGCTGCGCCAGTCGACCGGTCGGCTGACCGCGGGCCTGGCCTTCCTGATGTTCCTGTTCGGCATCTTCGCCGCCGGGGGCTGGCTGCAGGTGTTCCTCGAGCGCACCGAGGGGCACTCGGTCAACCGCTTCTTCTATGGGGGCGCGCGCTACTTCTGGCGCTTCTTCCGGGTCTTCCTGGCCGTGATGGTGCTGCTCGGAGCGGGCGGCTTCCTGATCTTTGGGGACCTCTGGAACGAGCACGTGCTGGAGCGGCTGTTCGACCTCAAGGGAGGCGACCTCGTGAACGCGCCGAACGAGCTCCTGGCGCGTCGGCTGACCTGGCTGCAGGACGGGCTGTTCCTCGTGTGGTTCGCCGCGGTCCTGACCTGGGCGGACTTCGTGCGCACGCGCCTGGCGTACCTGCAGTCGCGGGCCGTGAGCTGGGCTGGTCTGGCCAGCCTGTTCACGATCCTGTTCCGCCCGATCGCGACCCTGCGCCCGATGCTGGCGCTGCTCTTCTGCGAGCTGGTGGTCGTGCTCGGGCTCGGCAAGCTCTCGGCCTGGCTGAACCACGGCTTCGGCCCCGACTCTGGGCTCGACCGCGTCTGGACGCTGTTCGCGATCGGCATCGTGGTGCTGCTCTGGCGCACGATCGTGCGCGCTGCGCGCTACCACGCCTGCGTGCAGGTGACCCGCACGATCGTCGAGCCCCTCGGCGTCGACGACCCCTGGGAGAACACCGTCGGCGGCCCCGGCGGCCCCCGCTACCCGGTCGGCGAAGAGGACTTCGGCATCACCCTCTAGCCCCGGCACCGCACAGACCGCGCCAACGGTACC
>JARGPD010000232.1 GCA_029212845.1 Planctomycetota bacterium
AGCAGAGAAGCGCCCTGCGGCGCCAGAGCAGAGAAGCGCCCTGCGGCGCCAGAGCAGAGAAGCGCCCTGCGGCGCCAGAGCAGAGAAGCGCCCTGCGGCGCCAGAGCAGAGAAGCGCCCTGCGGCGCCAGAGCAGAGAAGCGCCCTGCGGCGCCAGAGCAGAGAAGCGCCCTGCGGCGCCAGAGCAGAGAAGCGCCCTGCGGCGCCAGAGCTACAACAAGTCCGCGACGACGTCCTTCTCGCCAGCAAGCTCCGCAACCGTGGCCACGAGCCGCTCCTGGAGGAAGTCATCGAGCTCGAGCCCTTGGACGATCTCGTACCCGTTGTCGCCCGTGCAGCGCACCGGGAACGATGAGATCAGGCCTTCGGTGACGCCGTAGCTGCCATCGGACGGCACGCACACCGAGCGCGTGCCTTCGCAGCCGAGGAAGAGGTCGCGCACGTGGTCGACGAGGCCGTTGGCGGCGCTCATCGCGCTCGACAGGCCGCGCGCCGCGATGATCGCCGCGCCACGCTTCTGGACGGTGGTGAAGAACTCGCCGCGCAGCCAGTCCATGTCGGTGATGACCTCGGAGGCCGGCTTGCCGCCGATCTTGGTGTTGATGTAGTCGGGCACCTGGGTGGCCGAGTGGTTGCCCCAGATGGTCGCGTTGGTGACGTCGCTCGAGGCCACGCCGGCCTTGGTGGCGAGCTGGGCCATGGCGCGGTTCTGGTCGAGGCGCGTCATCGCCGTGAAGCGGTCGTTCGGCACGTCGGGAGCCGAGTGCATCGCGATCAGGGCGTTGGTGTTGCAAGGGTTGCCGACGACGACCGTGCGCACGTCGCTGGCGCCGTGGTCGTTGATCGCGCGACCTTGGCCGGTGAAGATCGGGCCGTTCTCCTTGATCAGGTCACCACGCTCCATGCCCGGGCCGCGCGGCTTCGAGCCGACCAGGAGCGCCCAGTTGACGTCCTTGAAGCCGACGTTGACGTCGCTGGTCAGGACCATGTCCTGCAGCAGCGGGAAGGCGCAGTCCTCGAGCTCCATCGCGACGCCCTGGAGGGCGGCCATGGCCTTCTCGACGGGGATCTCGATCAGCTGCAGGATGACCGGCTGGTCGGGACCGAACATCGCGCCACTGGCGATGCGGGGCAGGAGCGCATAGCCGATCTGACCAGCTGCGCCCGTGACTGCCACGCGGAGGGGGGCCTTGCTCATATCTAAATGTCTTCCGGTCGTGCCGGAGCTTCTCTCTAATTGGGTGTGCCCACCTCGGGGATGCGAAGGACGCCTACGGGCCGGTGGGGCCGTGCGGGGGCATCGAGCGAGGTTCCTGGGCGCTTGCGCGAGCATGATACCCCCAAAGCGCGGCGAACCTTCCCGTGCCTGGGGGCGTCTTGTAAGTCCTGCCGGGCTTTTTCGAAGTGCAGGGCTCTGCCCACCGGAGTTGGCCGATGTTTGAGGGACCAGCATGGGTCCAGGGGATAGGCTTTCTTTGCGGCCCGAGCCGCAGCACCATGGGAATCGTCACACCACTCCAAGAACGCCCCTCCGAGCTGATCGGGGGGCTGCTGCGTGAGCTCGCCGAAGAGGCGCGGCGCACGCGCTTCGAGGTGGCGCCGAATCCCTGTGTGGGGGCGGCCGTCGTCGCGGGCTCCGAGGTCATCGGCCGCGGCCACCACCGCGTCTGGGGCGGACCCCACGCCGAGGTCGAGGCCATCGAGGCCGCGCGCAAGAGCGGCGTGCCCGAGTCCGAGTGGGACCTGATCGTCGTGACCCTCGAGCCCTGCTCGAGCCGCGGCAAGACCGGCCCTTGTGTCGAGGCGATCCTCGCCACGGGGGTGCGCCATGTCGTGGTCGGCGCGATCGACCCCGACCTGCGCCACGGCGGCCGCGGCATCGAGGCCCTGCGCGACGCGGGCATCGAGGTCGAGTTCTTCGCCTGTCGCCCCGAAGCCCGGGGCTCGTGGGCGCTCGAAGCCGTCTCGCCGCACTTCGTCCGCTGGACCTCCCACGAGCGCCTGCGTCGTCCGCGGCCGTGGGTCGTGGCCAAGTGGGCCCAGACCAAGAGCGGGCAGCTGAGCCCGCCCGAGGATGTCGGCGATGGCCGCTGGATCAGCGGCCCCGCTTCCCAGGCCGAGGTGCAGGTCCTGCGCGGCCGGGTCGATGCGATCGTGACCGGCATCGGCACCGTGAAGACCGACGACCCGCGCCTCTCGGTGCGCGCGCCAGGCGACGCCTCGGCCCCGCCCCTGCGCGTGGTGCTCGACTCCTACCTGATCACCGACCCGAGAGCGCGCCTCCTGCGCCCGCTGAACTCCGTGGACGCGGTCGTCGGTCGCGAGGCCGCCGGACCCGTGCTCATCTACTGCCTTCCCGGCCCGGACGCTGGGCGCCATCGCGCGCTGACCGCGGCCGGTGCCGAGGTCGTGACCCTGCCCCACGACGACGACGGTCGCCTGTCCCTGTGGTCCGTCGCCGACGACCTGTGGGAGCGCGGCTGCCGGCGCACCCTACTCGAGGCCGGACCGACCTTGATCCAGTCCTACGAGGACGCGGGCCTGATCGACCAGTACCGGATCTACTCCGGCGACGTGGTGGGGGGCCGCGGCGCGAGCCTCGCTCCCCTGATCGGCGAGCTCGTCGGCGGCTACCGCGGCCGCACCGACAAGGGCCAGCGCCTCGACCGCGAGTCGGGTTCGGACGTCGTGCTCGAGCTGTTCCGCTAGTCGTCCGACGGACCCTGCTCCAGGGCCTGGACCATGGCCTCGATGTCGCCGAGGTCGAAGTCGCCCTCGACCTGTCCCTTGCCGGGCAGCGGCGCGACCAGGTTGGCGAGGCTGACGACCTCGCCACCGACGACGATCGCCATCGAGCGCCCGACGTTGGCGGCGGTCAGCGCGCGGAAGTCGGGCTTGTCCTTCTCGCGCAGCTCGAAGTGCAGGCAGGGGCGGCCGAGCAGGTCCGTGCCGAGCCCGACCTCGGTGAGCCCGAAGGTCTGCCCGGGTCCATAGTGCAGCACTGCGCCCTTGTGCTCGAGCGCGGTCAGGTCCCGCCTGCCAGAGCTCTCGTCCTCGACGAAGCGCACCTCGAGGTACCCGATCGGGTCGAGGTCCCTGGGCTTGGTCGACGTGCAGGCGACCAGGAGGGCGAGGCCTGCGGCGGCGAGGAGGCGGGTGGGCGTCGGCATGGTGACGACGATAGCAGGCCACGGGCCCTGGGCGCACAAGGGCGCAGGTGCTTGTGCCCGGGGGCTCGGCAACTATGGTGGGGGCATGCGTCGCCCCACCCTGCTCCTCGTCGTCGGCAGCCTGCTCTCCTGCGTGTCTGCCGCCGCTCCCATCGATCCAGCAACCACCACGCCGAACACGGCGCTCCCCGCGAGCGAGCCAGGTCCGGCCCCTAGGCCCAGCGCGCCCCGCGCCGACGGCCTGGTCTCGCCCGAGGAGCACCTCGGCCGACCGACCGGCACCGACTTCGAGCTGGCCGACTGGGACCAGGTCAGCTCCTGGTACCGCGCGCTCGGCGAGGCCTCGGACCGCGTCGACGTGCAGACGATCGGCCAGTCGACCCTGGGCCGTGACTTCCTGATCGGTGTGGTCTCGAGCGAGGCCAACATGGCCCGCATCGACGAGATCCGCGAGGCCACGCGCCGCATCGCGGACCCGCGCGGGCTCAGCGCCGAGGAGCGCGCGCAGCTCGTCGAGGCGGCCGTGCCGGTGCTGTTCGTCTCCTGCTCGATGCACTCGACCGAGACGGCGGGCACCGAGTTCGGCATGGACTTCGCCTGGAACCTGGCGACGTCCGACGCGGAGCCCTACCGCTCCGCCCGCGAGGAGCTCGTCGTGGTGATCGTGCCGACGGTCAACCCCGACGGTCTCGACGAGGTCGTGCACTGGTACCGCGAGCACGAGGGCACGCCCTACGAAGGCGCTGGGCTGCTGCGCCTCTACCAGCACTATGCGGGCCACGACAACAACCGCGACTGGTTCGGGCTGGCCCTCGAGGAGACGCGGCTCGTCACCGAGCAGATCTACAAGGTCTGGCGCCCGACCGTGTACTGGGACGTGCACCAGCAGGGCAGCAGCGAGGAGCGCTTCTTCGTGCCGCCCTTCCGCGACCCTCTGAACCCGAACCTCGACCCGGGCGTGATCACGGGCATCGACGCCCTCGGCAGCCGCGCCTTGTGGGACCTGACGCGCGCGGGCTTGACCGGCATCTCGACCGGCGTCAGCTACGACATGTGGTGGAACGGCGGCAACCGCAACGTGCCGGTGCGCCACAACATCATCG
>JARGPD010000053.1:0-18558 GCA_029212845.1 Planctomycetota bacterium
CTCGAGGGGGTCCAGCGGGAGGCGCGGGCTGCTTCACCCGGCGCGCGAATCGCCCCTTCCAAAGTGCTAGGGCGCCGGCCTGGAGGCTCGGGTGCTCGGCCCCGGTTCGCTCGGCCCTTGGTCGAGCTTGCGCTCGGTGCTGGGGCTCTTCCGCGGGGCAGCGAGGCTTGAGTCCCGCGGCGCGCAGCGCCCTCCCTAGGACCAAAGCGCGACAGCCCTCCATGTCGCGATCAGGCCGAAGGTCAGGAACAAGAGCGTGGAGGCTCGCCGCACCCATGCCGCTGGGATGTGGCGCAGGAGTCGTGCGCCGGCGAACACACCAAGCAGGGAGGTCGCCCACAGGGCCAGGGTGGCGCCGAGGACCACCGACGGCACCGACTCGCTCTGGGCGCTGAGCGCCATGGTCGCGAGCTGCGTCTTGTCGCCGAGCTCGGCCACGAGGATCAGGGTGAAGCTCGTGAGGAAGGCCGTGCGGTGCCCAGCGCCTTGCTCGATGGGCTGGTCTTCGTGCTGCTCGCGCCAGGTGCGGTAGGCGAAGACCAGGAAGAGCAGGCCGGCGACGAGCAGCAGGGCCGCCTGGGACAGCCACTCCTGGAGGACGCTGCCGATCGAGGCCGCCATCAGGGTGAGCAGAAGGAAGGCCGAGCAGATGCCAGCAAGGACAGGTGTGGGCTTGTAGCGATGGGCGAGAGCGATCGCCACGAGCTGCGACTTGTCACCGATCTCCGCTAGGAACAGCAGGGTGAAGGTCGAGATGGCGACGGTGGTGCTCACGGGGATCGTGGCCCGGAGGGCCGCGGAAGTTGTAGGACGTCGAAGCCCTGCAGGCAAGTCGAGCGAGGCTGGCGGTGGGTGCCTACCGAGCAGGGGGGCGGGCCTGCGTGCCGTCGAAGTTGGGGGCGGGCAAGGATGCGGAGCGCTTGCAGGTCTGGGAAGACTTCGCGGCGTCCTCATCGGCGCAGGACGCCCTGTCCCGTAGCGACTCGTGGGGGGGCGATGGGAGCAGAGTCGTCCACACTCCGGCAGGTCAGGGGCCCCGCCGGCGGGGCCGGGTGGCCTGCGGCGCTCAGGCGGCTCCGTCGGCCACGTTGCTGAGCAGGATGACCCGGTCGGTCTGGCGCAGCTTCCACGGGCGCTCGCGCGTGGGGTTGAGGTAGACCTGCTGGGTCGTGTCGGTCTCCAGGGCGGCGAAGAAGCCGAGCCCGACGCAGCCCAGGCCGGCGGCGCTGGCCTGGACCTGGGCGAAGGTCACGCCGTCGGGCTCGAGGCCGAGGTCCTGCACGGAGCGCAGCTCGATCTCGGTTCCACCTGCACAGATGAGCTCGTCGAAGACCTCGTTGAGCTCGGGCAGCAGGCCGACGTGGGCCAGGAGGTGGCTGAGGATCCGCGAGCTGACGAAGGTCACGTCCGCGCCGGCGCCCAGGATGCTGGCGTTGCCCGGGTCCAGCAGCTCGACCAGGACCTCGGGCCCAGCCGTGTGGCCTTCGAGCAGCGAGCGCAAGAGCAGCAGCCCGAGGACCGTGCGCGCATCGGCCTCCTCGGAGGACTGCATCCAGCCGCTCGCCAGGAAGAGCACGTGGTCGAAGCTGTGCGGCTCGGTGGCCTTCAGATCGCGCTCGAGCGAGTAGTCGCCCTCGACCATGTGCACCTCGACGCGCTGCTCGAGGTCTAGGTGGCTGAGCGCGCGCGTGCGCTCGTGGCGATCGACCTTCGACAGGATCGTCACGTCGAAGCGATCGCGACCCGACTCCAGGAGCTCGGCCAAGAGCGTCGGGATCTTGTAGCTCCAGCCCAGGATCAAGAGGCGCTGCCGCTCGGGCCGCGGGTCGGCGGCGAGGGCGCCCACCCGCGCCGGCGGCTGCTCGGTCGAGCTGGCGGCGATGGGGATGCAGTCGTCGAACTTCTGCGCGAGCAGGATCAAGAGGTCGCCTTGTTCGACGGTCACGTCGACGGTCGGGTCGAGGCGCACCGTGGTCGCGTCGCCGAGGTTGGAGACGACCCCCAGCACGACCGCACGTGGGAAGCGCTGGATGAGGCCGCGCGGCGTCGCGCCGACGAGCTCGGGGAAGGCGCGCAGGTACAGGCCGTTGCCCTCGCGGTGGGTCAGCAGCCTCAGCAGCACCGTGCCCGCGCCGGGGTGCCGCAGGCTCTGGGACAAGAGGCGACTGATCAGCCGGTCGCCGGTGATGATCTCGGACCGCGCTCGGATCGCGTTGTCCGCGATGGTGACCTTGTGCGGGTCGAACAGCTCGGCCACCACGCACGGCGTCGTGGCTGCGGGGTCCTTGCGGAAGAGCGCGTCGACGGTCAAGAGCGTCTTGACGACGCGCGTGTCGTTCAGCTCCGCGCCCCCGAGCTCGAAGTCCGCGCCGGGCACGATCACGACCGCCGCCCGCAGGATGTCGAGGCGCTGGAGGTGCTCGAGCTGCAGCGACGAGCCCGAGCGCAGGAAGACCTGGCTCTCGCTCCAGTCCTTGCCCAGGCTGTCGCGCAGGTCCTGGCGCAGCTGGGCGTCGACCTCTTCGGCGAGGATCACCACCCGAAGCTTGTCCGAGCCCTTGCGGTGGGCGAAGAAGCGCTCGATGCGCCCGCCGGCCGTCAGCAGCTTCTTGACGATCTCGGTCGTGCGGTTGGTCCACCCCAGGATCACGAAGTGGTTCTCCATCGCGATCGGGGTCAGGCCGCTCTCCAGCTTGCGGATCGTGAGCGCCAGCCACTGGGTCATGATGGCGATCAGCGAGCCCATGAACAGCACGTAGCCGAGCACCGTCACGACCGTCGAGACCACGCGCAGCACCAGGCCCTCGTCGTCGCCGAGGTAGCCCGGGTCGGTCAGCCGCAGGAAGGACCACCAGATCGCGGTCGGCAGGCTGTCGAAGGCCGGCGTCAGGGCCCAGGCGGCGACTCCGCCGAGGACCGCGACGGCGACCACGAGGATCGCCATCAGCACGAGCTGCGGCAGGATGCCCCGCTGGACCCACCGCTCGAGGGCGAACTGGAAGCGACGAAGGTGACCGCTAGGGGGCTGAGGCATGCGTTCGCAACGAGGTGCTGGAGGGGGGGACGTGACCTGCGCGGGATCACCGTAGCCCACGCCCCCTGGCGGCTCAACGAAATCCGCCCCTGGGCGGCGGCCTGGGCTAGGCCGTCGCGCGGGAGGGAGCCTTGGCCGTCCGGCGCCCGAACAGGACGTACAGGGCCGGCAGCACCATCAGGGTCAAGAGGTTGTCGGCGACCACACCGCCGATGACGACCGTCGCCAGCGGTCGCTGGACCTCGGCGCCGACGCCGGTGTTGAGCGCCATCGGCACGAAGCCGAGCGCCGCGACCATGGCGGTCATCAGGATCGGGCGCAGGCGGATCAGGCGCGTCTCCTCGACGGCGAGCTCGAGCGCCAGGCCGTCCTCGTCGATCTTGCGACGGATGGTCGAGACCAGCACCAGGCCGTTGAGCATCGACACGCCGGCCACGGCCACGAAGCCGACGCCGGCCGAGATCGTGAAGGGCATGTCCGTCACCCACAAGGCGACCACCCCGCCGAAGGCCGCGAAGGGCACCCCGGTCGCGATCATCGCGGCATCCCGGACCGAGCGCGTGCTCAGGTACAAGAGGAAGAGGATCGCCCCGAGGGCCACCGGCACGATGATTCCCATGCGCCGGCTGGCCCGCTGCAGGTGCTCGAACTGTCCGCCCAGGCGCGTGAAGTAGCCGGTCGGCAGGTCCACCTCGGCGGCGATGCGCCGCTCGGCCTCGGCGACGAAGCCGCCCAGGTCGCGATCGACCACGTTGGCCTGCACGACCACGCGCCGCTTCTGCCACTCGCGGGTGATCGTCGACGGGCCCTCGACCTCGCGGAACGACACCAGCTCGGTGATCGGCACCCGCTGGCCCGACGCCGTCGGCACCCACAGCTTGCGCACCGCCATGGGGTCCTGGCGGTACTGGTCGTCGAGGCGCACGACCAGGTCGAAGCGCCGCTGCTCTTCGCGGATCTCGCCGACCTGGATCTCGCCGACGGCCTCGACCAGGCGCAGCACCTGGGCGACCGAGAGGCCATGGCGGGAGAGGGCCTCGCGGTCGACCTCGATCTCCAGGATCGGCTGGCCGGTGACCTGCTCGGCGGCCACGTCGGTGGCCCCCGGGATCGCCTCGAGCACCTGCTGCACCTCCAGGGCCTTGGCCTTCAGCACGTCGAGGTCGTCCCCGAAGATCTTGACGCCGAGGTCCGCGCGGATGCCCGCGGTCATCTCGTTCACGCGCATCTCGATCGGCTGGGTGAAGATCGCGCGCATCCCCGGCATGTCGCTCAGCACCGCCTGCATCTTGCTGGTCAGGTCCGCCTGGCCGCTGGCGCGGGTCCACTCCTCGCGCGGCTTCAGCGTGAGGAACACGTCCGTGACCTCGAGCCCCATCGGGTCGGTCGCCACCTGGGCGGTCCCGGTGCGGCTCCACACGTCGCGCACCTCGTCCGGGAACTCGTCCAACAGGAGCCCTTCCAGCTGCTGACCGTAGCGCAGGGACTCGTCGAGCGAGACGCCTGACAGGCGCACGGTGTTGATGACCAGCGCCTCCTCGTAGAGCCGCGGGATGAAGGTCGTGCCGAGCTGGGAAGCGAGCAGCCCACCCCAGACCAGCACGCCGGCGCCGAGCAACACGACCGTGCGTGGGAAGCGCAGGGCCCCGCGCACGACCGGGCGGTAGATCCACTGGGCGGCGCGCACCAGGAAGTTCTCGCGCGCGTGGCTCTTGATGTTCTTCAGGCCGATGCTGGCGAGCACCGGGATCAAGGTCAGGGAGAAGAGCAGGGAGCCCGACAGGGCGAAGATGACGGTCAGCGCCATCGGCCGGAACAGCCGGCCCTCGACGCCTTCGAGCAGCAGGATCGGCAGGTAGACGATCAGGATGATCAGCTCGCCGAACATGGTCGGCTTGCGCACCTCGAGGGTGGCGTCGCGCACGATGTCGAGCTCGGGCCGTGTGCCGCCCTCCTTGCCCAGGCGGCGCACGCAGTTCTCGACGATGATGACCGAGCTGTCGACGACCAGGCCGAAGTCGATCGCGCCGAGGCTCAGCAGGCTAGCGGAGATGCCGAAGCGCAGCATGGCGCTGAACGAGAACAGCATCGCCAGGGGGATCGCCGTGGCAACGATGAGACCAGCGCGCAGGTTCCCGAGGAAGATGAACAGCACCGCGATGACCAGCAGCGCGCCCTCGAGCAGGTTCTTCTTCACGGTCCCGATGACCCGGTCCACGAGCTCGGTGCGGTCGTAGAGCACCTCGACCCGCACGTGGTCCGGGAGGCTCTTGCTGGCTTCCTCGAGGCGCTCGCGCAGCTGGCTCGTCACCGCGTGGCTGTTCTCGCCCATGAGCATGAAGCCGAGCCCCAGCACGACCTCGCCCTTGCCGTTGGCCGTCACGCCGCCGCGCCGGATCTGGTAGCCCTCGCGCACCTCGGCCACGTCCCGGATGCGCACGGCGATGCCGTCGTGCTCGGCGACGACGATGCCCTCGAGCTCGGCGATGGTCCGCGCGAGCCCGATGCCGTGCACCAGGTGCATCTCGCCAGCGGCGGCGATGACCCCACCGCCCACGTTCTCGTTGTTGTCGCGCAGGGCCTCGATCACGTCGGCGAGGGTCAGCTCGTACTCGAGCAGCTGCAGCGGCTCGACGACGACGTGGTACTGCCGCGTGCGGCCGCCCCAGGTGTTGACCTCGGCGACGCCTTGGACCGTCAAGAGCTGGGGCCGCAGCACCCAGTCGTGCAGGGTGGTCAGCTCGGTCAGGGTCGCGGACTCGCTGGTCAGCGCGTAGTGGAGGACCTCGCCGAGGCCGGTCGCTACCGGGCCCATCTGCGGGGACCCCAGGCCCTCGGGGAGCTCGACCGTCTGGAGGCGCTCGCCGATCAGCTGGCGCGCGAAGTAGACGTCGACGTCGTCGTCGAAGATCGCCACGACCTGGGAGAGGCCGAACTTGGAGATCGAGCGCACCTCGACCAGCCCCGGCAGGCCGCCGATCGCCTGCTCGACCGGGAAGGTGATCTGCTGCTCGATCTCGACCGGGCTGAGCGAGGCCGCGTTGGTGTTGACCTGCACCTGGACCGGCGTCGTGTCGGGGAAGGCGTCGATCGGCAGGCGCACCAGGGCCACGAGCCCCGCGCCCACCAACAGAGCCGAGAGCACCACGACGACGAGCCGGTTCCGAAGGGACCAGCCAACGATTGCGTCAAACATGGGGGGGGGCTGCTAGCCGTTCAGGTAGTCGACTTCGCAGCAGCCCGCACCGATGCTGCCCTTCTGCAGCTCGGTCTTGAGCAGGAAGCTGCCCTGGGTGACGACGCTCTCGCCGCCCGACAGGCCGCTGAGGACCTCGTAGTGGTCACCGGTGTCGTAGCCGAGGCGCAGCTTGCGGGGCAGGAACTCGGTCGCCGACACGCGCTCGAAGGCGACGTTGCAGCAGCCTTCCCACTGGACCGCGTCCTTGGGGATCAGGACCGCGTCCTGGACGTCGCGGGTCACGATCTTGGCCGTGCCAAAGCCCATCGCGCGCAGGATGCCCTCGGGGTTCTCGAACTCGGCGCGCACCTTCACGGTGCGCGTGCGCCGGTCGACGTCGCTGCTGAGCCAGGTCACGCGACCACCAAGGGTCTCGCCGGGCCAGCCCTCGACGTTGAGCAGCACCGGCTGCCCGCGCTCGACCAGCCGGATCTCGGTCTGGTCGACATCCAGCATGGCCCACATGTTCGAGGTGTCGGCGACGCCGATGACCGAGCGCTCGGGCGTCACGAGCTCGCCGAGCACCGCGTCGAGGCTGACGACCACGCCCGAGAAGGGCGCCGTGATGCTGAGCTGTGAGGTCGCCCGGCCGCCGTCCTGGACCGCCGCGATCTGCTCACGGGTGAGCCCGAGGTTCGCCAGCCGCTGCTCGGCGGCAGCAAGGGCGATGCGGCTCTCGACGAGCTTCGTCTCGGCCTCGAGGGAGTCCTTCTGGGTCGACAGGCCCTTCTCGAGCAGGCCGGCCTCGCGCTGGCTGTTCTGCTCCCACAGGCCCACCCGCGCCGCGGCCTGCAGGAGCTCGGACTGGGCCACGCCGAGGGCCGCCGAGTCGAGCACCAGCAGCACCTCGCCGGCCTGCACCTCGTCGCCGAGGTCACGCCGGACCTCGATGACCGTGCCGGCCGCGCGGGGGGCTAGGCGCGCGTGGGACCGCGAGTCGAAGGCCACGGTGGCCGGTGCCTCGAGCGACTTGCGGAGCTTCCCGCGCTGCACCTCTTCCACCAGCATCCCGACCCGGTCAGCGACGCTCGACGTCGTGAGCCTGATGACGCTCGAGTCGGTCGTGCAGGTCAGCGACGGAAAGGCCTGCACGCGCGGGACGTCCTGCCTCAGGACCGCGAAGGCGGGCAGCTCGGCGGGCTTCGTCGGAGTCACGTACGAGGTCTGGTACTTCTCGAGGGTGCCGGGGTTGCAGGCCTCGCAGTGGGACTCGGGCAGGCCGTGCTCGGCGCACCAGTCGCCCTCGCTGCGGAAGGCCTCCTCCAGGTCGTCGCGGCACTTGGTGCACACCGCTTCGGGCACGCCATGGCCCTTGCAGAAGCCCATCTCCTCGAGCAGTGCGGGCGAGCAGAAGGGGCAGTTCCTGACCTCGTGTTCGGTGCAGGGGCCGGCGACGTCGGTCCTGGCCGACGCCTTGGCCGGCGCCTTGGCCGGTGCCTTCCCAGCCATGGGCTGCCACTTGTCGAGCACGCCGGGGTTGCAGGCTTCGCACTGGGACTCGGGCAGGCCGTGGCCGGCGCACCAGTCGTTCTGCGCTCGAAAGGCGGGCTCCAGGTCGTCGCGGCAGCGGGTGCAGATGGCTTCGGGGACGCCGTGGCCGGCGCAGAAGCCCATCGAGTCGAGCAGCTCCGGCGAGCAGAAGGGGCAGCTCGCGATGCCGTGCTCGTCACACAGCGCGGCGCTCGTGGCACCCCCCGATGGTGGCGCCGTCTGCGAGGGCTCGCCGCAACCGAGCAGGCCTGCGGCACAGAAGGCGACCAGCGCGATCGCGGCGAGGAGTTGTCTGGGGTGCATGGCTATCGTCCTTGGGGTTCCGGTTGGGGGGAGAGCAGGGCTTCTCGTGGTGTGCCCGTGGCACGTTCGAGCTCGGAGAGTGCGGTCGCGGCCTCGAGCAGCCGCTCCGCGAAGGCGCGGCGGGCCGCGAGGAGTTGGCGCTGGGCTTCGAGCGCCGGGAACAGGGTCGTCTGGCCAAGCTTGTAGCTCGCGCGGGCTTGGTCGAGGGTCGCCTCGGAGCGCGGCAGGATCTCGTCGCGAAAGATCGCGAGCACGTCCCAGCTGGACTCCGCCCGCGCCAGGGCCGAGCTGACCTCCTGGACCGCGGTGCGCTGGATCGCGACGAGCAGCAGCTCGCGCTGGGAGAGGGCCTCGCGGGCCTTGGCGACCTGGGCTTGGTTCTGGTCGAACAGCGGTAGCTCCAGCCGGATCCCGGGTCCGAGTCCCAGGTCTCCGTCGTCCTCGACGGCCAGGCCAAGGTCCACGCTCTTCAGGCGCGGTCCGCCCTGTCGCTCGACCTCCCGGGCCGCGAGCTGCACGGCCTCTTTCGCCGCGCGCACGTCGAGCCGTCGCGCCAGGGCTAGCTGCTTGAGCTCGCGCAGGTCCTGCAGGAAAGGGGCGGGTGCGTCGCCAAGCTCGGTCAGGACCGGGCGCTTGTCCTCGGGGCCGAGGCCCAGCAGGGCGAGCAGCCCGCGGCGTGCCTGACCGGCCGCGAGCTCAGCGTCGCGCAGTGCGACCTCGGTCTCGAGCTGCTCCAGGCTGGCCAGGCTGACGTCGATCGCGGTGCCCGCCTTGGCTTCGAGCCGGGCCTTCGCAAGCTGGAGCAGGCGCTCGGCCGATGCCCGGTTCTCCTTGGCGATCTCGAGCAGCCGGTCCGCGGCCGTGGACTCGACGTAGGCGATCCGGATGTCGGTCGCGAGCTGGGCGGCCTGGTGGGCGAGCTCGAGCACCTGGAGCTGCAGCGCGCTCTCGGCGACACGCTCGCGCTTGGGCACCTGCCAGAGGTCGGCCAGGCTCCCGAAGAGGTCGCCCTCGAAGACGCTCGTCCCGCCCGAGGTCGGGAAGCGCAGCCCGGCGCTGAGCGATGGGTTCGTGAGCAGGCCCGCCTGCACCCGGTCGGCGTGGGCGATGCCGACGCCATGGAAGGCCGCCTGGAGGTCGGGGTTGTTCAGCAGTCCGAGCTCGACCGCCTCGGACAGGTCGAGGCCGTCCCCAAGCAGCTCGGCGATGCGCTCGTCGGCCTCGGCCGGATCGGCGTCCGGGTGGTAGACCAGCTCGGAGCCGGTCGCCGAGCGGACCTCGTCGACCGCCCGGTCGAAGTCGGGCTCGGGGTAGACCGCGCGGCAGGCTGTGAGCCCGAGCAGGCAAGCGACGGCGAGGCTAGTTCGACGGGACGCCATGCAGCTTCTCCGAGACCGTGCCCGCGAGCTCGAGCCAGAAGGGGTCGGCGATGCGGTAGTACGCGAGCTTGCCCTGGGAGCGGAAGTCCACCGCGCCGATGCGCCGCAGCTCCTTGAGCTGCTGGGACATGCCCGAGAAGGAGATCCCGAGCACGTGGGCTAGGTCGCACACGCAGAGCTCGCGGCCCTCGAGGGCCCAGAGGGCCCGCAGTCGGCCGGGGTGCGCGAGCACCTTCATGGCATCGGCCAGGCTGCGGCTCTGCTCCTCCGGGGGCAGTCCCGCCAGGGCCTGCTGGGCCCGCGGACCATCGACGCAGTCGACCTCGCACAGGCCCTTGCTGACCTTCCGTTCCTCGTCCTTCATGTCGTCATTTCCTCATTTCATAAATCGACAGCTGAAAGCCTAGCGCTTGAGGGGCCGAGGGGAAACCACCACCTTGGGACGATCTCGAGCGGTCGGACAGGTCCAGGCACACCCGGGACCGGGTGAAGCGCGGCCCTTCCTTAATGAGAGACTAGTGAGGTGACCCTCGGCGAGCGATCGCCGCGTCCCCGGACGCAAGACCCCCGACCTCCCCCGAAGCCACGGAACCCCCTCGCCATGAACAAGCCCTTCCCCCTCATCCTGCTCGTCGTTGGTGTCGTGCTGCTGGTCCTCGGCTTGATCGAGGCCGACTCGATCGGCTCGAGCTTCTCGCGCCTGTTCACCGGGGAGCCCACGGACAGGGCCATCTGGCTGCTGGTCTGTGGCGGCATCGCGACCCTCGTCGGCCTGCGTGGCGTGACGCGGAGCTCGGGCGACCCCAAGTGACCCGCGCGCCAGCGGGCGTCCCTAATCCTTGCAACGGAACGGCTTAGGGGCGGCTCGCCAGGCCTGCCGGCGCCGACCGACGGCCTCCGAGTGCGCCCGGTACGACGGAGCTCGGGCTGGTCGGGGCAAGTGCTTGGACCCAGCATCGGCGTGACTTGCTAGGTTGGAGCTCCCTGGTTCTCGCACAGATCCCCCCGAACCCCCAACCGAAGGGCTCCCCATGACCGGTCTCACCCGCGCGGCACTTGCTGGTGCCCTTGCCTCCTCGCTCACGCTCCCCGGCCTCGCCTCGCCCCAGTTCGCCGAGGTCGAGCAGCTGTCCAATACGGTGCCGGGCAGCTCGGGCATCGAGGCGGTCGACCTCGACGGGGACGGGCACCTTGACCTGTTGGTCGGGAGCTCCAAGGGCGAGCGCGTCTCCTGGTTCGCGGGTGACGGCGCCGGCGGCTTCGGGCAGCAGAACGTGCTTCGGGTGAGTCCGGCCGGGGATGGCGTCCCCGACGGCGCGATCCGGGTGCTCGGCGTGGACCTCGACCTCGACGGCGACATGGACGTGATCGCCGCCAACCACGCCGAAGGGATCCTGCGCAGCTTCGAGAACCTCGGCCGGAGCGCGGGCGAGACGCAATTCGCCGCGCCGGTGGTGCTGAGCACCTTCGTCGGTGGCGCCTTCGAGCTGTCCTCGGCGGACCTGAACGGCGACGGCTATCCCGACCTGTTGAGCGCGAGCGAGGACGACAACCGCATCGCCTGGCTGCGCAACCTGGGCGACGGGACGTTCGCGAACATGACGGTGCTGGTCGGCGCGAACGAGGATGCGCGCGGCGTGGACTCCGGCGACCTCGACGGCGATGGGCTCGTCGACGTGGTGGCCGCGAGCTTCGGCGACGGGCGCCTGGTGTGGTTCCGCAACCTGGGTGGCAACGCCTTCGCCTCCGAGGTGCTGATCGCGGACCACGGCTCAGGCACCCAGGACGTCGCGGTGGGGGACTTCGACGGCGACGGGGACCTGGACCTGGTCTCGAGCGGGGACCAGACCCGCCTGTACACCAACGACGGTGCGGCGACGTTCACCGAGTCGGTGCTGGGCACGGCGAGCGGCGGGCGCATCGCCCTCGCCGACGTGGACCTCGACGGCGACCTCGACGTGGCCGTCTCCGGAACCCTGGCCCCGGCGGGGGTCGAGCTCTTCCTCGGCGGTGCGAGCGGCTTCGCGGCGCCGGTGCTGCTGCCCGGGCTGGATGCCCCGGCCGTGGACCTGGCCTTCGGCGACTTCGACGCGGACGGCTGGCCGGAGCTGGTGTCGGTCACCGGCCAGCTGCCGGCCTACTTCGCGAACCAGGCCGGCAGCCTGGGCCTGGCGGCGCCCAAGTGGGCCTCGAACGTGAGCCCGCGCAGCTCGGCGGCCGGTGACCTGAACGGCGACGGGATCCAGGACCTGGTCGTGGCCAGCGAGGTCGATGGGCACATCACGTGGTTCGAAGGCCTGGGCGCGGGCGCGTTCGGCGCGGCCCAGCTGATCGGCGTGGAGTCGACGGTGCGCGAGGTGATCGTGCGCGACTTCGACGGCGACGGGCACCAGGACGTGGCCAGCCGCGGCTTCTCGGGGGGCGGTCGCATCGCGGTGTACTACGGCGTCGGCGGTGGCGACTTCGGCGCGCCCTACCAGCTGCCCGACGTGGGCCAGCTGGTCCAGGACATGGCCGCCGGTGACCTGAACAACGACGGGCTCGTCGACATGGTCGTGGTGGGGGGCTTCTTCGTGCAGGACACCTACTGGCTGGAGAAGCTGCCCGGCGTGGGCTTCGCTGCGCCCGAGCTCCTGAACGACACGCAGCCGACCACGGCGCTGGTCGAAGTCCTCGACCTCGACCAGGACGGGCTGCTGGACGTGGTGATCGCGGACAACACGATGCTGGGCTGGATGCGGAACCTGGGGGGCAGCTTCGCTCCCGCGGCGCTGGTCGATGCGACCCTGGCCGGGGTGCGCGACGCCGTCGCCGGAGACTTCGACGGGGACGATGTGCTCGACCTCGTGGTCACCTCGGGGGCCGTCTGGTTCGGGGGTCAGGTCTCGCTCTTGAGGGGCACCGGCGGAGGCCTCTTCCAGGCGCCGCTCGACCTCGGGGTCAGCGGCATGACGTCCCTGGACCCGGACCTGGACCTGGGGGCTGGCGACTTCGACGGGGACGGCCTGTTCGACTTCGTCGTGACCGGCTCGCTCGAGCCGGCGCGGGTCTTCCTGAGCTTGGGCGCGGGCAGCTTCGGGCCGAGCGAGGCGATCGCCAAGGCGACCGGTGTGACGATCTCGGACCTCGACGGCGACGGGGACCTGGACCTGGCCCTGACCGACTTCCACGAGGACCTGATCCTGACCTCGCGCAACGAAGCGCCCTTCGCGGACTGCAACGGGAACGGGGTCAGCGACCTCGCCGAGCTCGCGGCTGGGACCGAGACGGACTTCGACGGCAACGGGATCCCCGACAGCTGCGTCGTGCCGGCGCTGTATGCCGACGTCTTCGCGCTCGACGCCGTCGCTGGCGGGACCCAGTTATTCGGCCTGACCGCCGGTGCGGCCCACGCCGGCGAGGCCTACTTCCTGCTCGGCTCCTTGAGTGGGACGACGCCTGGCATCCCGCTCGGGGTGGGCGTCCTGCCGCTCAACCTCGACGCTTACCTGAACCTGAGCCTCGTGTCTCCGGCTAGCACGCCCCTGACCCAGTCGATCGGCGTCCTGGACGGCACGGGTGCCGCGAGCGCGAGCCTCGTCCTACCGCCCGGTTTCGCGACCGGCCTGGTCGGGCTCGAGGCGCACCACGCCTTCGTGACCCTGGCGGCCACGGGCGTGAGCTTCGTCAGCAACGCGGTGCCCGTCGTCCTGTTCTAGGAACGGGCGGTAGGCCCCCGGGCTCCAGCCGAAGCTTGGATCGCAGCGCGCAGGGCGTGGTGCGATCCAAGCGCGGCGCGTTTCTCGCGAGTCTTGCTTGCAGGCGCCCACGCCGGGCCCCACCCTCCTTGGACAGGCCCCAAGCGGGCCTTCGATGGGGACTTGGGTCGTGGCCGGTGTGGCCCGGGCGACCCCTGTCCCGGGGCGGCAGCGAGGGACGCACCGCCCACTCCTTGGTGGCAAGCCACCACTCTCGCCAAACCACAGACCCCAAAGACCGCCCATGCAGATCCAAAGCCCCGCTTCGATCGCCCTGCTCCTGATGATGTCCTTCGGCCTCGCCTCTTGCTCCAACGATGGACCGGTCGAGGAGGCTGGCGAGACGGTGGACGAGGCCGTGGACGACCTCGGTGACGGCGTCGAGGAGGTCCTCGAGGACGCCGAGGACGCAGTCGACTGAGAGCGGCTCGAGGCTGCTCGATGAGCAGCGACCCGGAACCCGCCCAGGCCCCTAGGGCCTGGGCCCAAGCCTGACCGAGGCCAAGAGACCATGCGCTTGGAATTGGAAGACGACCCGCTGGACGCGTTCTCGGTGTCCAACGCCTGGGACCTGCTCCTGAAGAGCCTGCAGGACATGTTCCGGGGGTTCGTGCAGCACCTGCCGAACCTCCTGATCGCGCTCGTGGTCATCGCCCTGACGTGGGCGCTCGCCTCTGGGGCTCGCCGCATCTACTGGCGCCTAGTCCAGAAGCGCCGCCTGCGCAGGTCCCTCAAGGACCTGTTCGAGAAGCTGATCCTGATCGCCATCTGGTGCATCGGTCTCCTGGCGGCTTCGATCGTCGTGTTCCCCTCGGTCAAGCCCGAGTCGATCCTGGCCGGGCTCGGCCTGTCCTCGATCGCGATCGGGTTCGCCTTCAAGGACGTCGTCGAGAACTTCTTCGCGGGCTTCCTGATCCTGATCCGCGAGCCGCTCGAGATGGGGGACTTCATCAAGTGCCAGGACGTCGAGGGCAAGGTCGAGAGCATCACGATCCGCGACACCTTGATCCGCCAGACCGATGGGCAGCGGGTGATCGTCCCCAACGCGATGCTCTTCAAGAACCCCGTCTGGATCCGGACCGACCAAGAGGTGCGCCGCACGTCGGTGACCTGTGGGGTCGCCTACGACGTCGATCTCGAGCAGGCGCAGCGTGTGATCCGCGGGGCCGTGGAAGGTCTCGAGAGCGTGGCCAAGGGCCGCGACGTCCAGGTCTACGCCAGCGAGTTCGGCTCCAGCAGCGTGGACTTCGAGGTCACCTGGTGGACCGGCTCGAAGCCCGGGGAGGTCCGCCGCTCGCGGGACGAGGTGCTCACCTCGATCAAGGGCGCGCTCGACGAGGCGGGCATCGAGATCCCCTTCCCCTATCGGACGCTGACCTTCAAGGAAGCCCTGCGCGTCGACCGAGCCGGCGAAGGCTCCGGCGCGACCGAGGGCGAAGACGACTGAGCCGTGGACCGGTCGCGCGCCTCCCAAGCGACCCGCGTCCGACTTCGAACGACCCGACACCCAACCAGCCAAGTGCCATGACCCAGAGAGACCCCGAGCCAGACAAGCCCGAGCTGCCGACGCCCAAGCCGCCGCACTCTCCCCAGACCCCGGGGCGTCCGCCGGAGCCGATCAAGCCCCCGAAGGAGCAGCCCGAGATCGAGGCGCCGAACGCGCCCCCCAAGCCCGGCATGCCCAAGCCCCAGGCCTAGGCATCCCGTCCGGTCGCCAGGGGCCCGCGGAAGGGGGCACTCGGCGTAGGTCGTGGCCCGGGATCCAGGCTAGGATCGCGGGCCATGCACATGGACCCCATCCTCCCGCGGCTCGTTGCTAGCATCGCGCTGGTGCTGCTCGTTGGGGCCCTGACCAAGCGGGCCCGGCTGCCGCATGTCGTCGGGTACCTGGGGGTGGGGGTGCTGCTGGGGCCGTCGGGGCTGGACCTCTTCACCGACGAGGAGTCGATCCGCCGGCTGGGTGAGTTCGGCGTGGTGCTGCTGCTGTTCTTCGCGGGCATGGAGGTCGACCTGCCCAAGCTGGTCACCGGGTGGCGCGTGTCGGTGCTCGGGACGCTCTTGCAGGTGCTAGTCAGCGTGGCCGTGGTGGCGGCGCTCGGCTGGTTCCTAGGCTGGCCCGTGCCGCGCGTGGTCCTGTTCGGCTTCGCGATCAGCCTGAGCAGCACGGCGCTGGTCATCTCGATGCTGCGCCAGTGGGGCGAGATGGAGACGCCCGCGGGCCTCGACGCCTTGGGCATCCTCTTGGTGCAGGACGTGGCCGTGGTCGGGATGCTGATCGTCTTGGGCCTGATGTCCGGCGAGACGCTGCAGGTCAGCACGCTGCTCCTGCAGCTCGCTGGGGCTGCTGTGACCCTGGGCATCATCATCGCCCTGGCCCGGGGCGCGCGGCCCCGGCTGCCCTTCGGCGAGGCCGTGCGCGGCGACCACGAGCTGCAGGTCTTCGTGGCCTTCGGCCTGTGCTTCGGCCTCGCCTGGGTCACCGCCGCCTTGAACCTCTCGAGCGCCCTCGGCGCCTTCCTCGCCGGGCTGGTCGTAGCGGCTGCCCGCGAGACCGACTGGGTCCAGCGCAGCCTCGAGCCCTACCGCGTGCTGCTGGTGGCGACCTTCTTCGTCTCCGTCGGCATGATGCTGCAGCTCGGCGTGCTGGCCGAGCACTGGGCGATCCTCCTGGGGGTCGTGCTGGCGGCCTTCGCGACGAACACGCTGATCAACGCCGGGATCCTGCGCGGCCTGGGCCGTAGCTGGCGCACCAGCATCTACGTAGGTGCGGTGCTCTCGCAGATCGGCGAGTTCAGCTTCGTGCTGACCGCGGTCGGGCTGCAGGCCGGGCTGATCACCGAGCTCACCTACCAGCTGACGATCGGGATCATCGCCGGGACCCTGCTCTTGGGGCCGGCCTGGATCGCCATCTGGCGACCGTTCCGCGGGCCCTCGGCGCGGGTCGAGCCCACGCCCCAGGGCTAGTCGCTCGCCTCACGCGACGCCGAAGGCGCCCTTGATCCCGTCGATCACCAGCTGGACGGAGAGGGCGGCGAGGATCACCCCCAGGATGCGCGTGACGGCGCCGGAGACGCTGGCCCCCATGGCGCGAACCACGGGGCCGGCCGCCAGGCAGGTCAGCATGCAGATCAAGAGGTTGAGCCCGAGGGCGAGGATCACGACGCCCTTGTCGGTCCAGGTCGCGCTGTTCGACATGTAGAGCATCGACGAGGCGATCGTTCCGGGGCCGGCGATCATCGGGATCGCCATCGGGAACACGGAGATGTCCTCGGGCTGCTGGGCCTCGGTGTTGTGCTCGAGGGCGTCGTTGACCTTGCTCTCGCGGCGCTGGGTGCTCTTCTCGAAGACCATCTCGATGGCGATCAGGAACAGCAGGACGCCCCCGGCGGCGCGGAAGGCGTCGATCGAGATGTGCATCGCTCCCAGCAGCCAGGCTCCGAAGAACGCGAAGCCATAGGTGATGATCGCCGCGACGAGCACGGACTTCACGGCCATCCTGCGGCGGTAGGCGGCGTCGCCCTGGGCCGTGAGGGCCACGAAGACCGGCGCCACGCCGAGCGCGTCCATCAGGACGAAGAACGTCACGAACGTGGCCGTGAAGGTCGAGATCAGGGTCGGTTCCATAGGGCGGACTGGGGGGCCTCCTGGTCCGGAGGCGTGCCGAGCCTAGTGGGCCTTCGGGGCCCTAGGGGCCGCGGTCAAGAGCACGGCCGAGTCCGACGCGCTCAGGACCAGGCACCCGTCCTCGGCGAGCATGGCGCGGCTCGCCCGGGCGAGGGCGGCGAGGAACTGCGTCTCTTGCTCCATGAGCGCCGGCGGTCCAGCCATCTTGGTCGAGCCAAGCTGCCCGAGCTCGAGGGTGCCGGCATCGAGGGCCCAGGACCCGAACAACTGGTTGACGCTGGAGTGGCCGAACAGGCGTCCGTCTTCGCCGAAGCCGAGGAACGCCGGGCTGTCCTCGACGACGGGAGAGCCCTGGATCGACAGGATGGTCCACTCGCCGGTGAGCGCGCTAGGGGTGGGGATGCTCGCTTCCGTTGCCGCGGAGCGCGGTCCTGCGCAGGCAGCCAAGAGGCCAAGGAAGGTGAGGGTGAGCAGTGCGACGGAGGTCTTGATCGACATGGGGGGTCTACCAGGGTGTGTGGAGGGGGTGGTGGCAGGGGTCGACCACAGTCTACTTCCAGCGGCCCGCTCGCTTCTAGCGCTGCGGCACCGGAGCCCTGGCAATGAGCTCGAGCTCCATTTCCGTAGGAAGCCGCCGATCCGTCGGGCATCCTGTTCGGCAGTCCGCCACCCCCCTGGGACACCTATGGAACTTCTGACCTGGATCGGCATCGGCGTGTGCCTCGTGCACTCGGCCACCTTCTCCGGCTTGAACCTGGCCCTGCTCGGGATGAGTCGGCTGAACCTCGAAGTGATCGCCGAGGGCGGGAGCGTGGCCGCCAACCGCGTGATCGCGCTGCGGCGCGACTCGAACTTCCTCTTGACGACGATCCTGTGGGGCAACGTGGCGGCCAACGTGCTGCTGACGATGCTCACGGACTCGGTCCTGACCGGGACCTATGCGTTCTTGTTCTCGACCTTCGGGATCACCTTCTTCGGCGAGATCCTGCCCCAGGCCTGGTTCTCGCGCAACGCGCTCAAGATCGGCTCGGCCCTCGCGCCGGTGGTGCGGGTCTACCAGATCCTGCTCTGGCCAGTGGCGAAGCCCTCGGCGTGGATGCTGGACCGCTGGCTCGGTCCCGAGGGCATCTCGTACCTGCGCGAGCACGACCTGCGCCGTGTGATCTCGAAGCACATGGAGGCCGAAGAGGCCGACCTCGCGATCCACGAGGGGCGCGGGGTGCTGAATTTCCTAGCGCTTGACGACCTGCTGCTAGGGAACGAGGGCGAGACGGTGGACCCCGACTCGATCCTCACCCTGCCGGTGCAGGTCGACCTACCCCGGATCCCGGACTTCGAGCCGCGCGCGGACGACCCCTTCATCCAGGCGGTCCAGCGCTCGGGGCACAAGTGGGTGATCCTCTGCGGCGAGGACCAGCAGCCGCTGCTGGTGCTGGACGCGGACGAGTTCCTGCGTAGCGTGTTCCTGCGCGGCGGCGAGTTCGACCCCTACGCGGCCTGCCATCGCCCGGTCGTGGTCAACAACTCCAAGACCACCGTCGGCCGCGTGCTGCGCAAGCTCAGCGTGAGCGCCAAGGGCCCCGAGGACGACGTCATCGATCGCGACCTGATCCTATTGTGGAGCGACGACCAGCGCCGCGTGATCACGGGCGCCGATCTGCTCGGCTACCTGATGCGCGGGATCGTTCCGGTCACCCCCGCCCCCGCGTCCTAGCGCGCAGCAGTCCAGAACAGGAGACGGCCCCCCACCCC
>JARGPD010000053.1:18568-28017 GCA_029212845.1 Planctomycetota bacterium
GGGGGCCGTCCCTGCGAGGAGCGCGAGGCCCCTACAGGCTGGCGGCGTTCTCGGCCAGGTAGGCGGCGACGCCCTCTGCGTTCGGCTTCATGGAAGCCTTGCCGGGGGACCAGTTGGCGGGGCAGACCTCGCCGTGCTCCTCGGTGAACTTCAGGGCGTCGACCATGCGCAAGGCCTCGTCCACGCTGCGGCCGAGGGGCAGGTCGTTGACGACCTGGTGCCGCACGAGGCCTTCGCGGTCGATCAGGAACAGGCCGCGGAAGGCCACGGCACCGTCGGGGGTCAGGACGTCGTAGTCACGCGCGATGCTCTTCGTCAGGTCGGCGATCAGCGGGAAGCCGATCGGGCCGATGCCGCCGTCGGCGACCGCGGTGTTGCGCCAGGCGTGGTGGCTGAAGTGGCTGTCGACCGAGGCACCGAGCACCTGCACACCGCGCTCTTCGAAGGCGCTGATGTGGTTGTGGAAGGCGATGATCTCGGAGGGGCAGACGAAGGTGAAGTCGAGCGGGTAGAAGAACAGGAGCACGTACTTCCCGCGGTAGCTCTCGAGCGACAGCTCGGCGAAGCTGCCGTCCGGCTGGACGGCTTGGGCGGTGAAGCTCGGGGCTTGCTTGCCAACGAGTACGGACATGATGGATGCCTAGGAAGGAGGACAGTGCAAAGGGCCCAGGGCGACTCCAACGGGGGGCCGCGCAAGCTGGGGGCGAACAGTTTAGGGCCTGCCCCCCCGCTGGCAAGCGCAGGTCGCTGGGTCCGCGCGGTTGGGCAACCTGGGGAGCTGCTCGGGTCGCCCCCGGGCGGGTGCCCCTGTCGACGCGCGGGAGGGCCCGAGGTAGGCTGCAGGGACCATGCTCGAGATGCCTCTTTGGGCCGCCCAGGGCCTCGCCCTCTTGATCCTAGCCCTCTCGGGGCCGCAGGACCCCGGCCAAGCTCCGGCCGACCGAGGCCCGCTCCCGGACCAGCAGCAGGCCCCGCGCGCCACAGCCGCCGCTCGGGCCGAGGCCCTCGGGCTCGTCACGGTAGAGGCCGGCGAGCTGCCGGTCCTGATCCTCGCGCCCCATGGCGGCAGCGAGGCCATACCCGACGCGGCCGTGCGCAGCGGCGATGGCGTGGCGAGCTTCAGCCGGACCCGGGACGTGGGCACCGCCGAGCTGGCGATGCGGACCGCCGATGCGCTCGAGGAGCTGACGGGCAGGCGGCCGTACCTGGTCGTGGCGCGCTTCCACCGGCGCTACGCGGACGCCAACCGGCCGCCGGCCCAGGCCTTCGAGGACGCGGCCGCCGGGGTCGTCTACGAGGCCTACCACCAGGCCCTCGCGGCCGCGCGCGGGGAGCTCCAGCGGCGCTGGGGCGCGGGGCTTGTGCTCGACCTCCACGGCCAGTCGGCCGAACCGGGCGCGATCTTTCGAGGCACCCAGAACGGCTCGACGGCTCGGAACCTCGTGGAGCGCTTCGGACGCGGGGCGCTGACCGGCGAGGACAGCCTGATCGGGAAGCTGGCGGCGCTCGGGTTCCCGCAGCTCCCGGCCGTGGACTCGAGCGCCGCCGAGGATCCGCGCTACGACGGCGGCTACACGGTGCGGACCTATGGCAGCGGAGGGGCCGGGGTGGGGGTCGATGCGATCCAGCTCGAGCTGGGGCGCGCCCTTCGCGAGCCCGCCGCCCTGGCCGGCACCGCAGCCAAGCTGGCGCGCGCGATCGACTTCGCTCGGACGCACTACCTGCCAGAGGCCGAGCGCCGGACCCGCGTCGGTGTCTACTGCGATGCGGGGGCGTCGGGGGTCGAGCGTGGCATCCTGCGGGCCTTGTCCGGCTTCGAGGACGTGGAGGTCGTGCCGCTGAGCGCCGAGCGGATTCGCGGCGGCGCCCTGGGCGACCTCGACGTGCTGGTCCAGCCCGGGGGGAGCGGCGGCAAGCAGGGGCGCACCCTTGGCGAGGCAGGCCGCGAGCGGATCCGCGCCTTCCTGCGCGAGGGCGGCGGCTACCTAGGGATCTGTGCCGGGGCGTACCTGGCTTCGGCCGACTACTCCTGGTCCCTGCACGTGCTCGACGCGCGCGTCCTGGACCGCGCCCACTGGGCGCGTGGCAAGGGCACCGTCGAGCTGGACCTGTCCCCACTCGGTCGTCGGCTGCTGCGGACCGAGGCCGAGGTGCTGCCGATCCACTACGCCCAAGGGCCGCTCTTGGCACCGGCCGGCGATCCCGAGCTGGCCGACTTCGAGAGCCTGGCGACCTTCCGCACCGAGATCGCGAAGAAGGGGGCGCCGAAGGGCGTGATGCTGGGCACCACGGCGGTGGCGCGCGGGCGCTACGGGCGCGGTCGCGTGCTCTGCTTCAGTCCGCATCCCGAGCTGACCGCCGGCCTGGACGAGCTGCTGCGCTTCGCGATCCACGACGTGGCGCGTCGCGCCGAGGACCGGCCCGTCCCGCCCGCTGCGCCGGTCGCACCGGGCGAGAGCGAGGTCGGCGAGGCGGCTGCGGGAGGCGCCAGGGAGTCCGGCTAGCTGCATCGAGCCTCCGCGGACTCGCCTCTCGACAACGCAGCTTGCATCCGGTCGGCCGGGGCCCGATGCTCCGGACATGAACCAGGAGCCAACCAGCCCGACGAGCGTGCTCCTGACCGGGGCCACCGGCTACGTCGGCGGGCGCCTGATGCGGCGGCTCGAGCTGCGCGGTGTGCGCCTCCGCTGCCTGGCCCGGCGCCCCGAGGCCCTGGCAGGCAAGGTCGCGCCGGAGACCGAGGTGGTCGCCGGGGACCTGCTGGAGCCGGCCTCCCTCGACGAGGCCTTGGAGGGTGTCGACCTGGCCTTCTACCTGGTGCACTCGATGGGCGCCGGCGAGGGCTTCGAAGCGCGCGACGCCGAGGCGGCGCGGAACTTCGCCCAGGCGGCCGCGGACGAGGGGGTGCGGCACCTCGTCTACCTCGGCGGGCTGGCCCATGGCGACGACCTGTCCGACCACCTGCGCAGCCGCCACGAGGTCGGCCAGCTGCTGGCTTCGACCGGTGTGCCGGTGACGGAATTGCGCGCCTCGATCGTGCTCGGCTCGGGCAGCCTGTCCTTCGAGATGGTGCGCGCCTTGGTCGAGCGCCTGCCGGTGATGATCTGCCCGCGCTGGGTCGACGTCGAGGCCCAGCCGATCGCGATCGAGGACCTCCTGGCCTGCCTGCTCGCGGCGGGTGAGCTCGAGCCGGCCGGGCACCGCGTGCTCGAGGTCGGTGGCGTCGACCGCACGTCCTATGGCGAGCTGATGCGCGAGTACGCTCGCCAGCGCGGCCTGAGGCGCTGGATGATCCGCGTGCCGGTCCTGACGCCGCACCTCTCGAGCCTGTGGCTGGGCCTGGTGACGCCGCTCTACGCGCGCGTCGGCCGCGCCCTGATCCAGTCGATCCGCCACCCCTCGGTGGTGCGCGAGCCCGGCGCGGAGGAGCTCCTCGGCGTGGCCTGCCGCGGCGTGCGCGCGGGCATCGCCGCGGCCCTGGTGCGCGAGGACCAGGAGCTCGAGGAGACGCGCTGGTCCGACTCGCTCTCGTCGGGGACCCAGCCGCGGACCTGGGCCGGGGTACGCTTCGGCAACCGGCTGGTCGACTCGCGGACCCTGGAGCTGGACCTCGAGCCGGCCGAGGCCTTCGCGCCGATCCGGCGCATCGGGGGCGAGACCGGCTGGTACGCCTTCGATCGGCTCTGGCGCCTGCGCGGCTTCTTCGACCTGCTGGTCGGCGGGGTCGGCGTGCGCCGCGGCCGGCGCGACCCCGAGCACCCCGCGGTGGGGGACGCGCTCGACTTCTGGCGGGTCGAGGCTTACGAGCCGGACCGGCTCCTGCGCCTGGCCGCTGAGATGCGCCTGCCCGGCCGCGCCTGGCTCGAGTTCGAGGTCGAACCACGGGAGGGCGGCGGCTCGACCATCCGCCAGACCGCGGTGTTCGACCCCATCGGCCTGTCGGGGCTGGCCTATTGGTACGCGGTCTTCCCCCTGCACGGCTTCGTCTTCCGCGGGATGCTGGCCGGCATCGGCCGGGCGGCGCGCGCCTCGGCCAGCGGGACGTCGGCGGACTAGGCCTGGGGCTCCTGCTCGGGCTCCTGCTCGGGCCCATGGCTGAGCCGGATCGGGAGCGGCTCGGTGGCGCTGCCGGTGTACAGGGTCCGGTGCGGGAAGGGGATCTCGATGCCTTCCTCGTCGAAGCGGCGCTTGACCGCGCCGGAGATCTTGTTGCGCAGCTCCAGGTAGTTCTCGCGGGCGGACCAGATCGAGAATTGCAGGTCGATCGACGAGTCGCCGAAGCCCTGGAAGATGATCAAGGGCACCGGCTCCTCGAGGCAGATCGGGTCGGCGTCGGCGACCTCGAGCAGGATCTCGCGGACGCGCTCGATGTCCTCCTTGTAGGCGATGCCGAGCTGCAGGTCGTAGCGGCGGATGGGGAAGCGCGAGAGGGTCCGCACCTCGGACTTGATCACGGTCTCGTTCGGGATGCGCACGAAGATGTTGTCGAAGGTGCGCAGGTGGATCGCGAGCAGGTCGATCGACAGGACCTCGCCGCTGGTCCCGCCGATCTGCACGACGTCACCGACCGAGAAGGGGCGCTCGCCGAGCAGGAACAGGCCGCTGATGATGTTCGAGGCCGAGGTCTGGGACGCGAAGCCGATCGCGACGGTCAGGACTCCGGCGGCGCCGAGGAAGATGCCCAGGCTGAAGTTGAGCTGCTGCAGCGCCATGCTCAGGCTGACGAGCAGGCCGAAGTACAGGATGCCGCGGCGCAGCAGCATGACCGTCTGCTTGCTGACGTGCTCGCTCACCAGGGCTGCGACGCGGCTCGAGACAAGCTTCGACAGGGCCCAGCCCAGCAGGAAGACGACCGCGGCCAGGGCCCAGTCGCTGGCCGGGATCAGCTCGTACCAGGGGAGCTGGTCCCCGCCGGTCTGGCCTTCCTCTTCCAGGAAGGCCACAAGGCTTGCCGTCGGGAGGCCCATCAGTAGCCGCTCTCGAACAGCCCGCCGAAGACGAGCGACGCGAAGCTGCGACCGAGCGGAGCGCGCGGCTCGGCCAGGAGCTTGCCGCCCTTGGCTTGCACCGGCGCTTCGGTGCCCAGGGTGACCTCGGTCAAATCGCCGCCCTCTTCCCAGCGCAGCAGCATGTGCTGGGTGAAGAGCGTCCCGCCGCGCGCCTGGTAGAGCGAGAGCTGGGGCACCGGGATCGAGAGGCGGCGGACCGGCAGCTGCTCCTTCGAAGCGTTGATGACGGTCATCGCGGTGACGGCCCGGTGCGGGCGCTGGGGCAAGCTCTCGAGGTTGCGCCGCATGTGCGTCTTGGTCGCGTAGCTGAGCTCGCCGCTGGTGTTGGTCCCGAACCAGGTGTCCGATGGGCGCACGCAGGGCAGCTCCATCAGGTCGGTCGCTCCGCTGCGCAGCCGGACCCAGACCGGGGTGCTCACGAAGAGCTCGAGCTGCTGGCCGGGCGGGATGAAGAAGGGCACCGACGGCCGCGCGACCACGGGGCGATCGGCGAGCACCGGGAGCAGCTCGAGGTTGGCCTCGGTGCGCCGGCAGCCGAAGCGCGCAGCCTCCTCGGGCGGCGTCTCCGGGGAGGCACACTCGTCGAAGGGCACCTGGACCTCCAGGGTGCTCTCGAGGGTGTCGCCGCCGCGCTCGAAGCCATAGCGCCAGTCGAGGGTCGTGCGCCGGACCCACAGGTCGAGCGGCCCGATGCGCCAGCGCCCGAGGGCGCCGGGCTCCAGCTGGTAGTGGCCCCAGCAGGACTTCTGCTGCGCGGCTTCCGAGGTCGTCATGCCCCGTGTATACGCCAAGCCGGATCGGATTCCCAAGCGCAGCCCGGGAATCGTGGACGGCCCGCGGGAGGCGCGGACCTAGCTCACTCGACGAGTCCGATCAGCTGGACGACGACGCACTGGGCCATGCCGGCTTGGCCGGGGTCCTGGGCGGCGAGGTGGCGCGGCAGGAAGAGCACGCGCTCCTCGCCGACCTGCATCGCGGCGACGGCCTCGTTGACGCCGGCGAAGAGCTCGTCGCTGCCGAGCACGACGGTCTGGGTGCCGGCCTCGGTCAGGGGCTCTCCGAAGGCGTTCCAGGAGACGATGCCGAGCTCGACCTTCTGGCCGCGGGTGGGCTTCGGGCCTTCGCCGGGTGTCAGCTGGCGAAAGAGCAGTCCGGAGGGCGTCTCGGTGGCGTCCACGGGCGCGAGGTCGGCGCGTAGGATGCCCTCGATCGGCGGGCGGTGTAGCGGCACCTTGATCGACCGGATGATCTCGAGGTCGACGTCGACGTCCCCGTACTCCTCACCGAAGGCGAGCCGGGCCGGGATTCGCACGGTCATGCGCTCCTCGAAGCCGAGGATCCGGAGGGCGTACTGGAGACCCTCGGGCAGCTCGCCCATCAGCGGCGTGACCCAGGGCTCGCCGCTCGCGCGGGTGTCCTCGATGACCGTCCCGTCCTGGGTCGTGATCTTCACGTTCAGCTCGAGCAGCTGACCCGGCCGCGGCCGCGAGACCCAGTCGAACCGGGCGTCGGGGTCGAGCACCTTCTCGCGATGCTCGAGCACCTCGACCTCCTCCGCGAGCCAGGCCATGCGCGTCTCGATGCGCTGCTCGATGCGCGCGACGAGGTCCGATGAGCGGTCGTAGAGACCGCGCACCCGGTCGTGGTTCAACGACGAGTACTGGTACGAGCTGAACGAGAGCGAGTCCGTGCTGGCCAGGTCGCTGTACACCGCGTTGGAGGCGAACTCGTGGGCCGTGTGCAGCTGTCCGAGGTCGCCCAGCCTGGGAAAGGCATCCTCGATCTCGAGCACGGTCGCGTTGTTGCGCTCGTACCACAGCTTCAGCTCGAACAGGTTCCAGATCAGGGCCATCTCGCTGGTGCTCGGCCGGCGATAGCGCTCGTTGAGCTCGTCCTCGAGCGGCAGGCTGCGCAGGGCATCGAGGATCCTGTCGCGGTCGCCGCTGACGACCTCGTCGATCACGCTGACGCCGCGCGCCTGCAGGTGGCGCTCGAAGGCCGACCCGGCGTCGGTGTCGAACTGGAACAGGTGCAGCTCGGGGCCGGACCACTCGAGGATCGTGACCCAGGTCTTCTGGTCGCCGAGGAGCTCGCGCTCGATCAGGTAGCGGTCGGAGCCGAGCGCCATGGCACGCCCGAAGAGCATGCCGGCGTACTGGGCTTGGTCCTCGCGCCAGGTGATGCGGTCGTGCTGGACCGTGTCCAGCCAGCCGTCCTCGTCGTCGCCGAAGAAGCCGCCGCCGATGCCGATGTAGAACTGACTCGTCCAGAGCCCGTCGCGGGGGATCCCGGGGATCGGGCTCGAGCGTTCGCTTGGAATCAGCTGCTGGGAGGACTCGAACTGGCCGGCCGCGGGGGCGGCGAAGAGGGCGGCCACGGCGAGGATGCGTAGGGGAGTTGGCATCGGTCGTCTATCGGCTGGCCGGGGCCCGGGTCCGAAGCCAATCTGCGGCGTGCAGCCATGGCCCCATGGGAGTAGGCTCCATGGATCTTGATCCCCGAAGGACTCCTGGCCGGGCTCGGTGTCGCGGTCTTCGCGCTCGACGTCTTCTCGATCGTGCGCGCCATCTCGCGCGACCACGGGGTCGAGCGCACCCTCGCCTGGATCTTCGCGATCCTGGCCTTGCCGGGCATCGGCGCCCTGGTCTACCTGATCCTGGCGAGCCCGAACGTGAAGCGCATCCGGCAGCGCAAGCTCGAGCGCTCGCTCGCCGTCCGAAGCGCGCTGCCGGAGCTGGACCCGGACGCCCTCACGCCGACCTCGCGGCCGCTGTTCACCCTGGCCTCGCGCCTGACGGGGATCGAGCCCACGCCGGGGAACATGGTGCGCTTCCTGGTCGAGAACGAGGGCGCCTTCGAGCGCATCGAAGAGGCCATCCGGGGAGCACAACACGAGGTCCTGGCCGAGTACTACCTGGTGCGCAACGATGCGACCGGACACCGCTTCCTCGACCTGCTCACCGACAAGGCGGCTGAGGGTGTCGACGTGCGGCTGATCTACGACGGTGTCGGCTCGATGGGGCTGGACCCGCGCGCCATCCAGCGGCTGCGCGCTGCGGGTGGTCAGGTCGTCGAGTTCCTCCCGCCGAACCCCCTGCGCAAGCGCTGGGCCGTGCACCTGCGCAACCACCGCAAGCTGGTCCTGGTCGACGGCGCGGTGGCCTTCACCGGCGGCATGAACATCGGCGACGAGTACTCGGGTCGCTCGCGGCGCGGCTCGAAGAAGCACTTCCGCGACACGCACCTCGAGCTCATCGGCCCGGCGGTCGCGGGCTTCCTGCAGGTCTTCCGCGAGGACTGGTCCTTCGCCGCGGACGAGGTCCTGCCCGAGCGCCCCGAGCAGGCTTCCCCCAAGGACACCGGCGGGTCGGCTTGGGTCAGCGCCCTGCCGAGCGGGCCCGACCAGCAGTTCAACGCCACGCTCTACGTCTACCACGTCGCCCTCGGCATCGCGCGTGAGCGCATCTTTCTGACCAGCCCGTACTTCATCCCCGATGTGGCGATGGAGCGCGCCCTGATCGGTGCCGCCCTGCGTGGCATCGACGTGCGCATCCTCTTGCCCGAGAGCTCGGACGTGTGGCTCGCCGGTGCCGCCGCTCGCTCGTACTTCGACGTGCTCCTGCGGGCCGGCATCCGCCTGTACCTCTACCAGCCGTCGATGCTGCACGCCAAGACCCTGCTCGTCGACCACGACGTCTGCCTCGTGGGCTCGGCCAACGCGGACATCCGCAGCTTCCGGCTCAACTTCGAGGTCGGCGCCCTGGTCCGTGACCCGGCCTTCGTCGACGAGGCCGAGCGCCAGTTCCTGCTCGACCTCGAGCAGAGCCGCGAGCTGAGCCTGCAGAGCGTGCTGGCCCGCGGCCTTGTGCCGCGCCTCGTGGACAGCGTGGCGCGCCTGATGTCCCCGCTGCTTTGAGCGATCAACCGCCTCCCATGGAGGCTCTCCTCAAGGCCGTGGCTCCCCGGCCGACCCTCTCCCTGGTGGCGCTGCTGTCGCTCGCAGCTGGCTGCGGCGAGCCGGGCGGATCCGTTCCAGCGACGAAGTCAGCACCTGTCGCAGGCGTCGATGGCCGGGATCGCGACCCCGTCGGGGAGCGGGCAGGACACCCGACGGGAGTTGAGGCTTCGGCGGCGCTCGGCTCGATCGCCTTCTGCGTGACCGGCATCGAGGGCAGCACGGGTGCCGTCGTCGTGCGCCTGTTCCGCGGTCCCGAGGGCTTTCCCGGCGATGCCGACGCCAGCTTCCGGAGCCTGACCGTCGCGATCGAAGACGGCGAGGCCACCGGCATGTTCCATGGCGTGCCCCACGGGGAGTACGCCCTCTGGGCCTGCCACGACGAGGACGCGGACGGTGAGCTCGACACCAACTTCATCGGCATGCCCAAAGAAGGTGTCGGCGTCAGCGGACCACCCCCAAGCTTCCTGCCGACCTTCGACGGC
>JARGPD010000054.1:0-13801 GCA_029212845.1 Planctomycetota bacterium
CGTAATTCTATGCGTGGCGAAACTCGATCACGGACACTGGCGCTCTAGAATTCAGGGCGTCGCGCTCCTCGGTCGTTACGCGGCCCGACGCCGGTGCAGGGGCCGGCCCGTCCTGGAGGAAGAGCGGAAGCAACAGGGCGGCGAGGGCGAGCAGGGGCGCGGCGGCGAGGTGGGGGCGGGGCATGTTCATGGGCCGAGGGTAGGCGGCCAGGCGCGCGATGCGCAAGGCACCTTGTGGATGGGCCAGGGATTCCGGGTGTGAGGGATGCGGCGCGGGGGCGTGGCGTGGGGGCGGTGCCCCATGGGACACAGGCCTGACCGGACCGCCCAAGTCCGCCCTCCACAGCCAGCCCCCCTTGAAGCTCCCTCCTTAACCTCCCCCAGGGGGGATCGAGCCCCCCCACTAAGAGGACGGACGGAGCCGGGCTTGGTGACACCCAAACTCGCGAATGCTCACTTGCCGAGCAGCACGACCACCTGCACCGCGACCCCGCGCCCCTCGGCCAGGGACCCCATACCCTCGAGGGTCTTGCCCTTCACGTTGACCGCGTCCGGGCTCAGCCCGACCAGCTCGCCGATGCGCGCGCGCATGTCCGCGCGGCGCGGCGCGATGCGCGGACCCTCGGTCGCGATCACGATGTCCAGGTTGACCGGCCGCCAGCCGGCCTCGGTCACACGTCGGACGCACTCGGCCAGCAAGGCGCTCGAGTCGGCGCCGCGCCACGCAGCGTCCGTGTCCGGGAACAGGCTGCCGAGGTCATCGAGGCCCGCCGCGCCGAGCAGGGCATCCGCGACCGCGTGCAGCACGGCGTCGCCGTCCGAGTGGCCGCTCGGGCCGGTCGGGTGGTCGAACTCGATGCCGCCGAGGATGCACGGTCGCCCCTCGACGAGCCGGTGCAGGTCGAAGCCGAGGCCAACGCGTAGGTCCATGGTCATGGCTTCAGCTCCGCGCGGCCGCGCAGGATGGCGGCGGCGATCTCGAGGTCGACGGGGGTGGTGATCTTCAGGTTCGAGCGGTCCGAGGGCACCAGCGGCACCGGTCCGACGTAGCGCTCCCACAGGGCGGCGTCGTCGGTGGGGGCCAGGCCTTCGTCCCGGGCCCGGGCGACCAGCTCGCGCAGCTTCCGGGCGTCGAACACCTGGGGTGTCTGGGCCGCCCACAGGCGCGAGCGGTCGAGGGTGCGCGCGGCGGTGCGGCCGTCCTCGCTCTCCTTGATCGTGTCGTGCACCGGGGCCGCCACGAGGGCCGCGCCGTCCTGGTGGGCGACCTCGAGCGCGCTGCGCACCACCGCGGGATCGCACAGCGGGCGGGCGGCGTCGTGGATCGCGATGACGTCCACGTCGAAGCTGCACCAGAAGACCCCCGAGCGGACCGAGTCCATGCGCTCGGCCCCGCCCGGCACGATCGCGCGGACCTTGGCGAGGGCCGGCTTGTCGACGGTCCACTGCTCGAAGGTCGCGATGTCCTCGGGGTGGGCCACGAGGATCAGCTCGGCGACCTCGGCGATGGAGTCGAAGAGCTCGCAGGTCAGCTCGAGGATCGGCCGGCCGTTGACCAGCAGCGAGGGCTTGCGCTCGGTGGGGGCGGCGCCGGTCGAGGCATCTCCGGCGGCCATGCGGGTCGAGTTGCCCGCCGCGACGATCACCACCGCCGCCCGCGGGCGCTCCCGCGCGATGTGCGGCTCCAGCACGAAGTCCCCCGAGCTCTGGGGGCTCGCTTCGCCAGGTTCGTCGTCGTTCGAGGTCGTCATGGGGGCGCCGGGGCCCTAAGGTTGCTGTTGTGACGAGCGGATCTCAACAAGAAGCGGGCCCCATCCAGCCACTCGTGCCGGCGGGCTTCGACCTGCCGATCGTGCTCGGACTCGATCCGGGCACGCGGGTCGTCGGCTACGGCGCCCTGATCCTGGCCGCGGATGGCCCGCGGCTGCTGACCGCCGGCGTCCTGCGCGCGCCCGCGCGGCTGCACGTCCACGAGCGGCTCGGCATCCTCGCCGCGGCCTTCGATGGCCTGCTGGCCCAGACGCGCCCGACGGTGGTCGTGATCGAGAACGCCTTCGCGAACAAGAACCCGCGCACCACGATCCGGCTCGGCGAGGCGCGCGGCATCGTCATCGCCGCGTCCGTGCGCGCGGGCGCCGAGGTCGACGAGATCAGCCCGGCCGAGGCCAAGAAGCGCGTCACGGGCAATGGCAATGCCGCCAAGAGCCAGGTGGCTGCGATGGTGCCGCGCCTGGTGGCGATGCCCGACGTGGACCTGCCCGACGACGCCACCGACGCCCTCGCCCTGGCCCTCGCGTGGGCCCGCCGGCGCGACCTCGAGCGCGCGACCGGGCGCTGAGCAGCGCGGGCCAGGACCCAGCGCCAGGACCTAGTGGCCGCCGAGCTGGAGCAGCGCGAGCCAGTCCGTCAGCACCCCGTCGAACCTCTCGATGTCCGCCGCCGAGATCGGCAGGACGATGTGCTCGCCCGTCCCGGGCTGCTGCAGCTGATAGCGCGCCAGGGGCTCGAAGGGCTCGCTGCCCTGGACCAAGGCCGACAGCTCGAGGTCCAGCTGCGCGCCCGCGGGCACCCGGAAGGTGAAGACCGGGGTCGCGTTGGGATTGCTCCAGAACTCGCCGAAGCCCGCCTCGAAGCGGCTCGACGTCGGCAGGCCGTCGGTCGGCGTGGGGAGGCCGTGCCCGTCGTAGGTCCAGGTGGTCGGGGACCAGCGCTCCTGCACCAGGTCGTCGGCCCCGCGGACGCTGGCCCGGGCGACCCACACGAGCTGCTCGTGGATCGAGTCCGGCAGGCCCTCGGGGAAGGCCACGACCACGTCGCGCCCGGGGACCAGGGTCACGGTCCGGTCGCCGTCGACGACCACTTCAGCCGGGCAGTGGGTTTCCGAGTCGACGCGTAGCTTGGCCGGCAGCTTCGCTAGCAGCAGGCCGCCGCCCTCGTCCATCGTGATCGGGAAGGTCCTGGCGCCGCGGTGGACGCGCACGCTGACGCCTGCGGGCTCGGTCCCGTCGGCGCCGCGCACGTCGAGCACCACGCGCTCGAGCAGCGGCGTCAGGTCGAGCTCGAAGAGGCGCGGATCCTCGGTGATGATGCTCGGCGCGACCTCGACGTCGCGGACCACCAGCAGCGGCTCGGCGTCGCTCTCTCGACGTAGGTAGGCGGTGTAGGTGCCGGGGAAGAGGTCGCGGAACAAGGTCACGGGCTCGAGGGCCTGGCCCCAGCCCTCGGCCGCGGAGACCTGGTAGCCGGTCATGGCGTCGCTCGGGAGGCGCGGCTGGGGGCCGGCCGTCTGGCGCTGGAGGTGCACCAGCACCGGGTTGAGGGCTCCAGGAGCCTGCAGCAGGTGCACGAGCAGGGTGCCGAGTGGCACGAGCTCGATCACGTGGTCGCCGGCACCCGGCTCGAACTCCGCGCCGCGGATCACGACGCGCTCGTCGAGGGTCGCCTCGAGCTGGAGCGAGCCCGGGGGCAGCTCACCGTGGAAGCTGAAGCGGCCGTCGCGGCCCACGCGCCTGGTGGGGAAGGTCGTGGGCAGGTCGTCGAGGCCTGCGGCCGGTGCCGGGTGGACGAGGCGCACCAGGGCGCCCTCGACGGGGGCTCCGTCGTGCCCGAGCACGACGCCCGCGACGATCCGCGGCGGCGGGGTCATGGTGACCTTGCCGCAGTCCTCGCCGGCGGTGAGGAAGTCGGGCAGGGTCAGCTCGAAGGTGCCGCGCAGGGGCGCACCGCGGCTGGTCTCGGACAGGTTCAAGGTCAGGCGCTTGGCGTCGCGCAGGATCGACGCGTTGAAGCGCAGGCTGCCCTCGATGTTGGTGCGGATGCGGCCGGCGCGGTCGGCCTGCAGGAAGGCGCTCAGCAGGATCGTGCTGGCTGCCGAGCCCGGGCCCCGCTCGGCGAGCAAGGTCACGCGCACGGCATGGTCGGCGAGCGGCACGCCCGCCGTGTCGACCAGCAGCGCGGTCAGCCAGGTCCCATCGGCGCGGCCGAGGGCCTGGGCTTCGTCGATCTCGGTGCGCACGATGTCCGAGGCCACGGCCGCTGCCTGCGCCTCATCGGCCTGCTCTTCGGCGAGCCGGGCCGCTGCGCGCTGGCGCTCGAGCTCAGCCTCGGCGGTGCGCTCGCTCCCTTGGAGACCTGGCGCGGGACCGCTGTCACCATCGAGCAGCGCCCAGGCGGCGATGGCGGCGAGCACCAGGCCGAGGGCAGCCAGAAGGAGCGGGCGGTGCTGGGGCGAGGTCGACATGCAGCTGGATCCTAGCCCGAAACCAGCGTCATGATCTGCGCCAGCAGCCCAAGACGGCTGCTCAAGGCGGCTCGGCGATGTTCCGGGCTGGTCCCTAGGGCGCCCGGGCTCAGGATCCCGCCCAGGCGGCCTCCGCGACCCGGCGATCGGCCGCATCCAGCTCGAGCAGGACCTCGCCCGCCTCGGCATGCAGCTCGACCTCGAAGGACCGCAGCAGCTCGGCGTCGAAGTCCGGGAGTGGCGCGCCCAGGGGCGTGGGCAGGGCCACGTCGACGCGGTAGCGGCCGTTGCCGGGCAGGGTCAGGCGCAGCTCGATCCAGTCGGTCTCGGGCTCGCGCGCGTCGGCTCCACCGGGAGCGGCCGCCTGGTCTGGGGCGTGGTCGCTCTCGGCCTCGTGGGCGAAGGTGGAGAAGCCCGCACCGGTCCCCGCGGCGAAGGCCGTGAGCGCCTCGCTCCCGGGCCCGCGGTCGAGGGGCGTGACGCGCGCGTGCCAGACGGCGCCCGCGAGCCTGCCGCGCGCGAAGCTCCCGGGGAGGAAGAGCCAGGTCTTCCGGTTGGCGTCGTCGAGCTGCACCTCGACGTCCCCTTCGGCGACGAGCTCCTTGGACACATAGCCATCGCGCGCGACCACCAAGCGACAGGGCCAAGTCGCGACGAAGATGCGGCCCTCTTGGTCGCGCGGGATGCTCTCGAAGCGGTCGCCGTTCCAGATCGTGATCCGGGGCTCCGGGATCGGCTGCCCGAGGCGGTCGACGACGCTCACATCGAGGGGCCAGAGGTAGTCGCGCAGGTCGAGGTCGACCAGGCGCGGGTCGCTGCAGGTCTTGCCGGGCGGGACGATCAGGTGCTCGAGCTCGACGATCGGGGGCGCGTGGCTGCCGCGCTGGATGACCAGGGTGTAGGTGCCCGGTGGCAGGCTCGTGGACCAGCCCTCGGCGCTCCAGCTGAGCCGGTACCGGGAGCCCGGCTGCAGGTCCCCGGGCAGCTCGGCGGGCACGACCCGCGGGTAGGCGGACTCGAGCACGGCGTTGACCTGGAGCCTCTTGTGGAAGGCCTCGCTCTCGACGTGCTCGACGGTCAGCCAGCCGTTGCGGGCCAGCACGAGCTCGTGGTCGGTGGCGCCGAGCTCGAACTCACGCCCGCGGTGCTGGATGCCGGCGCCGCTCAGGAGCTCTAGGTGGAAGGGCGGGTCGGGCAGGTTGCCGCGGATCGCGAAGGCGCCCGTGCTGTCGGTGGTCGAGGGCGGGCAGAGGGCCGCGCGCTGCCCGGCACCACCCTTTGGTGCGGTGGGGCTGCGCTGGCGCAGCTCGACCGCCACGCCCGAGACCGGACGACCGTGGGTGTCGACCACGCGCCCGGCCACGACCAGCTGGGCCTCGCCGAGCCGCACCGTGCCGAGGTCGATCCCGCGCTCGACGAAGGCCCTCGGGTCCACGTCGACCGTGGCCGCCAGCAGCCTGCCCGCGACCCTGCGGCTGAGCACCACGCTGGCCTGCTTGGCCTCGAGCACGCGCTTGCGGTTGTAGGTCGCGAACCCGCGCAGGTCGGCCAGCATCCCGCCATTCTGGTTGGTCGGACGGTAGACGCTGACCAGGAGCAGGTCCTCGCCGTCCTCGTGGCGCACCAGCAGCTCCACACGCACGCCGGAGGAGGCGAGCGCCGCGCCGCTGGGCACCTTGAGGCGCGCGCTGAGCCACAGGCCCTGCTCGTCGGCGGCGCGCTCCTCGCCGACGACCTCGCTGCGCTGGGTGGAGGTCGGCTCGATGGTCAGCCAGTCCACGGACAGGGCGGTGGGGACGGCGCTCGGGCCACGCTGGGGCGCGGGCCGGTCCGGGGCCGTGGCCCGGGGAGCGCCGACCTCTGCGGGGTCCTCGGCCGTACCGGACAGGGCCCACCACGCCGCGAGGGCGAGCAGCAGGCCGAGCGCAGCGAGCGGGAGCGAGGAGCCTCTCATGCAGGATCTAATCGGTGGGTTCGGTGGCGGCTACTTCGGCGGGCGCCGCTTCCTTCAATTCGTGGCGCTGCATCAGCCCGAGCTGGCTGAGGGTGAAGACGAAGGTCATCGGCAGGATGCCGAAGGTCTTGAAGGTGACCCACTGGTCCACGGTGAAGGTCGCACGCACGAACTCGTTGACCGCGGCGAGCACGAGGAAGAAGCCGACCCAGCGGATCGACAGGATGCGCCAGCCCTCGTCGTCGAGGGGCATCGCCTCGCCGAGCACGGTCTTGAGCAGCAGCTTGCCGCGCGCGAGGCCGACGCCGATCGCGACCGCGAAGAACAGGCTCGCGACCGTCGGCTTGAGCTGGATGAAGAGCTCGTCGTCGAGCAGGATCGTCAGGCCGCCGAAGACGCCGACGAAGACGGCGGTGATGACCGACATCAGGGGCAGCTTGCCCGCCAGCTTCCAGGAGATCGGCAGGGTGATCAGGAGCGCGATCAGGAAGGCGCTGGTCGCCGGCACGATGCCGAACTTGGCGTTCGTGACGAAGAACAAGAGCAGGGGGCCGAACTCGAGCAGCAGCTTCATGGGGGCGGTGCGGGCCTAGAGCGGGGTCACGCGGATGTTGCGGAAGCGGACGCGCTGGTTGTGGTCCTGCAGCATCAGCGGGCCGCTCGCGACGACCGCCTGGCCCAGGCCGCCGGGGGTCACGTGGGGCAGCTCGACGTCGTCCTGGATCAGCTCGCCGTTCAGCACCACGGTCATGCGCGCGGGCGTGACCACCGAGCCGTCCTCGGCCAGCTCGGCGGTGGTCAGGTCGATCGCGTAGCTCTGCCACTCTTCCGGCGGCAGGCAAGCGTTCGAGGCCGGCATGCTGATCTGGTAGATCGCGCCGCACGAGTTCAGCGCCAGGGGCATCTCGAAGGAGTCCAGCACCTGCACCTCGTAGACGCCCTGGACGTAGACGCCGGAGTTGCCGCGGTCGATGCCCAGGGAGCGCGGCAGCTCGGGGCACAGGAACTCGAGCTCGATGCGGTGGTCGCCGAACTCTTCGCGGCTGATCAGGTTGCCGCCGCCGGTCACCGTCGTGGCCCCGTCGGGATCCAGGCTCCAGGTCGCCGGGCTCCCGTCCGCATGGCGGAAGGCGTCCAGGGAGCTGCCGTCGAACAGCACCGTGGTTGCCGGCGCGCAGCAATCCAGGGAGCACTCGTCGGCGCACTCGCCCTGGGACTGGCAGGCTGGGGCGAGGAAGAGCCCGGTCAAGAGCAGCGGGATCGGTAGGAGTTGTCGCATGGCCCTATCCTGCCGAAGCGCGGCGAGGGTGCCAGGGCGAAGTCCTGTGGCAGACCGGCTTGACGGACCTCGATCACGGGGACGGGGCATTCGTCAAGGGGGCGCAGCCCGTGACTTTCCTGGGCGGGCCCAAACCCTGGCGGAATCCAAGGACTTGGGGTCGTCGGACGAAAATGCCCAAGGCACCAGCCTTGCGGGAAGGGCCGCGCGGGAATCCAATAGGGCACGAGAGAGACCCCCAGCAGGCAAGCGATGGAAATCCACCCAGACTTTGAACGAGAAGCGCACGAAGAGCTCGCAGGCTCCCACCGCGCCGCCGGAGCCCTGAACGCGCTCGAGGACAGCCTCGCGGCGGTGATCCCCGGGCTGCGCATCCTCGACCGTGAGCTCGAGCTCGACGGCGGCCCCGGCGGCAGCGTCGACTTCGCGGGCACCGACCAGGACGGGCGCCTCGTGCTGGTGGCGCTGGTCGATGACGCGGCGGGCTCGGGCGATGCTGCGGCCCTCGCGGCCCTCGACCTGTTGGCCCTGGCCCGCAGCCATGGCTACCTCCTGGCCCGGCACCTCGAGGTCCGTGAGAGCGCGGCCTGTGAGCTCGGGGTGCGCTGCGTGCTGGTCGCCGAGGTCTTCGGCGAGCGGCTGCTCAAGCGTCTATCGATCTTCGGCGAGGGGCTCGACCTCTTCCGCCTGCGCACCCTGCGCAGCGCCCGCGGCGCGCGGACCTACCTCGTGCCCCAGTTCGCCGGCTTCACCCAGAACCCCGGCCTTCCGGTCGTGCCCCCGCGGCGCACCCAGGAGGACTTCCTGGACGACCTCGAGCCGCACCTCCGCGAGACGGCCGAGCTCTTGTTCCTGCGCATGCAGCGTATGGACTCCGAGTTCGACCTACGCTTCGGCGAGGACAGCGCCGAGTGGACCTTCCACGGGCGCGACTTCCTGCGCCTCCAGCACTCCGGCGGCGAGCTGATCGCGCGGGTCCAGCCGGGTGGGGGACCCCGCCACCTGGACAACGAGGCGGCCGTCGAGTCCCTCGTGGAGCAGGCCTTCGGCTCCTACGTGCGCCTGCTCGGGCTCTTCGACGAGGCCGACAGCGCCTACGAGCTGGCCAACCAGTCGGGCCTGGACCTCGGCGCGGGCACGGTCCTGTCGGCCGACGAGATCGCGGCCTTCCAGGCCTAGGGCCGTCCCAGAACCGGGGCTCCCGCCCTCTTGGGGGCAGTTGGACCTCCTTCAGGGGGTGAAAGTGGGCAAGAAGCGCCCCTAGCACCCCGATGGGTCCCCTAGGTGAGCCTGGCTCGCCGACCCCCCATGGGTAGCTTCCCCATGCACAGGATCCTGGACCTGGCGCGCCTGCGTGCCCGTCACGGGACCGAGCTGCAACCGCGTCAGGTGCCGCGGCCCGGCGCCGTGCGGGCCCGCTCGGTGTGCGTCGTCAGCGGCAAGGGCGGCACGGGCAAGTCGGTGGTGTCCGGCTCCCTCGCGCGGCTCTTCGCCCGGGTGGGACCGACCCTGCTGGTGGACGGGGACCTCGGCGTGGGCAACGCGCACATCCTCCAGGGCGTCACCCCGCGCGGTAGCCTGGGCGACCAGCTAGCCGGCACGCGGCGGATGGCCGAGCTGGTCGAGCCCTGCGGGCACGGCCTGGACCTGGTCGCGGGCGGCTCGGGCTTGGCCGGCCTGGCGAACCTCGGCGCGGTCGAGCTCGCGCGGCTCGGGGACGGCTTGGCCGAGCTCGAGCGCGACTACCGCTACCTGGTCCTCGACTGCGGGGCGGGCATCTCGGCGTCGACCTTGGCCTTCGCGCGCGCGGCCGACCTGGTGCTGGTCGTCACGACCACCGACCTGACCGCCCTGACCGACGCCTACGCCCTGCTCAAGGTGCTCGGCCTGCCGCCCCGGGGGCCGGCCGCTCAGCTGCTGGTCAACCGCGCACCGAGCGAGGCCGGGGCCCGCGCGGTGCACGAGCGCATCGACAGCGTCGCCCGGCGCTTCCTCGGCCGCGGCCCGGCACTGCTCGGCTGGTGCCCTGAGGACCCTGCGGTCGTCGAGTCGGTCAACCACCGCGTGCCCCTGGTCGAGCGCAGTCCAGGGGCGCCCGCCGCCCAGGCCCTGGCCCAGCTGGCCGTCGACCTGCGCGAGGTCCTCGACCCCTGCCACCCACGCGGCGCTGGCCGCACCCTCGCTGCGGGCACGGATCCGCGCGCCGCGAAGGCCGCCCGCGCCTGAGCGGGCGCGAGCGGGCCCGCGCTACCCGTCCTCTGAGCCAAGCTGGGGTGGTCGGCCCTTCCGCTCGGGCGTGAACCCACGTCGCATCCTGCTTGGCATGTGGGCATCCCTGCGCGTGCGCACCATCCGGGTGTCCACGCCCTCGGGGGAAGGTCGGTTGCGAACGCTTGCCAAGCAGTGCCGCAAGTCTGGAGGTCCCCCTTTCGACTCGGTGCACTCACTTGGCTGGCGGCGGGCTCAGTCCGTGTCGTCGCCGCCGCTCGGGCCGGGGTCGGCCTCGTCATCGGTGGGTGGGGGGCCTTCAACCCCATCTGCGACCAGCTGGAAGGTGTCCTCGTCGAGCTCGACGCCCAGCTCGAAGTTCGTGAAGGTGGTCACGATCGCGCCGACCCCGTTCATGGCCAGCCTGGTCTCGCTCTTGGTCGGCAGCTGCATGCCGCCGACGTCCTGGTAGTCGCCGAAGCTCAGCTCCTGGCCGAGGATGCCGAAGGGCAGGTGCACGCGGCTGTCCTGGCGGATCACGCAGCCGGTGGCCTCCTCGACGTAGAAGGTCGTGCAGGGCGAGGTGAGCTTGCCGGCGCGCACGAGCAGCACCGCGCCCTTGGGCGACTGGATGCGCTGGATGACCTCGACGTCCTCGAACCACTGGCGCCAGTCGCCGTAGCGAGCCTGGGGGATGTCGGTGCAAAGGGAGGCGGCGCGGTCTCCCTCCACGCGGTTGGCGGGCTCGAGGCTGGTGGCGACCTCGACGCGCTCGCCGTCGACGACGATCTGCTCGGACTCGGCACCCATGGTCGCGTCGGCGCGCAGCCGCCTGGGCGCGGCGATCACCATGGTGAAGTCGCCTTCGATGTCGGCGGACTCCATGGCCAGCTCGGCGGTCATGCGCACGGGCCCGACGGACTCGAGCAGGTCGATGCGGTGGTAGCCGGTCACGCGCCGGCAGAGCTCGGCCACGGTCGGCAGGTCACCCTCGGGCTGCAGTCGGAACTCGAAGTGGTCGCCGATGTGGTAGCCGATGACACTGCCTTGGTCGTCGCGGTCGAAGACGATCACCGAGCTGGGCTGGGGCCGCAGCTTCCAGCTGTCGTCACCGATGAAGGTCAGCGGGACCACGGCCGTGCCCAAGATCTCGAGCGCGAGGTCCTCGCCGTCGCGCACGATCGTGCGGTAGCGGTCGTCGCCGCCCTCGTAGTAGTAGCCGAGGTAGTCGTCGAAGGGCGGCGCGGCCAGGTTCGTGTCGTAGGGCACGCCGAGGAACAGCTCGCCCAGCGCCTCCTCCACCCTAAGGCCGGTCAGGGTGCCGCGCGACTGGGTGAAGTACAGCACGATCGCGTCGTGCTCGGGGAAGGCCCAGGCATAGGTCCCGTCCGAGCCCGAGTGCCCGAAGGCGACCAGCTCGGGCTCCTCGGAGGCGGACATCCACAGCTGCATCAGCATGCCGTAGTGGGTGGTGACGCCAGGGAAGGCCGTGCTGCCGGGGAAGGGCAGCTGGGTGGGGGTGAGCGCTTTTCGCTGGAAGCGCGTGCCCAGGAGCCGCTCGCGACCGAGGGCGCCACCCGGGGCGCGGCCCTTGTCGAGCCAGAAGGTCAGGAAGCGGGCGTAGTCCTCGAGGCTCGCATAGAGGCCCTGGGAGCCCAGGAAGAAGGGGAACAGCGGCGGGTCCTCGGGCGACCAGAAGCGCACCCACGAGCCCGCGGTGCCGGCGTACTTGGACAGGGCGCGGGCGCGCAGGGGGTCGTCCTCGGTCATCAGGAAGGTGCTCGAGGTCATGCCGAGCGGCTCGAGGATGCGCGCGCGCAGGAAGTCCTCGGGCGGCGCGCCGGTGACCGCACCGATCAGGGCGGTCAGGGTGTCGGTGCCCTGGTCGCTGTACTCGAAGGCGGTGCCGGGGGGCGTGTCGGGTCCGTGGGCGGCGCCGAGGGCGGCCACCGCTTGGATGCCTCCGCCCGAGAGCAGCGTGTCCAGGTCCGAGCTGAGGATCAGGGACATCGGCAGGCCGCTGGTGTGGCGCAAGAGCTGCTCGATGGTGATCTCGCGCGCGCCGTCGACGTCGAAGGCCGGCAGGTGCTCGGCGACCTTGTCGTCGAGGCTGAGCACGCGGTCGTCGACCAGCATCAAGACCGCGGTGCCGATCAGCGGCTTGGTCATCGAGCGCACGCAGAAGACGCTGCCCTTCTGTAGCGGCAGCTCGGCCTCGAGGTCGCTCCAGCCATAGGCCTCGTGCAGCACGGTGCGCCCGCTCTGGATCACCATCAGCTCGGCGCCGACGATCTCGCGGTCGTCGACAAAGCCCTGGACCATGGCCTCGAGCCCGGCGAGCGCGTCGGGGGACAGCCCCTCGGCCAAGGCGGTCGTCGGCGGGAAGGTCGGCGCGTCTTGGGCCAGCTCCTGGGACGGGAGCACGAGCGAGAGGCACAGCGCAGCGGGCGCGACGAGGGAGGGCATGGGGGGCGGGGCCGAGGGGGGTGGCGGAAGAGGATTGGGCCCGCTTCACCTGCGGGCCGCAGGCCGTCTACGCAGGCCGCGGGGGGGTGTGGCGGGCGGGGGCCGCAGGTCACCCCCCCCGCGGGGGCGGCGGCGGGCCCCCCGCGGCCGGGGGGCGACCAGGCCGCCGGCCACCCCAACCCCCCCCCGCGGCCCGGGACACTACAGCTTGGCGAGCACCGCGGCCTCGCGCTCGGCCGAGGGCCAGCCGCGCGGCCGGGCGGTGCGCTCCTCGTCCAGCCCTTGCCACCAGGCGTGGGTGTCGGCGATAGTGGTCGCGAGCGAGCGGTAGGCCAGGCCGGCGGCGACAGCGGCGGAAGCGTCCGTGCGCCGGTCGCCGCGCGCGCGGTCGAACATCGGCGTGGCGAAGCCGACCTCGTCGAGCAGCTCGGCGCTCGGCCAGTGCAGGGTCGTCGGCGCGGCACAGAAGCTGCGGATCGCATGCATGGCGGCTTCGTTGCTGATCGGGCTGGCGGGGCCGACGCCGTTGAAGGTGCCCGGGGTGTCGGCCTCGGCCAGGTGGATCATGAAGGTGGCGAGGTCGCGCACATCGATCGCGTTCATCATGCGGTCGGGGCCGAAGGGGCAGACCACGTCGCCGCCGCGGATCAGGCGCTCGACCCAGTAGGTGAAGCGGTCGGTCGAGTCGCCGGGACCCACGATGTAGCAGGGCCGGACGACGGTCGCGCGCTCGCCATAGACCGCGCGCACGATGCGGTCAGTCTCGGCCTTCAGCGGACCGTAGGTCGCGCCGGTCACGCGCTCGGTGGCCGGCTCGGGCGCGGGAAGCAGGGGCGAGTCATGGCGCGCGACCTGGACGCCGTCCTCGAGCTCGAGCGCGTCGTAGTCGTAGACCGCGACGGTCGAGGTGAACAGGTAGCGGCCGGTGCGCTCCTTCAGGAGCTCGGCCGAGTCGCGCACGTGGCGCGGGACGTAGCCCGAGTTGTCGATGACCACGTCCCAGCGGCGGTCGCCGGCGAGGGAGCCGAGGCCGTCGCCCACGTTCACGTCGCGGTCGCCGGTCAGCTCCTCGACGCGGTCGCCGAACATGCCGGGGTTGCTGCCGCGGTTGAAGACGGTCACCCTGTGACCCCGCGCGAGGGCGGTCTCGACCACGTGCGGGCCGATGAAGCCGGTGCCGCCGAGCACGAGGATCGAGAGCGGCGCGGCGGCCGGGATCGCCAGGCCGCGGGCGAGGGTGGCGGGCGCGAGGGTCGCGCCGGTGAGGAGGGCGGCGGAGGAGCCTAGGAACTGGCGGCGGGTGGACATGGCGGGAGTCGGTCGGGGACGTGGGCGAGGGCAGTTGGTCCAGCAGCCTAGTCGAGCCCACCGCGAAGCGCACCAGCCGCTTGGTTCACCCTGTGTCAGCGGCGCGCGTGGAACCTCATGAGTCCCGCGCGCACCGCGTTCTGACGTTGGAACGACGGCAGCCACTTGGAGCGGTCGTCAGCCAGTCGCTAGTAGTCGTAGTCGTTGCGGTAGTTCCGGTAGGAGCTCGAGGTGACCGCCTCGAGGGCTCGGTCCATGCTGCGGCCCCAGTTCTCCATCGAGGTCTGCCAGGCATCGAAGCCTGGCGAGTAGCCGCTCGAGCTGCCCGAGCCGCTCGAGTAGCTGC
>JARGPD010000054.1:13901-15758 GCA_029212845.1 Planctomycetota bacterium
CCCGTAGCTGCTCCCGTAGGACGAGGCCGGCGGCGCCTGAGCGGCCTGTAGCTCGTCGCGACGTCTCATCAGCGCGTACTGATGCTCGCTACCACGTGCCGCGGCGAGCGCCTCCTCGAGCTCGTAGAGGCTGGCCTCGTCGTCGTACCTCACGTACTTCAACCAGCGGTCGAGGCCGACTGCCTTGAGCGCCTTCTTGATGCGCGCGCGGTCGCCCGAGGCCAGCGCGGCCGTGACCTCGCGCTCGCGTGCCGCAGCCTCGCGCGCGACGCGCAGCTCGTTCGCCCGCCACTCCGCGAGGGACCGCCCCATGCCCTGCCAGATGTTGCTCGTGTCCCGTGTGACCTCGCCGGCGAGTACGGCCTCCTCCCAGGTCGCGTAGGTCTCGACGGCCTCGGCCGTGGCATCGTCCCCGAGCGCGTGGCGCGCGCGGTTCGCGGAGATGAAGCTGCGGTAGTCGTCCGGGTCCATGTCCCGGTAGAAGGCCTGGTTCAAGGCATAGGGCACGTTGGAGTAGCTGGTGCTCTCGATCACGACCTGGATCAGCGGCACGTCGCCGCGCAGGTAAGGCGCGACGACGGCCACGGCGGCGTCAGCGCGCTCGTCGAGATTCGGTTGGGTGTAGGCGAGGGCGCGGTCGTGGGCGACCACGTAGGCGACCAGGGCTGCGCCGCGCTCTTCGGTGCCGGCCGGGATGTCGGTCAGCCAACGCGTCCGGGCTTCGGCGATCAGCTGGTCGCGGAAGGCCTCGGGGTCGACGCCGTCGTGCAGCTGGCGCAGCTTCGAGCGCGGGTCGTTGGCGCCCGCGCGGAAGGCGGCGAAGTCCAGTCGCTCGGGGCGCAGGTCGTCGAGCAGCACGCGCGTCGCGGAGCCGGTGACCTCGATGCGCTCGAGGTGGCCGCGCCCGGTCAGCTCAACGCTGCCCTTGCCGCTGACCTGCAGGATGTCGACGCCGCCGCCAGCGAGCTGGGCGTGACCCTCGACCACCAGGCCGCGCCCCCCGGACAAGCCGAAGGACACCAACCGCCCGCGCTTGCCGACCTTGGCGATCAGCTCACGCGCGGCCTTGTCGCCACCGGCCTGGCGCAGCTGAGAGACGCCCTCGAGCAGCACCTCGCCTTCGACCTGGAGCAGCTCGTACACCTCGTGGCTGAAGTCCAGCAGGTACGCACCTCCAGCCTTGGCGACCGCGCTGCCGGCTTCGGCCGGACGCCAGGTGCGCACGCCGAGCTCGACGTTCTCGATCACCAGATCGACGCCCTCGGGCACACGCAGGATGTGGTCGCTGGTGTCGCTGCGAACCTGCAGCTGCACACCCTCGCCGAGGCCGACCAGCACCGCATCGCCGAACAGCTCGACGCCGGCCAGCAGGTAGGCGCCGGGTTGCATGTGGACCACCACGTCGGGTGCAAGCGAGTTCGTGAGGGCCGCCTTCAGGCCGTCCGAGTCCGAGACGACGATCGGGTCGAGGCTACGGGCCAGGGACGCCAGCTCGAGGGTCTTGATGGGCGTGCCCAGCTCGATCGTGCCAGCGCCTGCAAGCGCGAGCTCCGCGCTGCCGATCTGGTCGACGCTGCCCAGGCGCAGGCTCGTGCCCTGGGTCGTGCTGACCAGCGGCGTCGTGTCCTGCGCGCGCCAGAGCGTTCGCTCGACCTGGGCCGTCGCGCCTTCCGTCAAGACCAGGACCGGGTTCGTGTTGGCGTGCACCGTCAGGCCGCCGACCTCGGCGTGGGTCTCCGCGCCGGTCAGCTGCAACGCCGCAGCCCCGTGCAGGGTCACACGATCCGCGAGCAGCCCTGCGCCGCCAGCCAGCTCCAGCGGCTGATCGAAGACGACCCGGTCGAGGACCACGTGCCC
>JARGPD010000054.1:15858-27985 GCA_029212845.1 Planctomycetota bacterium
GCGCTCAGGACGAGCGTGGTCTCGCCGGCGCCGACGCCGACGATGTGCACGCTCGAATCGAGCGGCTGGTACACGTAGTGCCGACCCGAGTCGAGGTGGATCGTCTGGCCGGAACGGGCGCGCTTCATGGCCGCCTCGAGGTCGGGGGCGTCGCGCGGCACGAGGATCGGTCGGTAGTCGGAGCCGCTCACCTTGCGCATCGGCCCATCCACCCGGACCGACGCGAGGAAGGCCACACCGGTCGGTGTTCGCTTGTCCGCGATCGAGCTGCGGTACCAGACTTTCGCGCCGTCGTAGTCGCCCTTGGCCTGGAGGATCTCGCCGGCGAGGAACGCGGCCACCCCAGGCCAGGCGAGCTGATCGTCCGCGCTCCACTCCTCAAAAGGCTGGCCCAGGTCCTCGATGCTGCGCTTGCCCAGGATGGTGTCCAGGACCGCCTGGCACATGGCCTTGGTCGCGTCGCCGAGGCGGTCGCCCCCCGGCCACCAGGGCAGCCTGTCGGTCAGCTCATGCGCGTCATCTTCGCTCCACGCTCGCCCGTAGGGCAGCTTCATGGGCTGCCGGCGCTCGATCAGCCACTGCCAGTTCTCCCGCTTGTTCGAGTCCGAGCGGCCACCCAGCTCGCGGGCGAACCTGCCGTCGGCGAGTGCGGCCTCGGCCTGGTCGTGCATCACCAGGATCGGCACCCGCAGGAAGAGGGCCTCCGGGTCGCGAGGACTCATCGCGACCAGGAGGTCGGCGACCTCCTTGGCCTCGGCCAGGGCGCGAGTCTCCATCGCTAGGCGTACGTGCGAGCGCAGCACCAGGGGATCGAAGCCCTCGCTCGGCTGAAGGTACGTGGCGAGCCGGCGGGCGCGCAGGGCGTCGTCGAGCTCGTCCAGGGCTTCCAGGCAGTCGGCCTCGAGCGCGTGCAGGTCGGGTCGCAGGGGAGCCAGGTCCGCGGCGCGCGCGGCCATAGCCCGGGCCTGCTGCGCCTGGCCGCTTCGGAGCGCGGCGCGGGCACCGTCGGCGAGCGACTCGGCGGTCAGCTCGAGGTCGCTCAGCGCGCCGCGAACTTCGGCTTCGAAGGCACCCGCGGTCTCGCTCGCTAGGGACATGTGCAGGGGCACGAGTGCCTGGTACTTGTCGTCGAGGCCCAGGTGCGCGAGGCCGAGCGCTGCCAGCAGGTCGGGCGACGCGGGGCCGGACCGGAGCAAGTCTTGCACCCGGCCGAGGACCTCGTTGGGTGCCAGGGAGTGGCGTGTGGCGAGCAGCTCCGCGATGGCGCGCTCGCGTTGATCGCGCAGGTCAAGCACGCCCACGCGCTCGTCGACCGCCGCCCCGGCGAGGGCCGAGAGGTCCTTCGTGTCGAAGTTCGGCAAGGACCAGTAGCGGTCGCCGAGGGACTTGAGCCGGGCGATCTGGGCGGCGCGCGGGTGCTCTTCCGGCTGCAGCCAGGCCCAGTCGAACCAGGGCAAGAGCTCGTCCTGAATGCGCGTCGCGGAGGCCAGCAGGGTGGCGTGGAGCGCGGCCCAGGGAGCGATCTGTGCGACCAGGGCCTCGCCGCGGCCGCGCAGGGCTTCGGCTTCGGCGACGGTCTGCGACAGGGTGAGTTCGTCGGTCAGCGAGCGAAGCGCTTCCTCGTGCTCGAAGTACTGCTCGTAGTAGGACTCGGAGTGGGGCTCCATGTCGGCGATCAGGTTCTCCCAGCTCGTCATGGCGTCGCGCAGAACGGCGTTGTCCCAGGCCTCGGGTGGCTCGGTCGGCTCGAGGTTCTCCTCGTCCATGTAGCCCCCGCCGCCGTAGCCGCCGTAGCCGCCATAGCCGAAGTCGCCACCGAACTCGCCGATCCCGTCGCCGGCCTTGAGCTCGACGAGGCGCTGCTCGAGGCCGGCCCCCGGATAGCGTTCGATCGCGAGCTCCATGCTCTGGATGGCGACATCGTCCCAGCCGATCGACTCGTTGAACTCGGCATAGCCCAAGAGGTCGGACAGCTCGAGGAGCTCGGGAGCGGTCTCGAGCAGCGCTCCGTAGTAGGGGTCGGCCTCCTCGGGACTGCCCACGTTCAGGTTGGCCCGCGCCCAGCGCAGCTGGACCGTGGGCTCCTCGGGGAAGGCGGTCAAGAGCTGACGGGCCTCGCGCAGCTCGCGGCTGACCCTGCGCCGATCCACTCGGAGAGCGAGCTCCGCGTGCAGGTCCTGGGCCAGCTCCGGTCGGCTGGGGTCCAGCTCGGCGGCGCGCGCCATGTCGGCCAGGCTGCGCTCGCGATCGTTCAGGAAGTCGAGCGAGCGCGCGCGCAGCTCGTGCAGTACGGCACGGTCGCGATCGACCAGCGGGTTGGCGAGCGCCTCGGTCAGGATGCGTACGGCGGCCGAGTGGTCGGCGATGCGCTGGCGGGCGCGGGCCTCGACCTCGTACCACCACAGGCTGCCACCGGGGTCGCTGCGCCGGGCGAAGCGCGCCAGGTCGACACGCTCGTGGAGGCTGTCGGTGGACTCGATGCGCGCGGCGAATTCGGCGAGGGGGTCGGCGTCCTGGGCGAGCGGGGCCAGGAGCAAGGCGGTCAGGGCGAGGTTCAGCATGGGGGGGGAGCTTGGGTCTTGGAGCGAGCGGCTAGGCGCCGCGCTTGGTCTCGGCCAGGTCGGCCAGCTGGGCGCGCAGGTACTTGCGGTCGCCGAGGCCGAAGAAGAGGTCGATCGCGTCGCGGATCGCGAGCAGGGTGTCGGGGTCGAAGTCCTGCATCTTCTGGTCGACGCGCAGGTACCACTGGTCGACGGAGGGGTCCGCCTGGATCACGTTGAAGTCGCGGAGGGACTGGATCACCGCGTCGCTGTCGATCACCTCGCAGTAGCGCCGCACGGCCTGGGCGAAGATCGAGTCCGGGTCGTTCGTCTGGGAGAAGTACATGCCGCAGAGCTCGCCGATGTAGGCGCGGCCGAAGCGCTCGCCGTCGGGCCGGAAGGCGATGCCCACCTCGTTCGCGAAGGCCAGCCGCGGCTCGGGCGGCAGGTGGCTGAGCCAGGCGAAGGTCAACAAGCGCAGGCCCTGGTACTTGTCCTGGCCCCTGCGCAGGGCCTGGTGCAAGGCGACGGCGTCGTCGAGCGGGATGCTGGCGAAGCCCTCGGCATCGCCGACGAGCTCGCCATCCACGACCCGAAGCAGGCCTTGGTCCTCGATCCAGTCCTTGGCCGCCTCGGCGTCGAGGGGGCTGGGCAGGCCCGCGAGGGAGCCAACCCTGGGGCGGTCCGCCTGGGAGGGGGCCTCGATGGGTGCCGGCTGGGGGGGCTCCTCGGTGCGCGCGACCTGGCCGGTCAGGCCGAGGTAGACCCCATAGAGGATGGCCCCGGCGAAGAGCAGCGCGGGCAGGGCGAGGATGACGAGGACGATCTTGACGGCGCGGGGCATCGGACGGAGATCGGAAGCTTGGGGGGGCTGGGTTGAGGGCTTTTAACTAATGGGGGGCGGACCTGCGGGGCGGGTTTCCCTGGATCGGCCTGTCACCGTACGCGGGCCCGAGCGTCCTCATTGATGATGAATCCCATGAACGAGTCGTCCAGTCCCCTGTGGCGTTGGGTCGCCCTGGGCTGGTTGGTGACCGCGGCCGCCTTGGCCTGGTCCTTCCGGAGCTACCCCGAGCCGGCCGAGCTGGAGGCGGAGGTCGAGCGGCACCGCCCGGTGTGGGAGCTCGAGCAGCTCTCGCCCCGGGAGCTGCGCAGCCTGCCGTCGGTGGGCCCGGCGCGGGCTGCGGACGTCGTCGAGGCGCGCTGGAGCCGTCCGCCCGAGGAGCCGCTCGTGCTGGAGGAGGTCCCCGGCATCGGGCCGGCCACGTCCGAGGTGGTGCACCGCAGCCTGGAGGACCGCCGCGGGCCCTTCCGCGCCACCCTGAAGCCCCGGCGCTTCGGCGGACTCGCGCGGCCGGGGCCGAACGTCCCGCCTCCTGGCCTGCCAAGGCTCAATCCACCGGGACCTTCCGGCGCTCACCTCGGTACACTCGGGAGCCATGGCACCCTCCCGACCCAGTACCACGGAAGACGACTCGAGTAGTCTGACCGAGGCCCTCGGCCCCGATGGCCTGCGCTCCCTCGTCGCCGAAGCGATCGAGGAGGACCTCGGGGACGGGGACCTGACCTCGAGCACGGCGGTGCCCTTGGGGGCCAAGGTCACCGCGCGCCTGGTGGCCAAGGCGAGCGGCACCCTGGCCGGGCTCGAGCTGTTCCGCGAGGCCTTCCTCGTCTGCGACGGCTCGGCCACGATCGAGCTGCTCGCGACGGATGGGGACGCGGTCGAGCCGGGCCAGGAGGTGGCCCGCGTGACCGGCGACGCGCGGGCGATCCTGGTGGCCGAGCGCACCGCCCTGAACTTCCTGCAGCAGCTCTCGGGGGTCGCGACCTTGACCGCGGCCTACGTGCAGCGCGCCGGTGGCCGGGCCAGGATCCTCGACACGCGCAAGACCACGCCGCTGCTGCGGCTCCTACAGAAGTACGCCGTGATCTGCGGCGGCGGCGAGAACCATCGCTTCGGGCTGTTCGACGAGGCGATGATCAAGGACAACCACACGGACCTCGCGGGGGTCGGCCTCGAGGAGCTGACCCGCAGCGTGCGGGGGCAGCTCGGGGAGGGCATCCGGATCACCTCCGAGGCGCGCGACGCGGAAGAGGCCCAGGGGGCCGTGCGCGGTGGCGCCGACGTCGTGCTGCTCGACAACATGAGCCCAAAGGAGATGGCTGCCCTCGTGCCCGGCCTGCGGGCCCTGGCAGCAGGGCGCGGTCGCCCGATCGAGCTCGAGGCCTCCGGATGTGTCGGCCTCGAGGGCGTCGAGGCGGTCTCGCGCACGGGCGTCGACCGCATCTCGGTGGGGGCCCTGACCCACTCGGCCCCGGCCCTCGACCTGTCCCTGCTCGTGGAGGTCCAGGCTTGAGCGCGCACCCGAGCCACTTGGCCCTCGAGCTACCCTGCGTGCATCGCGCCGTGCGGGTCGGTCGCCGCGTCGTGCAGACCTTCGCGCGCACCGACGAGGTGCCCGACGAGGAGATCGAGCGCCTGATGCTGGTGACCTCGGAGCTGCTCGCGAACGCCGTCGACCACGGCGGTGGCGGGGGGGCCTTCACCGAGGCCGACCTCGAGAGCGAGGTCGTGATGTTCCTGCGCCTGGAGATCGACGCCAAGGGCTGGCACCTCGAGGTCGAGGACCAGGGCGGCGGTGACCCGACCGAGTCAGCGGCGACCCTGGCGGGCGACAAGCCGATCGATCCCGAGGACGAGCGCGGCCGGGGCCTGTTCCTGGTGCGCGAGATGGTCGGCCACATGGCTGTTCGAGCCGGCGAGCGCGGCCTCATCTTCGAGGCCCATCGCGAAGTCCAGCGAGGCGAGTAGCCATGGCGCGCCCACCAGCGGGCACCTGGCGCAGGCTCCTGGCCTGGTCCGGTGACCGGCTCCTGCGCCTCCCGCGCCCGGCCTACGCCCTGGTCGTCGTGCTCTGGGCCGGCCTGATCTGGCTCTCCTCGAGCCGCGAGGGGGCGCCCGAGGTCGGCACCTTCTGGTGGTCGGTGCTCGGCAACCTAGCCCATGCGCCGCTGTTCGGGCTGCTGGCTCTCTGGCTGGCCCTGGCCCTGCCGCGGGCCGGCGGCTGGTCGCGCCTCTCGGGGCGCGATCGCCTCGTGATCCTGGCCCTGGTCCTGGCCTGGGGCGTGACCGACGAGTGGCACCAGTCCTGGGTCTATGGCCGCGACGCTTCGTGGATCGACCTGTGCACCGACTTCGTGGGCGCGCTGGTGACCCTCGACGTGGCCCGCGCGGCGGGCGACCCAGAGAGCACCGAGGCCGGCCTTCGCTGGCGCCTCCTGCGGGCGACCCTGGCCTGCGTCCTCTGCGCCATCGCTGCGACCATCGGCTACTAGGGAGCGCCGCCGGCCGGGAAGCGGCCCCAAAGAGCGCACAGGGGGACGGACCGGGGGCCTGAGAGCGTAAAGTACCGCCCATGGACCGCGAGAATTACACGAGCCCGCTCTCCTCGCGCTACGCGAGCAAGGCGATGCGCTTCAATTGGTCGGACACGAAGAAATTCACCACCTGGCGCCAGCTGTGGATCGCCCTGGCGGAGTCCGAGCAGGCGCTCGGGCTGCCGATCAGCGACGAGCAGCTGGACGAGCTGCGCGAGCACGCCACGGACATCGACTTCGATCTCGCTGCCGAGTACGAGGGCAAGCTACGCCACGACGTGATGGCCCACGTGCATGCCTGGGGCGACCAGTGCCCCAAGGCGCGCGGCATCATCCACCTGGGCGCGACCTCGTGCTTCGTCGGCGACAACACCGACCTGGTGCAGCTGCGCGACGGCATCGACCTGGTACGCCGCCAGCTGGTGACCCTGATCGGCCAGCTGCAGGCCTTCGCCGACCAGTGGAAGAACCTGCCGGTGCTGGGCTACACCCACTACCAGCCGGCCCAGGCGACGACCCTCGGCAAGCGCGCCTGCCTGTGGTTGCAGGATTTGGTCGACGACCTCAACGACCTCGAGCACTCGGCCTCGATGATCCGCTTCCGCGGCGTCAAGGGCACCACCGGCACCCAGGCCTCGTTCCTGAACCTGTTCGGCGGGGACCACGCCAAGGTGGTCGAGCTCGACGAGCGAGTCAGCCGCGCGATGGGCTTCGAGCGGCGCTTCACGGTCACCGGCCAGACCTACTCGCGGCGCCTCGACTTCCGCATCGGCCAGGTGCTGTCGGGCATCTGCCAGTCGGCCCACAAGTTCGCCACGGACCTACGCCTGATGTCCGGGCGCCGCGAGGTCGAGGAGCCCTTCGAGGAGAAGCAGATCGGCTCGTCGGCGATGCCGTGGAAGCGCAACCCGATGCGCTCGGAGCGCATCTGCTCCCTGTCGCGCTACGTGATCTCGGCCCTGGACAACACGGCCCACACCGCCGCCAACCAGTGGTTCGAGCGCACCCTCGACGACTCGGCCAACCGCCGCATCACCCTGGCCGAGATGTTCCTGGCCACCGACGCGGTGCTGAACCTGTACCTGAACGTCACCAGCGGCATGGTCGTGCACGAGCCCGTGCTCGCCGCCCACCTGGCCGAGGAGCTGCCGTTCCTGGCCTCCGAGGCCTTGATGATGGAGGCCGTCGCCGCGGGCAAGGACCGCCAGGACGTGCACGAGGCCTTCCGCATGATCAGCCGCAACGCCTCCGAGGCGATCCACAAGGGGCGGCCGAATCCCTTCCGCGAGCTGCTCGCCGCCGACCCGCTCGTCGGCGACCTGGCCCCGCGCTTCGACGAGATCCTCGAGCCCGCGCGCCACATCGGCCGGGCCCCGGAGCAGGTCGACGAGTTCCTCACCGGCGAGGTCGCGCCGCTGCTCGAGAACTACGATGGCCTCGGCGCCGTCGAGGGCGAGGTCCGCGTCTAGCGACGCACGACAACGGAGTCCGTCCAGGGGCCCAGGATCGCTGCCGTGGTCCTGGGCCCTCCACCTTGCTGGCCGCGTCCAATCGTAAGGTCCGCCCGGGGACCCACGATTCCAGTCGACAGGTCCGGCTCAATTTGCGATATCTACCGCCCGGTGCCCGGGACCGTGGCTCGCTCGAATCGGGCCTCGCTTTCGGTGTAGTTCCCTACCGGGTCCGACCGAGGAAGAAGAGTTCCGTCCCCCAGCACATCATGGCGACCCCCTCCATCCCCAACGAGTTCAGCCTCTCGACCGCTTGCTTCGGCGACCGTCTGACGAAGATCGAGGATCAGATCTTCACCGCGGTGGCGATGGGGTTCCGCTGCATCGAGCTCGGCCTGACCGAAGCTCCGGTGACGATGGACGGGCTCTGCGAGGCCCAGCGCGAGACCTCGACCAGCCTCTGCTCGATGGTCGCCGGCTGCCGGGACGTGAAGCACGGCGAGATGATCGCCTGGAAGCTGGCCAGCCCCGAGGAGGGCGAGCGCGAGCGCGCGCTCAACTCGATCCGCCGACACCTGCGCCTGGCCGAGACCTGGCAGGTTCCGCGCATCATCCTGCGCGGCTCGCGGGTCGCGAACGAGGACCTGAACCGCCGCTCGAACGAGCTCGAGGCCCGCGTCGCCAAGGAAGGCCTGGGCGAGGACGGGGCCGAGGGCGAGCTGGCCGGGGAGATCCGCGAGCTGGCCCACGAGGTCCAGCAGGCGGGCCAGTCCCAGATCGAACACCTGTGCCGGGGCCTCCACACCCTGCGCAAGGACGCGCCCGACATCAGCTTCTGCGTCGAGCCCGGGGAGCGCCTCGACGATCTCCTCGGCATCGAGGCCATGGGCTGGGTCATGGACGACCTGGATGGCATCTGCTACTGGCACGACGTCGGCAACGTGCACCTGCGCGAGCGCCAGGGCCTGCCGAACCAGGGTGCCTGGCTGGACCGCTTCGCCGGCCGGATGGGGGGCCTGCACCTGCAGGACGCCGCCGGGGGCGAGCTGGGCTTGCCGATCGGCCTCGGCGAGGTCGACTTCAAGATGGTGTCCGAGTACGCGCCCAAGCAGGCCCAGCGCGTGATCGAGGTCGGCGCGCGCCATGGCCGCGCCGAGATCCTGTCGAGCGTCCAGTCGCTGCTCGACCTGGGCTTCTAGCCCAGCCGGGCCCGCTAGGCCGGTGACTGGCCTCGCACTCGCCTGATTGCTTGCAGGGTTGGCCCGCCGACAGGCTAGGATCGCGCGCGTGAATGCCCCCGACCCCCCCGGCGCCGCCCTCACCGGCGAGCAGCGCGTAGCCGCCCTGCGCGAGACCCTCGCGGCAGCTGTGGCCGAGTCCGGCAAGGACCACTTCCTGATCCTGACCCACCGCTCCCCCGACCCGGACGCCATGGGGGCGGCGGTCGGCATGCTGGCCCTGATCGAGCGCGGGTTCGGCCACAAGGCGACGGTGGCGACGCTCGGGCGCATCCACCGCGCCGAGAACCTGGCCATGGTGCGCGAGCTGGGCCTCGAGTTCGAGGACTGCGAGGGCCTCGACCACGGGCCCTTCGCGGGCCTCGTCCTGGTCGACACCCAGCCCTCCTTCGGGCACACCAAGATCCCCAGCGACCTGCCGGTCGTCGCGATCATCGACCACCACGAGCCGCCGCCCCTCGAGGACGCCAGCTCCTCGGAAGGCAGCCCGGAGCATGGCGACAAGCCCGTGGCCACCTATGCCGACGCGTGGCACGAGGACATCCGCGTCGGCGTGGGTGCGACCTCGAGCATGGTCTTCGAGTACCTGCGTGCGGCCGGGGTCGTGCCCGACGCGCGCACGGCCGGAGCGATCTTCTGCGGGGTGCGCTACGACACCGGCGACCTGGCCGAGGGCGTCACCGAGCTGGACCAGGACGCCTGGTTCGACTGCTTCCGGATGGCCGACCAGTCCGCCCTGCAGCGCATCCAGCGGCCCAACCTCCCGCCCGAGTACTTCAGCCAGCTGGCCAGCGCCCTGCGCAGCGCGCGGCAGCACGGGACGATGGTGCTGGGCCTGCTCGGCGACGTCGTCAACCCCGAGGCGGTGGCCGAGATGGCGGACTTCTTCGTGCGGCTCGATGGCTGCCGGTGGAGCCTCGTCGGCGGCGCCTACGAGGGCCAGTACTACCTGTCCCTGCGCACCTCGGTGGGGGAGCGCGGCGCCTACAACCTCTTGGGCATGATCCTCGAGGGCCGCGGCAGCTTCGGCGGTCACGGCCGCATCGCCGGCGGTCGCGTGGAGCTGAACGACCCGATGGACGTGGACCTGCGCGAGCTCGAGCGCAGCCTGCGCGACCGCGTGCTGGCGATGGTCGGCAAGGGCGCGGACGGGGACGGGCCGGACAGCGAGCTGCGCCTCGGGCGCCCGCTGGCCTAGGGGCTCAGCAGGGATGGGCTTGAACTCCTCCAGCCCCGTGCTCTTGGCGGTCGCGGGCCACGACCCGAGCTACCGCTTCGAGGCCGGGCTCGGCTGGGGGGCGGGGGTCGACGCGGACCGCGAGGCGGCCGGGCACTTCGGCGTGAGCTGCATCAGCGTGGTGACGGCCTGGACCGAGCAGGAGGCGGGCCGCGTGCTCGAGGTGGGCGCGGTCACGCCGGGCATCTGGCTCAACGAGGCCGTGGGCCTGGTGCGCGAGCTGCGCGGCGAGCTCGGCGCCCTGAAGTTCGGGCTGCTGCCGGGGGCGGCGGCCGTCGAGGCGGCGCTGGCCCTGGTGCGCGAGGCGCGGCGGCTGCGACCCGACCTGCCGGTGGTGCTCGATCCGGTCCTGGCCGCGAGCGGGGGCGAGGTCTTCCTGGACGCGGCCGGGCGGCGGGTGCTCTTGGAGTCGCTCCTGGCCGAGGGCCTCGTCCTGACCCCGAACCGGCCCGAGGCGGCCAGCTTGATGGGCCTCGCCCTGGACAGCGATCCGATGGAGCTGGTGCGCGCCCTGTGCCAGCGCATGCAGACCGGCTCGCCGCGCACCCAGGGGTTGCGCGGGCTGGTGCTCAAGGGCGGGCACGGGGGCGAGGATCCCGTGCGCGACCACGTGGTCGACGGCGCGGGCAAGCTGCACGTGCACGAGCACCGGCGCAAGGTGGGGGCCAGCCTGCACGGGTCGGGCTGCCGGCATGCCTCGGCGGTGGCCGCGGGCCTAGCCCTTGGCCGCAGCCTGCCCGAAGCGGCGGCCGCGGCGGGCGACTGGCTGGGCGAGCTCGTGCGCTGAAGGGGGCGGGTGCCTCGGGACCCTTGGACCCCTTGGACCCCTTGGACCTGGGCATGGCGAGAGGCTCGCGGGTTGCCCGGGCTTGGCTCGCTGTGGCTGCGTCCGGCGGGAGGCGGCGGGAGGCGCGTCACGGCGACGGCAGCTCCCGCCGCGGGGGCAGCGGCCCTGGAGCGGATCGGGGACCGAGCCCCTTGGGCGGGAGTGGGCGCGCGGGTCGCCTCGGAGCCGCTGCCAGGCGACGCCCCCCGGGGCCGAGCGTCGGACCCCGGCCCGGGGAGCTCCGAGGAAGGCGCCGATTCGTACCCGGGGCAGGACTCTGGCCCCAGTACCCTCGGGCCATGAACAACCTCGCGCTGCTCGGGTTCCTGGCCGGCGAACAGCTGGACTCCCTGCTCGACTACCTGCCGACGCTCGTGCCCGCCCTCGGTGTGCTGGCGCTGATGGTGGTCGTGCTGCCGCTTGCGCACCGCTACCTCCTGGGCACGCGCTCCCACGTCGGGACCGAGCAGCGCCTGCCGCGTCAGCTGGGGCTGATCGCGCTGACACTGCTCGGCCTCTTGTTCGTGATCGTGTCCCTCCCGCTCGAGACCGAGACCCGCGGTCAGATCCTGAGCCTGGTCGGCCTGGCCTTCACCGCGGTGATCGCCCTCTCGTCGACCACCTTCGTGTCGAACGCGATGGCGGGGCTGATGCTGCGCTCGATCCGCTCGTTCCGGCCGGGCGACTTCATCAAGATCAACGACACCTTCGGTCGCGTGACCGAGCGCGGGCTGTTCCACGTCGAGATCCAGAGCGAGGACCGCGACCTGATCACCATGCCGAACATGAACCTGGTCACGAACCCGGTGAAGGTCGTGCGGGCCTCGGGCACGGTCGTCTCGGTGAAGCTCTCCCTGGGCTACGACGCGCCGCGCGGTCGCATCGAGGCGGCGCTCAAGAAGGCCGCCGAGGCCACCGGGCTGCGCGACGCCTACGTGCACGTGAAGACGCTCGGCGACTTCTCGGTGACCTACATGGTCGCGGGCTTCCTCGACGACATCGACCGCCTCCTGACGACGCGCTCGCGCCTGCGAACCGAGGTGATCGACGCCCTGCACCACGACGACATCGAGATCGTGTCGCCGACCTTCATGAATCAGCGCCCGATCGACGCCGACAAGCCCGTGCTGCCCCAGCGCGAGAAGCTCAAGGACTCCAAGAGCAGAGCCGAAGAGCCCGTCGCCGAGGACGTCGCCTTCGACAAGGCCCACCGGGCGGCCGAGCTCGAGAAGCTCAGGGACGAGCTCAACGCGATCGTCGCGCGCCTCAAGAAGGGCGCCGAGCCCGAGATGGCGGACTCGGAGCGGGAGGAGCTCAAGGCCCGCATGACCGAGCTCGAAGAGAGCGTCGAAGAACTCACCCAGGGCCTCAACGGCGACTGAGCCCACGGAAGGCGCCAACGGTACCGCATCAAAACGGCGGGTCCGGCCGCCCTACGCGTCGGCTCGGTCGACGCG